>CALLSU010000025.1:0-19218 GCA_938011935.1 uncultured Collinsella sp.
CGCTTGACTGGCAGTTATTATTTTTTTTGTTCGATCACCGTGTTCTACACCCGAGCATTGAATGAGGCTCCAACGCAAGTTGGGGCCTTTTTTCTTATCTAACGATTGAAGCCATGTGTTGGTTGGGTAGCATCTTGGCGACATTCCCATTGTTAATTACGAATATGAATGTTAATAACTTTACGTCTCTGGATGGCAAAGCTAGTTTGCAGCGCTAACAACAAAGAGGCCGGGCGTAATGCCCGGCCTAAAATACTCTGGTGGGCCCTCCGGGATTCGAACCCAGAACCCAGGGATTATGAGTCCCCTGCGCTAACCGTTGCGCCAAGAGCCCTTATGAACGGTGAATGCAATTCTAATAAAGGCATCTAAGGCCTAATTTCTTCGCTTCACGTCGTGAAATACTACCATGCACGAGCAAGTCGCACAACGCAAGATCAAGTCCAATGCTAAACAACAACCAATCTAGGCGCGTCGCAGAAAAGACGTGTTTTAGAAAAAGTTAAGGCCATTAATTCAGGGCTCAAACACATTTAACCGCGAAATCAAGCTGATGCCATTTCAAAACACCGCCAGTTTACTACGACTGATCGGCGACTCCCGAGCACCGCGTGTTCCCCGTTTGCAAAACCGCAGGTAGGGAGCCCGACGGTTGCGTGAAAAGGCGTGCGTGGTCGAACATTCCTGATTCATCGTAGTAAACCGGCATAGTTCTGAGGCGCAGAGGAGGGGCGGTTCGCAATCGGGTCCGATAATGGGACTGGCGGAGCACGGGAAACCCGGTTGAGCGGGCGGGTCGTGTTTCGCCCGTGCCGGCACGGGCGAAAGTTTTTCCAAAATTGCCCTTGCATCGCCGTCGGAGTTCCCGTATAGTACTTCTTCGCACGGGGGCGTAGCTCAGCTGGGAGAGCGCTTGACTGGCAGTCAAGAGGTCAGGGGTTCGATCCCCCTCGTCTCCACCCGAGCATTGAATGAGGCTCCAACGCAAGTTGGGGCCTTTTTTCATATAGGCACACAAGGTCAAAGGCGGCACCATGATCCTCCTGGTCGACAAGATCGAAAAAAGCTTCGGCGCGCGCGTCCTCTTTAGCGGCGCATCCTTCCTGATCAACCCCGGCGTGCGCTTCGCGGTGGTGGGCCCCAACGGCGCCGGCAAAACCACCATGCTCAAGATCATCATGGGCATCGACAGCCCCGACGCCGGCCAGGTCCAGTACGCAAAGGACTGCCAGGTGGGCTACCTAGAGCAGGAAACCAACCTGGAGCAAAAGGACACCACCATCCTCGCCGAGGTCATGGCGGCGGCCAAGGAAATCCGCCGCATGGGCGAGCGCGCCAACGAGCTGCAGGCCCAAATCACCGAGCTCTCCGAGCAGGGCAAGGACGTCGACGCACTCCTTAACGAGTACGGCCAGGTCCAGGACCGCTTTGAGCACCTGGGCGGCTACGAGCTCGAGAGCAACGCCCGCAAAATCCTGTCCGGCCTGGGCTTTAAGGTCACCGACTTTGAGCGCCCGTGCTCCGAGTTCTCGGGCGGCTGGCAGATGCGTATCGCGCTGGCAAAGCTCTTCCTGCGCCACCCCGACCTGCTGCTTCTAGACGAGCCCACCAACCACCTGGACCTCGAGAGCGTCCAGTGGCTGCGCGGCTTTATCGCCAACTACGACGGCGCCGTCCTCATCGTCAGCCACGACCGCGCCTTCATGGACGCCTGCGTCGACCACGTCGCCGCACTCGAAAACCGTCGCGTGACCACCTACACCGGCAACTACAACAGCTACCTCAAGCAGCGCGAAGACAACCTGGAGCAGATGCGCGCCAAGCGTGCCGCCCAGGAGCGCGACATCGCCCACATGCAGGTCTTCGTCGACAAGTTCCGCTACAAGCCCACCAAGGCTGCCCAGGCTCAGGAGCGAATCCGCAAGATCGAGCAGATCAAAAAGGAGCTTGTCATCCTGCCCGAGGGCCACAAGCACATCGACTTTAAGTTCCCCGACCCACCGCGCTCCGGCGACATGGTCGTGGGGCTCGAGGGCGTCTCCAAGTCCTACGGCAACAAGCATATCTACAGCGACATCGACCTCAAGCTCTACCGCGGCGAGCACGTGGCGCTCGTCGGCCCCAACGGCGCCGGCAAGTCCACGCTCATGAAGATCCTCGCCGGCCTGGAGCCGCCCACCACCGGCACCCGCGACCTAGGCACCAACGTCGGCGTCGCCTACTACGCCCAGCACGCACTCGAGGGTATGACCGAGTCCAATACCGTCCTGCAAGAGATCGACACCGTTACGCCCAAGTGGACCGTGCCGCAGCAGCGCAGCCTGCTGGGTGCCTTCCTGTTTAGCGACAACGACGCAATCGAAAAGCAGGTCCGCGTCCTCTCCGGCGGCGAAAAGGCACGTCTGGCCCTTGCCAAGATGCTCGTGGCCCCCGAGGCGCTCCTGTGCCTGGACGAGCCCACCAACCACCTGGACATCGACTCGGTGGACATGCTCGAGAACGCCCTGCAAAACTTCCCCGGTACCATCGTGCTGATCAGCCACGACGAGCACCTGGTACGCGCCGTGGCCAACCGCGTCATCGACATCCGCGACGGACAAGTCACGGTCTACGACGGCGACTACGACTACTACCTCTACAAGCGCGAGGACCTCGCAGCCCGCGCCGCCGCCGAAGCGGCAGGGGAGAGTGCGCCGACCGCGGCCAAGCCCGCCAAGGCAACCGCCGCCCAGGCCGATGCGCCCGCCGCCACCCCCAAGCCTGCCGAGGGTAAAAAGACCAAGGAGCAGAAGCGTGCCGAGGCCCAGGCCCGCGCTGCGCTCAACAAAAAACTCAAGGGCGTGCGCAACCAGCTCAAGAAGATCGAGGCAGAGCTGGACAAAAAGCGTGCTCGCTATGACGAGCTTATGGAATTGATGGCAAGCGAAGAGCTTTATGCCGATCAGGATAAGTTCAACGCCGCGCTGGGGGAATATAACGGCCTTAAGCAAGAGCTGCCCAAGCTCGAGGACGAATGGTTGGAGCTTTCCACACTGATCGAAGAGGAGACCGCGCGTGAACTCTCGTAAGGCCGCTGCCGTGGCGATGAGCATCATCGCCATCGCCTGTCGCATCTGCGGCATCTTTATGAGCACGATGACCGTGCTGCTGTGCTTTAGCGGCCTCACCGCCAAGCTGCAGATCGTGGGCTTTGTCGTTGAGCTTTCGCGCGCGCTGCCGAGCGCCATCGCCGGCTACGGCGTCATCACCTCACCGTTTGGCGGCGTGTTCCGCTTAGATTACGCTATCGTCGCTGTGATCCTGTTTGCAATTGACTACCTGCTCACGCGCGCCTCGCGCCGCGTCCGCTAGGGGAGCGCCATGTCCAGCAGCTACATCATGAGCCTTCTCGCCAGCGCCGTCGCCGTCATCGTGGGTATCGTGATCCACGAGAGTGCGCACGCCGCCGCGGCCTGGGCACTCGGCGATAAGACGGCCCGTTCGCGCGGACGCGTCTCGCTCAACCCGCTCAACCATATCGACCCGTTTGGCACCATCATCCTGCCGCTGCTCATGCTTGCCGCTGGCGGCCCGGTGTTCGCCTTCGCCAAGCCCGTGCCCGTCTACCTCAACAATCTCAAGCACCCCAAGCGCGACGAGGTTCTGGTGAGCGCAGCCGGCCCCGCATCGAACATCGCGCTGGCATGCCTTGCGGCCGCCCTCATGCGCCTGACCTATGGCAGCCTCTACACCAGCATGTCATTTGCCCTGGCGTCACAGATCATGAACTTCGGCGCCACGTTTATCGTGGTCAACCTGTCGCTTGCGTTCTTCAACCTCATCCCGATCCCGCCGCTCGATGGCTCATCGATCATCGTGCCCTTCTTCAAAGGCAAAGCACTCAACAACTATTACCGTCTGCAGCAATACGCTATGCCCATCCTCATCCTAGTTCTGTACCTGCTGCCCATGTGGACCGGCATCGACGTGATCGGCCGCTATTTCGACGTTACCGTGTATCCGCTTGCTGAGCAGCTGCTCAACTTCGCAATCGCCGGCATCTAAGGTAAACTTACAGGTCGACCGTGCAAAACGGTCGTAACATGCACCCAAACCGCGCCGCGAAGGCGCCGTCAAAGGAGGTCGAAGATGTCGTATCGCGTGTCGACGCAGGTCTACAGCGGACCGTTCGACCTGCTGCTGCAGCTGGTAACCCGCCAAAAAGTAGATATCGGCGCTATCTCCATCAGCGAGGTGGCCGAGCAGTACCTTGCCGAGGCTGAGCGCATCGAGGCGCTGGACCTGGACGTGGCGAGCGACTTTCTGCTGGTCGCGGCAACCCTTCTGGACATCAAGGCCGCCTCTCTGGTCCCGCAGGAGGCCCCGCGTAAAATTGATGACGACGATGGCGAGTTCGACGAAGACCTCGAGGAACTCAGCGCGCTCGACGGCGACGCCCTGCGCGAGGTCCTGATTCAGCGTCTGATTGCCTACAAGCAGTTTAAGGGTGCGGCTGCGGCCCTCGGTGCCCGCATGCAGGCCGAAAGCCGCATGCACCCGCGTGTGGCCGGCCCCGACCCCGAGTTTTTGGGCCTTATGCCCGACTACCTGGCCGGCATCACCCTGCGCGGCCTCGCCGTCATCTGTGCCGACCTGGACGGCAAGCGCCAGACCTTCCTGCTGGAGGCCGAGCACGTGGCGCCGCATCGCGTGCCGCTCGATCTGACCGTAGCCTCGGTCGACCGCTTTACCATGGCGCACCAAACTTGCACCTTCCGCGAGCTGTTGGACGGCGACGCCACCACCGAGCAGCTCGTCGTCACCTTCCTGGCCATGCTCGAGCTCGCCAAGCGCGGCTCGCTCACGCTGAGCCAGGACGAGATCTTTGGAACCATTCAAATCAACCGCGTCGAGGGCGCCGAGGCATACGTGCCCGGCGAGGGCCCCGAGCTCACCGAATAGGAGCCGCAACCATGTCAACCCTTTCCACGCTGGAGGTAAACAGCCTCAAAGGCGCCCTCGAGGCGCTGCTGCTGGTGTCGAGCGACCCGGTGAGCGCGCCTGCGCTGGCAGGTGCGCTAGATATCGCCCCTGGCGAATGCGCATCGCTGCTCGCCGAGCTCAAGGTTGAGTACGAGGAAGCCAACCGCGGCTTTCAGCTGCGCGAGGTCGCCGGCGGCTGGCGCCTGTTTACGCATCCCGCCTACCACGATGTGGTCGAGGCCTATGTGTTGAGCTGGGACACGCAAAAGCTGTCGCAGGCGGCGCTTGAAACCCTGGCCGTCATCGCATACCACCAGCCCGTGACGCGCGAGGTGGTCAAAGGCATACGCGGCGTCAACTCCGACGGCGTCATTGCGTCGCTCGTGGACAAGGGCCTGGTGCGCGAGCTCGGCCGCGACCCCCAGCGCGGTCAGGCGATCATCTATGGCACGACCAACGCCTTCTTGGAAAAGTTTGGTCTACGCTCCACCCGCGACCTGCCCGATCTGGAGCAGTTTGCCCCCGACGAGCAGTCGCGTCAGTTTATCCGCGAGCGCCTGAGCGGCCGCAGCATTCAGTCCACGCTCGAGGAGCAGGCCGAGGACCTGGACGAAGAGCGCGAACTGCTCGATACCGATGTTGAAGATGTTGAGGCGGTCGAGGACTTGGAAACCCTGGTCGTCGACGAGACCTCGGAGGATTTACATGACGAGGACTAACGAAGTAGGGGAGACGCGCGCCATGGGCAACGCAGTACCCGCCACCGACGCCCAGCCCGTCTATCCGCACACCATGCGCCTGCAGCGCTTTTTGGCGCGCGCGGGCGTGGCGAGCCGCCGTGGCTCGGAGGACCTAATGACCGCCGGCCGCGTGACCGTCAACGGCGAGGTCGCGACGGAGCTGGGCACCAAGGTCGACGTTGACCGCGACCATATCGAGGTCGACGGCATGCCCGTCAAGCTCAACCAGGGCTCCGTGTACCTGATGCTCTACAAGCCGACCGGCTACCTCACCACCATGAGCGATCCGCAGGAGCGCCCTTGCGTGGCCGACCTGGTCCCG
Source organism: uncultured Collinsella sp. (assembly GCA_938011935.1). Taxonomy (GTDB): domain Bacteria; phylum Actinomycetota; class Coriobacteriia; order Coriobacteriales; family Coriobacteriaceae; genus Collinsella. Next base: position 6,025 of record CALLSU010000025.1, read on the forward strand.
CGCGACCGCTTTCCGGGCCTGTTCCCTGTGGGCCGCCTGGACCGCGACACCACAGGTCTTTTGCTCTTTACCACCGACGGCGACCTGTCGCAGGACCTGCTGCACCCCAGCAAGCATGTCTATAAGACCTACCAGGCACTCGTTGACGGACAGCTGTCCGACCACGATCTCACGCCACTCCGCCGTGGCATCGAGCTCGACGACGGTCTGTGCCAGCCGGCAATCTGCCGCGTCATCACCGCACGCGAGGCCGAGGCCGTAGCTCCCCAAGGCGTCAAGCCCGGCACCACCGCCGTGGAGGTCATCATCCGCGAGGGTCGCAAGAACCAGGTCAAGCGCATGCTGAGCAAGATCCACCATCCGGTGATCCGCCTGCACCGCTGTAACTTTGCCGGCCTTGAGCTCGAGGGCGTGGCCAAGGGCTCATGGCGCGAGCTCACCGACCGCGAGGTGCAGATCCTCAAGGCCGGCGGCATCCCGCCCAAGCAGGCCGTCGGCAAGCGCGCCGGCGCGGCGGCGACCAACGCCGCGACCCGCACGCGTCACCACGGCAGCCACGGCTCCGCGCCTAAGCGCAACACCTATCGTGAACGCTACACGGGCTAGCCAGTCCGCCAGCAAGCAGCGTCCGCGTCCCATACCAACACGTCAACCACCGAAAGGAAGCATTGCATGATCGTCGCCATCGACGGCCCCGCCGGTTCCGGCAAGTCCACCATCGCCAAGGAGATCGCCCGCCAGCTGGGCTTTAACAAACTCGACACGGGTGCCATGTATCGCGCCGTCACCTTCGCCGCACTCGACCGCGGCATCGACCTGGACGACGAGGCGGCCATCGACGCCCTCGCCGAGCAGATCGAGATTCGCTTTACCAACGGCACCGGCGAGGACACGCGCCTGACCATTGACGGCCAGGACGCTTCGGCCGCCATCCGTACCCCGCAGGTCGACGCCAACGTATCCAAGGTCTCGGCCTACCCGGGCGTGCGCGCCGCCATGCTCATTCACCAGCGCCGCGCCGCCGAGGACCGCGATATCGTGGCCGAGGGTCGCGACATCGGTACCGTCGTATTCCCCAACGCGCAAGTAAAGGTCTTCCTGACCGCTGACCCGCGCGAGCGCGCCCGTCGCCGCGTGCTGCAGCGCCACCAGAACGACGCCCAGACGCTCACCACCGAGCAGCTCGAGGCCGAGGTCGACGAGACCCTCGACGCCCTCAAGCAACGCGATAAACTCGACAGCAGCCGCGAGGTGGCGCCGCTCGTGCCCGCCGAGGACGCCGTGCACGTCGACTCCACCGCCCACACCATCGACGAGGTCGTCTCGATAATCGAGGACCTCATCAACCAAAGGAGGTAGGCCATGCGCCTGTTTAAGCAGACGCCCGAGGATTATTACAACGCTCCCTACGCCGAGTTCCCAGCGCTCATCCGCGGCACCGTCGTCGTAGTCATGGCCATCCTTTGGGCCTTCTCCAAGCTCATGTGGCGTTGGAAGGTCGAGGACGCTGACCTGCTGTTTGAGCGTCAGGAAGGCCGCGGCAGCGTGGTCATCTGCAACCACACCTCGATGGCCGAGCTCTTGGCCGTGGAGACGGCGTTGTTCTTTGGGGGCCGCCGCATTCGTCCCATCTTTAAGTCCGAATTTGCCAAGAGCAAGATTGTGCGCTGGGCCTTTAGCCGCGTTGGCGGCATTCCCGTGGAGCGCGGTACTGCCGATATGAAGTGCCTGCGCGCCGCCCAGCATGCGCTGCAGCGCGGCGAGGACGTCCTGATCTTCCCCGAGGGCACGCGCATCCGCTCGCGCGAGATCAAGCCCGAGGTCCACGGCGGTTTTGCGCTCATCGCTCAGATGGGCAAGGCGCCCGTCAACCCGCTCGCCATTTGCGGCTGGTCCGACATCACGCCCGCGGGCAAAAAGCTCATGCGTCCCAAGAAGTGCTGGATTCGTGCCGGCAAGGCCGTCGCGCTTTCGGACGCGCCGGCCGGGCTTAAGCGTACGGAGCGCCTGACCTGGTTTGAGTCCGAGGCCATGAGCCGCGTATACGCCATGCGTGACGAGCTGTGCGCCGAGCATCCGGGCAGGTTCTAGCCATGAGCGAGAACGTGACGAACACCGCCGCGACTGCGTCCGACCAGGCAACCGCGCCTACCATCGAGATCGCCGCCCACGCCGGCACTTGCTACGGCGTACAGCGTGCGCTCGATATGGCGCTGGCCGCTGCGCCGCAGGCAGGGGAGTGCAATCAGGTCCATACCTTGGGTCCGCTCATCCATAACCCTATCGTGGTGCGCGAGCTCGCTGAGGCAGGCGTTAGCCTGGCTGAGAACCTGGATAGCGCCGCAACCGGTACCGTGATCATCCGCGCCCACGGCGTGGTGCCGCAAGTGATCGATGCTGCCCGCGAGCGCGGCCTTACCGTGGTCGACGCCACCTGTCCCTACGTGAAGAAGGTCCATGTGGCCGCCGAGCGCCTGGTACGCGAGGGCTACCGCGTGGTAGTCGTAGGCGAGCCGGGCCATCCCGAGGTTGAGGGCATCTTGGGCCACGCCGGCAATGATGCACAGGTCGTGAGCTGCGCCGCCGATGCGGACGTGCTGCCGCTCAAGGGCAAGGTAGGCCTCGTCGTGCAGACTACCCAGACCGCGCAGAACCTGGCCGAGGTTGTGGCCTCCATCACCCCGCGCGTGCAGGAGCTGCGTGTGATCAACACGATCTGTGCCGCCACAAGCGAGCGCCAGCAGGCGGCGGCATCCCTCGCCAACCGCTGCGACTGCATGGTCATCGTGGGCGGCAAGAACTCGGGCAACACCCGCCGCCTGGCGCAGATTTGCGCAGACGCCTGCGAGCGTACGCATCACATCGAGGAAGCTTCCGAGCTCCAGGCCGCGTGGTTTGCCGACGCTCACCACATCGGCATCACCGCCGGAGCCTCCACCCCGCAAGAACACATCGAACGCGCCGTCACGCGCATCAAGGAGCTTTGCCGCTAACCATGGACCAGACCGTACCCGCATACGCCGCCGAGGTGGCCGATTACGGGCGCAGCCGCGACCCCGAGCCGGGTGAGGGCGCGCTCGTCAAGAACGTGCGTCCCGAATCGCCCGCGTGGGATGTGGGTATCGAGCCGGGCATGCGCGTGCTCACGGTCAACGGTGAGCAGCTTACCGACATGATTGTGTGGCTCTGGGAGGCCGACGATGATACCGTCGAGCTCGAGGTTTTCGACCCGCGCGACGGCACCGTCACCCCCGTCGAGCTCGACCGCTTTCCCGGCGAGGATTGGGGTTTGGAGTTCGATGGCCCCATCTTCGACGGCATGCGTACCTGCGTCAACGCCTGCGTGTTCTGCTTTATGACCATGCTCCCCAAGGGCGGCCGCTCCACGCTCTATATTCGCGACGACGACTATCGCCTAAGCTTTTTGCAAGGCAACTTTGTCACGCTTACGAACCTCACCGACGAGGACGTGCAAAACGTCATCCAGCGCAACATGAGTCCCATGAACGTGTCGGTCCACGCTGTGAGCCCCGACGTCCGCCGTCGTATGATGGGCCGTAACGCTCAGCGAGGCATGGACGTACTCGAGACCATCATGGCCGCCGGCATCGAGATTCACGCGCAGATTGTGCTATGCCCCGGCATGAACGACGGCGAGGAGCTGGAAAAGACCCTGCGCTTTTGCGAGGAGCACGAGCAAATCACAAGCCTGGGCATCGTGCCGCTCGGCTTTACCAAGCATCAGAACCGTTTTAGCTGGTCCTACAGCGACAAGCCCGAGCTGGCGCGCGAGACCATTGCCATGATCCGTCCCTACCAGGACCGTGCCTTCGAGCGCTTTGGCCGCCACACCTTCCAGATGAGCGACGAGTTCTATCTGGACGCCGGCATCGATCCTCCCGAGGCGGACTTTTACGACGGTTACCCGCAGTACTACGACGGCATCGGCATGATCCGCTCGTATCTAGACGAGACCGACGACGTGCTTGCCGCCGATACCGAGCGTCTGGCCCGCGTCCGCGAGGCCATCGCCGCCCGCAGCCAGCACCTGCTGTGCCTCTCGGGCGCCAGCGCACGCGACACGGTGGCCCGCTTTGTGGAGTCGCCCCAGGGACTCGCCGGCACTGTCACGGCCATCAAGAACCGCTACTTTGGCGGCAACGTGGACGTGACCGGCCTCATCGTCGCGTGTGACATCTTGGAGCAGCTGCCCCAAGATCTGTCGGGGGTTATGCTCTTTGTGCCTAAGCTCATGTTCAACGCTGACGGCATGACGCTTGACGAGTATCATCGTGACGATTTACTCGCAAGCCTTACCAGTCGCGGCGCCGAGGTTCATGTGGTGTCGACCATGCCGCATGAGCTGCTCGATACCCTGGAGCACATCCTTGGCATTGTGCCTGCCGACTCTACTAATTCCGCTGACCCTACCCATTAAAGGAGAGCAGATGAAACCTATCGTCGCCGTCGTCGGACGCCCCAACGTGGGCAAGTCCACGCTCGTTAACCGCCTGGCCCAGACCTCGGACGCCATCGTCCACGAGTCTCGCGGCGTCACGCGCGATCGCTCATATCACACGGCCGATTGGAACGGCCGCGAGTTCACCATCGTCGACACGGGCGGTATCGAGCCGCTCAAGAGCGACGACGTCTTTGCCACGTCCATCCGCGACCAGGCGCTCGCCGCCGCCGAGGAAGCCGCCGTCATCCTGTTTGTGGTCGATGGCCGCACCGGCGTCACCGAGGAGGACGAGTCGGTCGCCCGCATGCTCAAGCGCTGCGACAAGCCGGTCTTTCTGCTGGTGAACAAGCTCGACAACCCCGATCGCGAAAACGACAGCATCTGGGAGTTCTATTCGCTCGGCATCGGTGAGCCCACGCCGCTCTCGGCCCTGCATGGTCATGGCACGGGCGACCTGCTCGACGATATCGTGGCCCTGCTTCCGGAGGAAGAGGACGAGGTCGCCGACGAGTTCCCCGATGCGCTGAACGTGGCCATCATCGGCCGCCCCAACGCCGGTAAGTCCTCGCTGTTCAACCGCATCCTGGGCGCCGACCGCTCTATCGTGTCCAACATTGCCGGCACGACGCGCGACGCCATCGACACCGTCGTGGAGCGCAACGGCAAGCACTACCGCATGGTTGACACCGCTGGTATTCGCAAGAAGAGCACCGTGTACGAGAATATCGAGTACTACTCGATGGTCCGCGGCCTGCGCGCCATCGATCGCGCCGACGTGGCGCTGCTCGTCGTCGACGCCTCCGTGGGCGTTACCGAGCAGGACCAGAAGGTCATGGGCTTGGCCATCGAGCGCGGCTGCGCCGTCGTGGTGCTGCTCAACAAGTGGGACCTGCTCGACGACGACCGCAAGCGCGAGGCCTGCATGGAGACCGTCGACCGCCGTCTGGGCGTCATGGCTCCCTGGGCCCAGTATCTGCGCATCTCGGCCCTGACCGGCCGCAGCGTGGAGAAGATCTGGGCAATGGTCGACGCCGCCGAAAAGACGCGCTCGCAGAAGATCAGCACCTCGCGCCTCAACACGTTCCTCACCGACCTGCGCGAGTTCGGTCATACCGTGGTGGACGGCAAGCGCCGCCTGCGCATGCACTACGTGACCCAGACGGGCGTCAACCCGCCGACGTTCACGTTCTTCGTCAACCATAGCGATCTGGTCAACGACACCTACCAGCGCTACGTGGAGAACCGCATGCGCTCGACCTTCGATTTTGCCGGCACGCCCATTCGACTCTTCTTTAGGAAGAAGGAGCAAAAGGATGCATAATCCGATTCTGCTGACCGCCATCTGCGCCGTGGTCTCGTTCTTTATCGGGGCGATTCCGTTTGGCCTGATCTTGGGCCGCGTGTTCAACCACACCGACATTCGCAAGGCGGGTTCCGGCAACATCGGCACCACCAACGCCCTGCGCGTGGCCGGCCCCAAGGTGGCCGCGCTCACCCTGCTGCTCGACTGCCTTAAGGGCACCATCTGTGTCCTTATCGCCCGTCCGCTCATCGCGGGCGTGGGCTATGGCTTCCCCGTAAGCATCATGGCGCCCGGAGCCCCCGGCGATTGGATGCTCGGCGTCATTTGCCTGGCAGCGGTGTGGGGCCATATCTTCTCGCCCTACCTCAACTTCCATGGCGGCAAGGGTATCGCGGTTGGTCTGGGCGTCATCCTCGCCTGGTACTGGCCCATTGGCCTGTCGCTGCTGGGCATGTTTATCGTGGCCGTCGCCATCACCAAGTATGTGTCGGTGGGCTCGCTTGCCGCTGCCATCGGTCTTCCCATCGCTGCTTGCGCGGTCTTTCCGTACAGCAGCCTGGGACTTAAGTTTTGCATGGCGATGATCGGCATCACCGTGGTGTGGGCCCATCGCGCGAATATCCAAAAGCTCATGACTGGTAAGGAGTCCAAGCTCTCGTTTACCAAGCGCGTCACCGAGCCCGACGATAAGTAGGAGAGAGTCATGAATGTTGCGCTGATTGGCTCCGGCTCCTGGGGAACCGCCGTCGCCGGCCTTGCCGCCGCGCGAGCCGAGCGCGTGACCATGTGGGCCCATAGTGAGCAGACGGCCACCGGCATTAACGGCGAGCACCGCAACCCGCGCTATCTGGTGGGATATGAGCTGCCGGACAACGTGGTAGCAACGACCGAGCTCGCCCAGGCGCTCGACGGCGCCGAGGCCATCATCTTTGCCGTGCCCTCCACGCACTTGCGCGACGTGTGCCATCAGGCGGCGCCGTTCATCGCGGACGACGCCCCAGTGCTCTGCCTCACTAAGGGCATCGAGCCCGAGTCTGGCCTGCTCATGAGCGAGGTCATTGCCAGCGAGATCGGCAACGAGCGGCGTGTGGCGGCCCTCTCGGGCCCCAACCATGCCGAGGAGATCTGCCGCGGCGGGCTTTCTGCCGCCGTCATCGCCAGCGAGGACCAGCAGGTGGGGGAGACCTTTAAGGAGCTGCTGCTGTCCACGGCCTTCCGCATCTACCTGTCGCAGGATATGACCGGTGTCGAGGTTTGCGGCGCTATGAAAAACGTCATCGCCATCGTGTGCGGCATTTCCGCCGGTTCTGGTGCGGGCGACAACACGCTCGCCCTCATCATGACGCGCGGCCTGGCCGAGATCAGCCGTCTGGTGCACGCCCGCGGCGGCCAGGCCATGACCTGCATGGGACTTGCCGGCATGGGCGACCTCATTGCCACCTGTACCTCGGAGCATTCGCGCAACCGCACCTTTGGCTACGAGTTTGCCCACGGCGTGTCGCTCGACGAGTACCAGACGCGTACGCATATGGTGGTCGAGGGCGCCGTCGCAGCCCGCAGCGTCAGCGAACTTGCCCGTTCACTGGGCGTAGACATTCCGCTCACCTTTGCCGTGGAGCAAACGCTCTACAACGGTGTTACTTTGGATAGGGCGCTCGAGATTCTTACCGACCGCGTCCCTTCTCAAGAGTTCTACGGACTCACCGACTAGCGCAGAAAGGCTTCTACCATGGGTTCCATTAAAATCGCTCCGTCCGTCCTTTCGGCCGACATGGCCAACCTCAGGGGCGAGCTCGACAAGATCGCCGGTGCCGACTACGTGCACTTCGACGTTATGGACGGTCACTTTACCGGCAACCTCACCTTTGGCGTTGACATCCTCAAGGCCGTCAAGCGCTCCACCGACGTGCCGGTCGACGCGCACCTGATGGTATCGAACCCCGATGAGACGGTCGATTGGTACGCCGACGCCGGTGCCGACATGATCACCGTGCACTATGAGGCCTCCACGCACCTGCACCGCACGCTCACGCATCTTCAGCAGCGCGGCGTCAAGGCCGGTGTGGTGCTCAACCCCGCCACCCCCGTGTGCGTGCTCGAGAGCATCATCGACGTCGTCGATATGGTGCTGCTGATGAGCGTGAACCCCGGCTTTGGCGGCCAGAGCTTTATCCCGGGCACCATTGCCAAGCTCCACGAGCTCAAAGCCATGTGCGAGCGCCACGGCGTGTCGCCCATGATCGAGGTCGACGGCGGCATCTCTTCCAAAAACATCGCCGAGGTCGTCAAGGCCGGTGCCGATGTCCTGGTGGCCGGCTCCGCCGTATTTAAGTCCGAAGATCCCGCTGCCGAGGTTGCGCTGCTGCAGAAGCTGGGCAACGAGGCCGCACAGGAGGCATAAACCCTTATGACCGCAGGTCAAAACCGCATACCCGTTAATCTTGACTATGCCGCCTCGACGCCCATGCGCGCCGAGGCGCTCCTTGCGCAGCGCGAGTACGACGACAGCGAGCTTGCCGGCGTCAACCCCAACTCGCTGCATTCGCTCGGCCGCAAGGCTGCCGCGCGTCTGGAGGTTGCACGTCGCGAGATCGCCCGCAGCTTTGGCGCGCGCGTCCGCCCGTCCGAGATTGTACTGACCAACGGCGGCACCGAGGCAAACCAGCTGGCGCTGCTCGGTCTTGCCGAGGGCGCCCGTCAGCGCGATCGCAAGCGTAACCGCGTGATCGTATCTGCCATCGAGCACGATTCGATTCTGGACAACCTGCCGCTGCTGCGTGCCGCCGGTTTTACCGTCGACCTGGCGACGCCTTGCCGCGCGGGCTACATTGAGCCTGCCGCGCTTGTCGAGCTACTAGGCGACGACGTGGCGCTCGTGAGCATCATGGTTGCCAACAACGAGACCGGCGTGGTGCAGCCCATCCGCGAGCTTGCCGCGGCCGCGCATACCGTGGGCGCCCTTTTCCACACCGATGCCATCCAGGGCTATCTGCATATTCCGCTCGATGTCACCGAGCTGGGCGTCGATGCCATGTCCGTTGCCGCGCATAAGATCGGCGGCCCTGTGGCATCCGGCGCGCTCTACCTTAAGAACCGCACGCCGCTGCGCCCGCGCATCTTTGGCGGCGGACAGGAGGCCGGTCGTCGTGCCGGCACGCAAGACCTGCGAACGCAGCTCGCCTTTGCCGCTGCCGCCTCGTCTCTGACGCCCCATGTGGCTCAGGAGCGCGCGAAGCTGCAAGCCCTTTCCGACAAGCTCTACGCCACGCTTACGGCCCATCCGCGCATTCACGCCACGATGGGCGACTATGCGCATGCCGACCGTCTGCCCGGCATGGTATCGATCTACATTGACGGCATGGACTCCGAGGAGCTCATCATCAAGCTCGACGCTGCCGGCTTTGAGGTATCGGCAGGCTCGGCATGCTCGAGCGGCAGTATGGACCCCAGCCACGTTTTGAGCGCGATGGGCATCGGTCGCGAGCAGGCATTGGGCGCACTGCGCATTTCCTTTGATGACCGCGTGAATCCGGGCGATCTGGACGAATTTGCCCAGACGCTACTCTCGATCGTAGGCGCCGCATGATCGTCGCCGAGCTTGAGCGCGCGCTGCTGGCACGCTATCCCAAGGCGGACGCCGAGGGCTGGGATCACGTAGGACTCTCCGTTGGCGATCCGGCCGCCGAGATTACCGGCGTGGCCTGCGCACTCGATGCGACCGAGGCTAATGTTCGCCGCGCCCAAGAAGCAAGCGCCAACGTGCTGCTGACGCATCATCCCATATACATCAAGGCACCCGAGGCCTTTTGCCCGGCGGATGCCACACGACCCCAGTGCAGTGCGGCCCTCTACGAGGCTGCCCGCTGCGGGGTGAGCATTATCTCGCTCCACACCAACCTGGACCGCTCGCACGACGCCCGTGTCTGCCTGAGCAAGCTGCTGGGTGCCGCACCCGTGAGCTCACTGGAGCACGTGGACGACCCCGAGGCCACCGGCCTGGGCGCACTTGCAACGCTCAACGACCCGTGCACGCTGCGCGATCTTGCCACCCGTGCTGCCACGGCCTTTGGTAGCGACCCGCGTGTGTGGGGCAAAGCTGATCGCCCGTGCCGCACCGTCGCCATTTTGGGCGGCTCCCTGGGCGACTTCGGAGAGCTCGCCATCGCCGCGGGCGCAGATGTTGTCGTGACGGGCGAGGCGGGCTACCACGTGGCGCAAGACCTTGCCTTGCGCGGGCTGCCGGTGATCTTGCTCGGCCACGACCGCTCCGAGGAGCCGTTCGTTGATATATTGATGAACTCTGCAGTTGACGCCGGGGCCGACCCCCGTCATGCGATTAAAATACTGAACCCTTGCCAATGGTGGACTGTGACAAAAGGAGAGAACTTATGAGCGCCGGCGCTACGCTACTCAAGCTGCAACAGATCGATTTGGAGCTCGCCCGCAACAAGAGCGAACTTGCCAATATGCCGGAGCTCAAGGAGCTCGCTTCAAAGCGCAAGACCTATGTGAAGCTCAAGTCCGAGATGACCAAGCTCTACGCCCAGCGCAAGGATCTGGACATTGAGCTCGACGATCTCAACACCACCGAGATTCAGACCAACAACGCCATCGAGGCTGCCAAGAAGCGCCATGTCGACGGCTCCGACTACCGCGAGGTTCAGGACCTAGAGAACGAGCTCGCCACCCTGGCCAAGCGTCTGGACAAGATCGAGCACACCCGCAAGGACGTCGTCGTCGCCCACAAGGAGGCGCTCGACCGCGAGGCTCGCGCGCAGGCCATCATCGCCAAGTTCGAGGAGGGCGTGAAGGCCGATACCAAGGCCGCCCGCGCCAAGGCCGCCGACCTCCAGGCCCAGATTGATGCCGCCACCAAGGAGCGCACCGCGCTTGCCGCCACGCTGCCGACCGACGTGCTCACCGACTACGAGCGTCTGCTGAAGCAGTTCCGCGACCTGGCCGTCGAGACCATCCAGGGCAACATTCCCACGGTCTGCCACACCGCGCTGCAGGCATCGTCCATGAGCGACCTCAACCACGACGGCAGCGAGATTACGCACTGCCCGTACTGCCACCGCCTCCTGGTACTCCCGAGCAAGGAAGCCTAGCGATGACGGCGGCATCCAACAATTCAATGCAACTTGAGGGAAAAACGATCCTGCTGGGCATTACCGGCGGGATCGCCGCCTATAAGTCGTGCAATATCGTGCGCCAGCTCCAAAAGCGCGGCGCGCGCGTCAAGGTCGTTATGAGCGAGCATGCCACCGAGTTTGTCGGCCCGCTCACCTTCCGTGCGCTCACCAACGAGCCCGTCGCCGTAGGCCTGTTCGACGACCCCTCCGACCCCATCCACCACATTTCGCTGGCGCAAGAGCCCGATCTGGTGGTCGTGGCGCCCGCGACGGCCAATATCATCGCCAAGATGGCCAACGGCATCGCCGACGACCTCATCTCCACCACGCTACTTGCGACGCCGCGACCCATCGTGATCGCACCCGCTATGAACAACGGCATGTGGAAGGCGCCGGCGACACAGGCCAACATGTCCACGCTGCGCGAGCGCGGTGTCCATGTGGTGGGACCCGGCAGTGGCTACCTTGCCTGCGGCGACGTGGACACGGGACGCATGAGCGAGCCCGAGGACATCGTCGAGGCTGTCTGTGAGGTGCTCAACCCCGTGCCGCAAGACCTGACGGGCAAGCGCATCGTCATCACCGCCGGCCCCACGCACGAGCCGATCGACCCGGTGCGATTCATTGGCAACCGTTCTTCGGGCAAGATGGGCATCGCCCTGGCGGGGGAGGCCGCACGTCGCGGTGCCGCCGTCACGCTCGTGCTGGGACCGACATCGCTCGATGTTCCCCGCGGTGTGGATTGCGTGCACGTACAGACCGCCTCAGAAATGCTCAAGGCAGCGCTGAGCGCCTTCCGGACGGCCGACGCGGCCATTTGCGCCGCCGCCGTCGCCGACTACACGCCGGCGGCCCCGGCGGACCATAAACTCAAAAAGGCCAACGAGCGCCTGGATCGAATCGAGCTCGTCGAGACCGTTGACATCTTGGCCGAACTTTCACGCCAAAAGGGCGATCGCCTCGTAATCGGCTTTGCAGCCGAGACTGATAACGTCGTCGAGTACGCCGAGCGCAAATTGACCCGCAAAGGCTGCGATGCCATTATTGCCAACGATGTCTCACGCGCCGATTCGGGCTTTGGAACCGACACCAACAAGGCTTGGATCGTGAGCATAGCGGGTACGCAAGAACTACCCGTACTAACAAAACCCCAGCTCGCAGATACAATTTTGGACTTGCTTCAAAATTTGTAAAAAAGTTCTTGCACAAGGACAAAGTTTCGGGTTAATATACTCCCTGTTGCGAGCGAGAGCAGAGCAACAAACAAAAGCTTCGGGACGTGGCGCAGCTTGGTAGCGCACTTGACTGGGGGTCAAGGGGTCGCTGGTTCGAATCCAGTCGTCCCGACCAGAAGTTTGCAGGTCAGGCACTTAGTGCCTGACCTTTTTTGTTTTAAGCAATTGCTTAATTTTCAGTAAGCAACAGGGTGCCAAAAATCTACCTGAGCGATAATCGCCTTTTGCGGTTACTTGCGCGTTTTGCACACGCTTGAGCCGATTTATTAACGCGATATGAATCTACATACGCGTAGTTGGTATACAGCCGAGTACAGGCTGTATTTATCGCGGCGATTTACACAGATATAGCGACTGTAACGGACAAGCGTGTCGCTGTATTTATTCCAGTAGTTCACTTGACCGGTGGACAAGTGGGCGATTGCAACGATATGCCAAACGGTATGGGCTCTATACGAGGACGCCGCAGAGGTAATGGCGGGGGAGTGCGGCAAGCGCTCTGAGAGCTGCTGTATGACCCCATTTCTCCTTAACTCGATAATTTGTGTTTCAAGCCACGAATCGGTCGAGCAATTGCCAAAAGTAAGGCCCATGCAGGATTGCACGGGCCTTACATCAGATCAAATTTGAGCTAGAAGCACCAAACGGGGCAGACGCAACACCATCTCGTCGCGGCCTCGGCGAGCGACATATCGCAGTCGAGGTAGACATCGAGGAAATCGTCAGATCCCGCACAGGGGGACCGCGATGGTGGCCACCGCACCGCCCGAGGGGCCGTTGGCGAGCGAGACGGATCCCCCGTGGGCGCTCGCGGCCTCGGAGGCGACGTGGAGGCCGAGCCCGTAGTGGCGGCCTTCGTCACGCGAGGAGCGGGAGGAGTCGTCTGTGAAGAGGCGCTCGCAGCCGCGTTCGAGGGCGGCGGGAGAAAAGCCCGGTCCGTCGTCGGCAACCTCGATGACGAGGTGCCCGCCCGCGACGTCGCAGGAGACAGCCACGCGCGAGCGTGCGTGCTCGGCGGCGTTGGCCACGAGGTTCGCGGCGGCTCGCGCCAGGGCGGTTCGG
>CALLSU010000026.1:0-19210 GCA_938011935.1 uncultured Collinsella sp.
GTCAACCCCAACGTGGCTCGCTGCGCCACGCCGGCCGAGGTCCACGAGTTCTGCGCCCAGGCGCTCGAGCATCGCGGCGACCTGGACTACGACATCGACGGCGTGGTCGTAAAGGTCGACAGCTTCCAGCAGCAGCTCGACCTGGGCTTTACCGCCCGCGCGCCGCGCTGGGCCATCGCCTTTAAGTTTCCGCCCGAGGAAAAGCAGACTGTCCTGCGCGAGATTCGCATCCAGGTGGGCCGCACGGGCGTGCTCACGCCGGTCGCCGAGTTTGACCCGGTGACAGTCGCGGGTTCCACCATCGCACGCGCCACGCTGCACAACATCGACGAGATCCGCCGCAAAAACGTGCGCGAGGGCGACACCATCATCGTGCACAAGGCAGGCGACGTGATCCCCGAGGTTGTGGGGCCGGTGCTCGACAAGCGCCCGGCGGACAGCGTTGACTGGCAAATGCCCGAGGTTTGCCCCGTGTGCGGCAGCCCCGTGGTGCACGAGGATGGCGAGGTTGCCTATCGCTGCGTGTCCATCGACTGCCCCGCGCAGCTCAAGGAGCGCCTGCTCCACTGGGTGAGCCGCGGCTGCATGGATGTGGACGGCTTGGGCGATGAGATCGTCGACAAGATGATCGCCGCCGGTCTGATCCACGATGTCGCGGACTTCTATCAGCTCACGGTCGACGACATCGCGGCGCTCGACACGGGGCGCACCTATGCCAGCTCCAACAGCAAAAAGGGCGTCAAGAAGGGCGACCCCATCCCGGTGGGCCTCAAGACGGCCGAAAAAATCATCGCCGAGCTCAGCAAGTCCAAGAGCCAGCCGCTCGGTCGCGTACTGTTTGCCCTGGGAATCCGCCACGTGGGCAAGAGTGTGGGCGAGGTCATCGCCGAACGATTCCTGTCGATCGACAAGCTCATCCTGGCGAGCGAAGAGGACATCGCCGAGTGCGAGGGCATCGGTCCCAAGATTGCGGCGAGCGTCAAGCAGTTCTTGGCTGTGCCCGAGAACCTTGCCGTGCTGGAGCGTCTGCGCCAGGCGGGTCTGTCGCTTGAGGTCGACTTGGGCGCCGCGCACGCGCAGGCCGCAGCCGACGCTGGCGTGGCGGACGAGCTCGCCGACGCGCAGCCGCTCGCGGGTCTGACCTTCGTGCTCACCGGCACGCTCGTCAACCGCACGCGTGACGAGGCGGGCGCGGCGCTCAAGGTGCTCGGCGCCAAGGTTTCGGGTAGCGTGTCAAAGAAGACGAGCTATCTGGTCGCCGGCCCCAAAGCGGGCTCCAAGCTCACCAAGGCCGAGCAGCTGGGCGTGCCTGTATTGGATGAGGACGCACTCGAGCAGATCTTGGCGACTGGTCAGGTGCCCCAGGCTTAGCGCATTGATAGCCTAATTGAAGAACCGCCCGGGAAGCATGATGCCTTCCGGGCGGTTCTTACTTTGCTGGGGCAACCGGCACCGTGATCTGCGTTACGTAGGTTGTCGGGTCGTCGCTGATGATATCGTCGATGAGGGCGATCTCGCGCGAGGGGCCGGCGGGCGTCAGGTTGTGTTCGTGCATGTAGCCGAGCAGCCGCTCGTAGCGCGGGGCTGCTTGTCCGTGCGTGCCACGGAAACTTATGGTCAGGCAGTGCGCGGCAGGCCGCGTCTCGATTTCACCCAGGTAGTCGTCGGTGTCGTCGAGCAGCAGAAAGACCTCGTCGTAGCCATCAAAGTCGCCGGCGGCCAGGCGTTCGGGCGCGATGCCCACACCTAGATTGCCAAGATAGGCAAAGGTTTCGTGCTGTCCCTGCTGAAGCTGGCGGATATGCCATCCCAGCGAATAGGCGTCGGTGGGATTGACGCGCTCGTGCAGCGCGGCGCAGCGAAGTTCGGGTTCCTCGATTTCGCTAATGGTGTCGAGATCAGCATTCAAAGCGCCGTGAAGCAAGGCAAGCCGCTGGTCAATCTTGCGCGACATGCGCTCCAACTCACGTCGCCTGTGCTCAATTAACTCCTGTTGCTTGGTCAGTTGCCGTTGTATCAAATCCATATCGCGCGTAGTGACAAACTCGCGAATCTGCGTCAACGGCAAGTCGAGAACGCGCAGGTTGCCGATGGTGTTGAGGGTGGAGAGCTGCCGCGATCCGTAGTAGCGGTACCCACTTGCCGGATCGATGTGCGCCGGGTCCAGTAGGCCCATCTGCTCGTAATGGCGCAACGTGCCCACGCTCAGGTTAAACAGACGCGCCACCTCGCCAATGCGGAGCAGGCCCTCGGTGTGTTCGCTTGGCATGTCGGTCACGGGACCGCTCCTTTCAATAGGGTCGGGGAGGGGCGCCAGGCTCGCGTTGTCCCTCTACGCCATCAGCTTGTCAAAAGTTCCGCGGCGGTTGAGCACGGTAAAGGCAATCACGCAGATAACCGCCGACAGAATCGACCCGCACGGCGAGGCGATACCCATGGGGAACAGCGTGTCGGAATAGGCGTTCGACAGCAGCCATGCACCGGGCACGCGAATGAGCACCACGGCCAGCACGTTGTGCGCAAAGCCGATGTAGCTCTTGCCATACGCAGCGAAAAAGCCGCTAAAGCAAATGTGGATGCCGGCAAAGATTGCGTCGAAAATATAACTGTGCATATAGCCGGTACCGGCCGCGACCACCGCAGGGTCCTTGGCAAAAAAGCCAATAAACGCCGGTGCCACCAGCCACATCAGCACCGTGATCAGGCAGCCGTACACCACCGAGATGGTCATGGCGTCCCTGAGTACCTGACGCGCGCGGTCGCCCTTGCCCGCGCCGGCGTTTTGCGCCGTGAGCGCGCTGACGGTAGCGCCCATGGAACTCGGCACGATAAACAAAAAGCTGATCATCTTCTCGACTAGGCCCACGGCGGCGGCGTCGACCAGGCCGCGGTGGTTGGCGATGACGGTGATGAACATAAATGCCACCTGGATGCAGCCGTCCTGCACGGCCACGGGCACGCCGATCTTAAGAATGCTGCCGAGCACCTCGGGCTGGGGGCGCAGGTCGCTGCGCTTAACGTGGATGTTTGTGCGACGGCTCTTGAGCCACACGAGCGCGAGAGCCACGCTCGCCGTCTGCGCGATGACTGTGCCGAGTGCCGCGCCTACGGGGCCGAGCCCCATGTGGCCGATAAACAGAAAGTCGAGCGCGATGTTGATGATGCACGCCACGCCAATCACGTACATGGGCGAGCGCGAATCGCCTAGGCCGCGAAAGATGGCCGAGAGGATGTTGTACGCGGCGATAAAGGGAATGCCCATAAAGCAGATACGCAGGTAGGCGGCGGTTCCTTCGACCGCTTCGGCCGGCGTGCCAATGAGTGCCACAATCTGCGGACACAGTGCGAGCAGGACAGCGGCCAGCACCACCGAGACACCCATAAAGAGCGTGATGGTGTTGCCGATGGCGGTCTCGGCGCGGTCAAACCGACGCGAACCCACGGCGTGGCCGACGATAACCGTCGTTCCCATGGCCAGACCCACGAGCGTTACGGTAATGATATAGAGCGTCTGCGCGCCATTGCCCACGGCGGTGATGCCGGCGGCGCCGCTAAACTGCCCCATCATGTACAGGTCGGCCATGCCGTAGAGCATCTGCAAAAAGTACGAGAGCATATAGGGCAGGGCAAAGACCGCGATGGTCTTGAGGACATTGCCGCGTGTGAGGTCGTGTTCCATGGGCGGGGCTTTCTGGCTGGGTTCGTTTTGCTACCAGTGTAGTGAAAACCCTACAACGATTGTAGAGTCAAGGTTTATGTTGGCAGCGGGGCGAAAAAAGTCGCGCTCGCGTTCATTTCCAATTGAATACAGAGATGCACCTTGCGAGCTTAGCGCCTGCACTAGCCTTGCAGAAATCGATTTCGGAACACTTGACACCGCCGCACGGCGCGCCATAATACGTGGGTTTGCGAACAACGTTTGATGGGGGATGAACCTGCGTGCGCAATCTCAAGATTTTGTTTTCCTATCTGGGGGCATACCGCCGCGACGCCATGCTCGGCGTGTTCTTTGTGACTGCCGAGACGGCGCTCGAGCTGTTTATCCCGGTCATCATGGCAAATATCATCGATGTGGGCGTGCCCGCGGGCGACATCAACTACATGCTGTTACAGGGCACGTATATGCTGGTATGCGCCGCATGTTCGCTGGTACTTGGCTTGGGTTATGCACGCACGTCCGCCCGCGTTGCCTCGGGGCTGGGCGCTAACCTGCGCGAGGCCGAGTATCGCAAGATCCAGACGCTCGCTTTTGGCAATCTGGACAACTACGACGCCAGCTCGCTCGTCACGCGCATGACCACCGATATCACCGTCATCCAAAACGCCATCGGCAACGGCTTTCGCCCCATGGTGCGCGGCCCCGTGACGCTCATCGTCGGCTTGGTCTATGCGCTGGTGCTGTCGCGTCCGCTTGCTACGGTATTCGCGATCATCCTGCCGGTGTTGGCGATCGTACTGGGCGTTATCACCTATCGCGTCAGTCCGCTCTACCGCCAGCTGCAGACCTCGATGGACCATCTCAACGGCGTGGTGCAGGAGGACCTCACCGCCGTGCGCGCCGTCAAGGCGTACGTGCGCGCCGAGCACGAGGAGGCCAAGTTCGATGCCGTCAATACCGAGCTTGCGCGCACCGCGACGAAGACCTTTGGCAACGCTGTGCTCAACCTGCCGGTGTTTCAGCTGTCGATGTACGTGGCGGCGCTTTCCATTCTGTGGATCGGCGGGCGCATGATTCTTGCCGGCGAGCTCGGCGTGGGCTCGCTCACGGGCTTTATGAGCTACGTGCTGCTGATCATGAACTCGCTCATGATGATTTCCAACGTGTTTTTGCTGCTCACACGCGCACTTGCCAGCGTGGAGCGCATCTCGCGGGTGCTCGACGAACGTTCGCTTATCCAAGCGCCCGACGCTGCCGCTGCCGTGCGCGAAGTGGCCGACGGAAGCATCGAGTTTCGCGACGTGTCGTTTAAGTACCGCGCGGATGCTGCCGAGGACGTGCTCGAGCATATCGACCTTTGCATTGAGGCGGGCTCCACGGTGGGCGTGCTCGGCGGTACGGGCTCGGGCAAGAGTTCGCTTGTGCAGCTGATCGCGCGCCTGTACGACGCCACCGAAGGCGCCGTACTCGTGGGCGGGCGCGATGTGCGCGATTACGACCTGGTTGCCCTGCGCGACGCCGTGGGTATCGTGCTGCAAAAGAACGTGCTGTTTACGGGTACCGTGCGCGAGAACCTGCAGTGGGGCAATCCGCAGGCGTCGGACGATGAGCTCCTCGCGGCCTGCCGGGCGGCATGCGTGGACGAGTTCCTGGATCGCATCGGCGGTCTTGACGGCTATCTGGGCCAGGGCGGTGCCGGTGTCTCGGGCGGGCAGAAGCAGCGCCTGTGCATCGCGCGTACGTTGCTCAAGCATCCGCGTGTGCTCATCTTTGACGATTCGACCAGCGCGGTCGATATGGCGACCGACGCCAAGATCCGCGAGCATATCGCTCAGATTCCCAACACGACGGTGATTGTCATTGCACAGCGCATTGCGAGCGTCATGGATGCCGACCGCATTATTGTGCTGGACGACGGCCGTGTCCACGGTGTGGGCACGCACGAGGAGCTGCTGGCGGGCGACGCCATTTATCAGGAGATCTATGCCTCGCAGATGGAGTTTGCGGGGGATGCGGGCGTCGCGGACGGCGCAAATGCCCTGTCTTCCTCTGGCCCCAGTGGATCACCTCAAGCCACGGAAGGGGGTGAGCGCCATGCCTAAGACATCCGCTCAGGCCCGTCCCACCAATCTGACGCAGACGCTTCGCCGCTTGCTCTCCTACATGGGTCACGCCAAGTTCTCGTTGCTCGCGGTGGGCGTGCTCGCCTCCGTCGCCGCCATCGCGAGCCTCGCCGGCACCTACATGGTGCGCCCTATCGTTAACGGTTTGGCAACGGGCGGCGAGGAATTGCTCACCAGGCAGGTTATCTTTACCGCTGCCATCTACGCCGCGGGCGTGCTCTCGGCTCTGGGCTACTCACAGATTATGGTGCGCGCGGCCCAGCGCGTGGTCTCCGATATCCGCCGCGACCTGTTTGCGCACATCCAGATGCTGCCGCTCAGTTATTTTGACAGCACGCGCTCGGGTGACATCATGAGCTTCTTTACCAACGACGTCGACACCGTCTCCGAGGCGCTCAACAACAGCTTTGCCAACGTGATTCAGGCCGCCATTCAGGTTGTGGGCACTACGGCTATGCTCATCATCCTTAACTGGCAGCTCACGATTATCACGCTCGTGTGCGATGCGGCCATTGTGCTGTATGCGCGCTACTCGGGCGCGCGTTCTAAGCGTTTCTTTGCCGCCCAGCAGGCATCGCTTGGCGACCTGGACGGATATATCGAAGAGATGGTCTCGGGCCAAAAGGTCATCAAGGTCTTTAACCGCGAGGCAGCGAATGTCGCCGGCTTTGCTTGCCGCAACGACGAGCTTCGTCGTACCGGCACCGCCGCCGTGAGCTATGCCAACTCCATGGTGCCCATGACCGTCGTGATTGGCTACGTCAACTATGCCATCGTCGCCGTGGCGGGCGGCATGCTCTGCATCAAGGGACTCGCCGACGTAGGTGCGCTCGCAAGCTACCTGGTCTTTGTACGCCAGGCCGCCATGCCCATCAACCAGTTTACGCAGCTGGGCAACTTCTTGCTCAATGCGTTGGCCGGCGCCGAGCGCTTGTTTGCCGCCATGGATTTTGAACTCGAGGCGGACGAGGGCCGCGTGGAGCTGGTGCAGACGGGTGACGCCGCGTGGGCGTGGAAGATTCCCGAGGGCCAGGGCGTGGGCGCGTACGGACACTTGCATGATGTGGCGGCCGTTGATGAGTCGGGCCGCGCGGTAGCCGTCGACGGTACCGAGCTTGTCACCGGTCTTATCCCGCTTGCCGGCGACGTGCGCTTCCATGCCGTTGACTTTTCCTACGTGCCGGGCACCCGTGTGCTCACGGATCTCAACCTGTTTGCCAAGCCGGGGCAAAAGATCGCGTTTGTGGGCTCGACGGGCGCCGGAAAGACGACCATCACCAACCTCATCAACCGCTTCTACGAGGTCGATGACGGCGAGATCACGTACGACGGCATCGACGTCAAGCACATTGCCAAGGCCAGCCTGCGCGGGTCGCTCGGCATTGTGCTGCAGGACACGCACCTGTTTAGCGGCACCATTGCGCAGAACATCCGCTTTGGCAAGCTCGATGCGACCGACGAGGAGGTGCGCGCCGCTGCCGAGGCAGCCTGCGCCGACTCGTTTATCCGCCGCCTGCCGCAGGGCTATGACACGCTCGTGACCGCGGACGGTGCCAACCTGTCGCAGGGTCAGCGTCAGCTGCTCGCCATCGCGCGCGTGGCCGTCGCCGACCCGCCGGTGCTCATCCTGGACGAGGCCACGAGCTCTATCGACACGCGCACCGAAAAGCTCATCGAGCGCGGCATGGACCGCATCATGCGTGGCCGCACCACGTTTATGATCGCGCACCGCCTGTCCACCGTCCGCGACGCCGACGCCATCATGGTCCTCGAACACGGCCGCATCATCGAGCGCGGCACGCACGAAGAGCTGCTCGCCCAGCACGGTGAGTACTGGCAGCTGGCGCATGGCTTAAAAGAGTTGGATTAACCCGTTCGAGCACGATGCTTTGGCCCCTCTATGCTCCTCACCTCGCCTCAAACCATCACAACATTCGACGTTTTTTGCCAAAAACGGGAAAAGCATCGAATGTTGTGATGGTTTTTCTACCACTCGATCGGGTGGAATCGCTTTCTTGCGCACGAAGGTGTGCGGACCCGTGGGCAGGGGAATAAGGTTGGTTATCCGACTCCATTGGAGGGTTCATGGACCTGCCGATCGTCCTGTCCCATAAGACTGCCTGGCTGTACCACAACGTGGCGCGCCCGTCCGAGCCGCTCTCGCGAGCAAGCAGCCTATACGATGAGGACTCGCCTGCTAACGAGGCGGAGCCGACTGCGGGCCTGCCCAAATTGGGACTCGATGCCAAGGGGCTGAGGGCTTCAACGGCAGTTGGGATCGTTACCGACTATCTGGTTTCGCTTGGTATTCCACGAGAAGAGCTCGATCATATCGATACGCTCGTCAACTTCGATTTTGAGCGCTCGACGCCGGCTGGATTTAGGTGCCACGTGTTTGGGGCGCCGGTACCTCCAGACCATCTTCTTGAGGTGGCAGAGGGCCTTCTGGTGGTTGATGAGGTCATGTGCTTTGTCCAAGCGGGTTCGTGGATGAGCGAGCCCGAGCAGCTGGAATATGGGTATGAAATCTGCGCCCGATACCATTTGAATCATCTGTCGACAGACGATTATATCGAGATGGGGCAGAGGTATACCGTTGCCGACTTGATTGCTTATTGCGATGAGAATCGATCTCGTCAGGGGGCTGTACGCGCGGCCGCCGTGCTCAAGCGCGTGCACGATGGCGCGCGGTCGCCCATGGAGACGGCCACCGCAATCATGGTCGTAGCAAAACGTTCCCAGGGAGGGCTGGGATACGCCAAGATCGAGCTCAACCGTCGGGTCGATGTTCCCAACGAGTTCAAGTATCTCGCAAAGGCCGGGTATTTCGAGATCGACGTATATGCGCCCGCGAGCGGTACGGGGATTGAATACAACGGCTCGGACCATCTTGATAAACAGCGCAGCGCGTCGGATGCGGAGCGTATGACCGTGCTGAGCACGCTGGGCTTTAGGATGATCGTCCTCACCGGGACTCAGTTTGCCCACCAGCTGCAATTGCACCGGGCGATGAATGCCATCGCGCTCGCTATGGGTCTTAAGTGCGACCGAAGCGAAGCGTTCCAAAAGCGGCAGAACGACCTGCGAGAATTCGTGATTCGACACTGGGACGGCGGCCTCTAGGGGCGTTCCGGTCCTTCTGCGGGGTGCCGTGGGCAGGCAAACCATCACAACATTCGACGTTTTTTGCCAAAAACGGGAAAAGCATCGAATGTTGTGATGGTCTGTGCTGAGGATGGGCTTGGAAAGTCCGTTTTGCTCGAAGCGGCCTGTCCTGTCGTACGGGTGTCGGCATGATTCTCCCGTAGGGTATTATGTTTTCCGAAGAATAAAACGCCGCGTGAGGGGAGGGCTGCGTGGACGGGCACGTGCAACATGACGGCTTTGGCCGCGATATCAACTACCTGCGCATTGCCGTTACCGACAAGTGCAATTTCCGCTGCATTTACTGCATGCCGGCCGATGGCGTGGCGCCCCGCGCGCACGACGAGCTGCTCAGCGCCGAGGAAATCGCCCGCTTTGTGCGCCTGGTGGCGGGGGAGGGCATTCGTCGCGTGCGCCTGACGGGTGGCGAGCCGCTGGTCAGCCGCCGTATCATCCCGCTCATTCGTGACATCCGCGCGATTCCGCAGATCGAGGACATCTCGCTTACCACCAACGGCGCCTTGCTGCCCAAGCTGGCGCCGCAGCTCAAAGACGCGGGGCTTAACCGCGTCAACATCTCGCTCGACACGCTCGACCCTACGCTCTTTGGAAAGATCACGCGCCTGGGTCGACTCGAGCAGACCATGGCTGGCATCGACGCGGCGCTGGCCTGGGGCTTTGAGCCCGTTAAGGTCAACTGCGTTGTGGTGCGCCGGCTCAACCAAGATGTGGCGGCCCTCGCGCGGCTCACGCTTGACCGCCCCATCCACCTGCGCTTTATCGAATACATGCCCATTGGCGACGAACACACGAGCTCGCATTGCGCTGTGGACCCGCATGCGCCCGCGCTCAATCCCGAGTTGTGGGATGCGAGCGACACCGTGCCGAGCGACGAGCTGCGGACGCGCATCAATGCCGGGGCCGCCGCGGCGGGACTGGGCGAGCTCGAGCCGCTCGACATCAACGACGCTCCTGCCGGCGCGGGCCCTGCGCGCTATTGGCATTTTCCGGGCGCGGCGGGAACGGTCGGCTTTATTAGTGCCATGTCCAATCATTTTTGTGCGAATTGCAACCGTCTGCGCCTGACGGCAGACGGCAACGTGCGTCCGTGCCTATTCAGCGATGCCGAGTATTCGGTGCGCGACGCCCTGCGCCGTGGTGATGATATGCAGGTGCTTTCGATTTGGCGCGATGCCGTGGCCCACAAACCGCAGGAACACGCGATAATTGAGGGCACGCAACGATTTATGTCCCAAATCGGAGGATGATCATATGGCCAAGAGCAGGTACGCCGATGCCACCAAGGCCGCTCGCAGGGCCGCGATGTCTGCCCATAAAGTCACGGCTGCGGTGAATGCTGGCAGCTCCGACGCGTCCGCGCAGCCGTCTGCCAGCGCTGCCACCGAGCCCGCCCGCGACGCCCGTCGCGACGAGCTGACGCATGTGGACGCCAAAGGCGAGGTGCGCATGGTTGACGTATCCGACAAGGCCGAGACCCATCGCATTGCCATCGCCGAGGGCACCATCCTCATGCACCCCGAGACGCAGGCTATGGTGCTGCAGGACCGCGCCAAAAAGGGCGATGTGCTTGCCTGTGCGCGCGTGGCGGGCATCATGGCCATCAAGCGCACGAGCGATATCATTCCCATGTGCCATCCGCTGCTCATTACCAAGAGCAAGTGCGACATTGCGCCCATCGCTGCGGCGGGGACGCCTGTCGAGGACGTGCCCGAAGGCTGGGCGCCGGCGCGCGCGGACGGGCAGGTTGGCTTTCACGTGCTGGTCACGGCGGGCGTGACGGGCAAGACGGGTATTGAGATGGAGGCTCTGACTGGAGCGAGTGCCGCGTGCCTAACGATCTATGACATGTGCAAGGCCGTCGATCGCGGCATGGAGATCGTTGACGTGCGCCTGCTGCACAAGGAGGGCGGCCGCTCGGGTGTGTGGGATCGCGCAGAGCGTCAGGCCGCTGCTGTTGAGGCCGCTGCCGCAGACGGCAACGCGCCCGCGAGCGCACCCGTCGCCGTCGCGCCCGCAGTTCCAGCTCCGGCCGTCCCCGCGATCGCGTTTATCGGCTACCAGAACTCGGGCAAGACAACGCTCGTCGAGAAGGTTATCGCGGAGCTCACCCGCCGCGGCCTGCGCGTGGGTTCGCTCAAGCATCATGGGCATCACGGCTTTGATATCGATGTACCCGCTAAGGACACCTGGCGCCATCACCAGGCCGGATCCAAGCACGTGGGCCTCATCTGCGCCACGCGTTGGGCGGAGTACGCCGACACGCGCGAGGAGGACGAGATGCCCGCGCGCGAGTTGCTGTCGCGCTACACCGATGTGGACGTGGTGATTATCGAGGGCTACAAGGCCGAGGGTTTCGACAATATCGTGGTTGCCCGCTCGGGCGTCGACCGCCTGCGCGGCAAGAGCTCGCTCGACCTGGTCGACGGACATACGCTGGCCCTTGCCTGTAATGAGGCCTTGGCGCGTCAGGCCTTCGACGCCGGCTTTTCGACCCGAGCCATCAACATCAACGACGCCCGAGCCATCTGCGATCTCATCCAAGATCACCTCGCCTAAAACCTGCCAAAAAGGGACAGGTTTATTTTGGCAGGTTTTATCTGGGCAAATGCCAGTTCCACCACGAGGGGCTGGACGCTTTTGCGATATTTTGGCTAACATGTATTGACTTAAAGTTACTTTAAGGTGCCATAATCGCTGACAAACGATTGCGATTATGGAGGCAACTATGTCCAAGCTGTACTTTATGCGTCACGGTCAAACGCTCTTCAACCTGCTTCGTCGCAAACAGGGCTGGTGCGATTCCCCGCTTACCGAGCTCGGCATCGAGCAGGCAAAGACCGTGGGCGACCTTGTGCGCGAGCGCGGCATCTCGTTCGATCACGCCTACTCCAGCACCTCCGAGCGCGCGTGCGACACGCTTGAGCTCGCGTTTCCCGGCATGCCCTATACCCGCGTCAAGGGTCTTAAGGAATGGAACTTCGGCCGCTTTGAGGGTGCCAGCGAGGACCTCAACCCCAAGCTGCCCTATGGTGATTTCTTTAAGCAATATGGCGGCGAGGACGAGGTCGAGCTTCGCGAGCGCCTGATGAAGACCATCACCGAGATCATGCAGCGCCCCGGTCACGAGAGCGTGCTCTGCGTGAGCCACGGTGCGGCGACGGCGCAGGTCATGCGCGCGGTGGGCGTGGAGCCGCTCGACCTCAAGAACCGCATCGGCAACTGTGCCATGCTCGAGCTCGATTTTGACGGCGAGAACTTTACCTACGTGGACCTCTTCAACCCCTACGGCACGCCAAGGGAGTAGCGGCGAAGGACACCGCCCTCGGCGTTTGCCCAGATAAAACCTGCCAAAATAAACCTGTCCCTTTTTGGCAGGTACCGTTCGCCGATGTTTTTCTACCGTTCACCGGTAAAGAACGGCTCGTACCCCACACAACGTCCAGGTTTCATCCTAGAATCACCCACGTGCTCACAAGTTTGTTACTCCTCGGGGGCATCACTTGCGCATAATAGAAGACGAGGAATATCGCCCCGTCGTCTAGCGCCGATGTCCGAGGAGTTTTTTCATGCTCATTTTAAAGAAGATCAACAATAACGTTGCTCTCGCCGCCAGCGATGACGGCCGAGAGGTTGTTGTCTTTGGCAAGGGCATCGGTTTTCACGAGATGCCCTACGAGCTTGCCGATGAGTCGCTCATCCAGCGCAAATTCTATAACGTTCCCGAGAGCCTGCAGGATATGGTCGGCACACTTCCCGACGACGTTCTGCTCGCGGCAAGCGACATTGCCTGCTTCGCATCCCAGCAGCTTGGTTGCAAGCTGTCCGGTGGCCTGCCCTTTATCCTGGCAGATCACCTGCAGTTTGCCGTTCAGCGCGACGACGACCAGATCAGCGCTCCCAACCCGCTCGAGCATGAGGTGGCTTTCATCTACCCGCGTGAGCTCGAAATCGGTCAGGCCGCGCTCGCCATCGTGCAAAAGCACACCGGCGCCAGGCTGGGTCAGAACGAGGCCACGAGCATCGCGCTCCACATCGTTAACGCCGAGGTCGACGGCATGGGCCGCGCCAAGGACATGGACTTCATCATGAAGAGCACCCGCGTGCTTGACGAGGTAACCCATTCCGTGGAAAAGCAGCTCGGCTGCTCGCTCAACACGGCGTCGTACTGCTACATTCGCTTTCTTGCGCACCTGCGCTTTTTGGTTCGCCGCCTTGTTAAGGGCAGCTGCACGCAGACCGAGAACTCCTCACTGTTTATGCAGGCCGCCCGCGATTTTCCCGAGGCCTACCAGTGTGCGTACGCCATCAACCGCGTGTTCGAGAAAGAGTTCAAGCAGAGCTGCTCGGACGAGGAGCTCTTGTATCTGATGATGCATATCAACCGTCTGCGATCGGCTTCGCAGACCGAGTGAGTAAAGCCGCCAGCCCGGCGGCAATCGCAACAATTCTTTTTGGTTTCTAACTGCGGGCAAGGTACCGGCTCGCGGTAGGGGATATTTTTGTCGAAATTTGGAAAAGAGAGGACAGATCATGGCAGGTAAATACGACGATCTTGCTGCCCAGATCGTAGAGCTGGTTGGCGGCAAGTCCAACGTCAAATGCGTCGCACACTGCATTACCCGTGTTCGTTTTAAGCTCAAGGACGAGTCGAAGGCCAATGACGAGGCAATCTCCGAGCTGCCCAACGTCATCAAGGTCATGCACGCCAACGGCCAGTACCAGGTTGTTGTGGGCAACATCGTCGAGGACGTCTACGACGCCGTTCTCAAGGCCGGCGGTTTTAGCGACGGCGGCGCCGTCGACGCCGATGACGACGATGCCGCTCCCAAGGGCGTTACCGATGTGATCATCGACCTCATCTCGGGCATCTTCGCCCCCATGCTCGGCACCTTCGCCGCTGCCGGTATCATGAAGGGCCTGCTGGCGCTCGCTACCTTCCTGGTCCCGAGCTTTGCCAACGACGGCGCCTACACGCTGCTCTACACCGTCGCTGACGGCATGTTCTACTTCCTGCCCGTGGTGCTTGGCTTTACCGCGGCCAAGAAGTTCAAGATGAGCGAGTTCAACGGCATGGCCATCGCCTTTGCCCTGGTGTATCCCACCATGGTTGCCCTGACCTCGGGCGAGGTTGTCGGCTCCGTCGAGCTCGGCTTTGCTGGCACCTTCTCTTGGTACACCACGTTCCTGGGCCTGCCGCTCATCATGCCTGCCTCGGGTTACACCAGCTCCGTTATCCCCATCCTGCTCATGGTCTGGTTTGGCTCCACCCTCGAGCACTGGGTTAAGAAGTGGATGCCCGCTTCTATGAAGATGTTCTTCACCCCGCTGATCGTCGTCACCGTTACCGTCACCCTTGGCTATCTGGTCATTGGCCCCATCGCCACGCTCATCACCAACCTGCTTGGTGAGTTCTTCGCGCTGCTGTTTGGCCTGCCCATGATCGGCTCCCTCCTGGGCTGCACCCTCGTCGGTGCCTTCTGGATGTGCCTGGTCATCTTTGGCTTCCACTGGTCGCTCGTGCCCATCGCGCTGGTCAACCTGTCCACTCTGGGCCACGACTACATCCTGGGCTCCGTTATCGCCCACTCCTTCTCGCTGGGCGCCGTGCTCTTCGCCATGTATCTCAAGAACAAGGACGAGAAGTTCCGCGGTATCGCGCTGCCGGCCATGATCTCCGCCTTCTTCTTTGGTGTCACCGAGCCCGCTATCTACGGTGTCGCCCTGCCCGATAAGAAGGCCTTCATCAACGCCAGCATCGGTTCTGCTGTGGGCGGCCTCATCATTGGTCTCTCCGGCGCCGTGGTGTACATGTCCGGTGGTCTGGGCGTCTTCAACTGGCTGTCCTTCATCGACCCCTCCGGTGTTAACGGCATCAACCACATGATCTGGGCTATCGTTGCCTCTTTCGTGGGTGCCGCCGTGGGCTTTGCGATCGAGTTTGCCACCTACAAGCCCGAGGCTGCCAAGTAGCCCAAACGACAAAGACTCGGTACCAAGCCGGCGGGGGGAGCGCCCCGCCGGTTTTTTTCAAAGGGGCTAGATGCCATGCGCTCGTCCGAGCGACTGCCCAAAATCAAAACCATGCCGGATTACGGGGCTGAAACGGTGAGTGCTGACCATACCCCGTTTTTCCGTAAACTGACAAGCCTCCTACCTGCGGTTTTGTCCTTGCCGTTTCTGGCATGCTCAAGGGGCACTGGTTCTGCCCCGTAAACCGGCATGGTTTTGAACCTGCCAATAAGGGACAGGTTTATTTTGGTCGGTTTTATCTGGGCAAACGTCGTCTCCGTCAGCTCCGTCCGCATATCTTAAGCCGGCATAGTTTCGATGGGTCGGTCCGTGCGCGTCCCGCAACATGCCTCGCCACGAAACCGGCCTATCTACTACGTTTAGGTGGTAGGGGCCAACCACACGGTGGTTTTTCGAAAACCGCCAAGCCGTCTACCTGCGGTTTTATTTTTGACAATTGCGGCGTGGTCGGGGGTTCACGACTAAACGTAGTAGATGGGCCGGTTTCGTGGCGGCCGACTCAACGCGAACTCCGATCGGGACGCAAATTACCTCGTGGACGCCGCTTCGGCGTCCACGCAACATCCCAACACGTACGAAAGGAGCCAACATGGCTTTTCCCGATGGATTTCTGTGGGGCGGTGCCACTGCCGCCAATCAGTGCGAAGGCGGATACAACGAGGACGGCAAGGGCCTCGGCGTTCCCGACATCATGACCGGCGGCACGGTCTCCGAGCCGCGCCACATTACCGACGGCATTCTGCCCCAGTACCACTATCCCAGCCACGAGGCCGTGGACATGTACCATCACTATCTCGACGACATCAAGCTTTTTGGCGAGATGGGCTTTATGTGCTACCGCATGTCCATCAACTGGAGCCGTATCTTCCCCAACGGCGACGAGGCCGAGCCCAACCAGGCCGGCATCGAGTTCTACCGCCGTGTGTTCCAGGCCTGTCAGGAGCAGGGCATCGAGCCCATGGTCACCCTTAGCCACTATGAGCTGCCTTATGGTCTGTCCAAAAACTACGGAGGCTGGAAGAACCCCAAGCTCATCGATTTCTACCTCAACTACGCCCGCACCGTCATGACCGAGTACAAGGGCCTGGTGCGCTACTGGCTCACCTTTAACGAAATCAATTGCCTGCTCATGGGCGGCTTTGGCGGCGTGATGGGCGGCGGCATGGTGCCCGAGGCAACCGACACGCCCATGGCCTTTGGCGACTGCGACTGGGACGACCCACAGGCGCGCTTCGATGCCCTGCACCATCAGTTCCTGGCGAGCGCCAAGTGCGTCACCATGGGCCATCAGATCGATCCCCAGAACAAGATCGGCTGCATGATCGCCGGCAACGCCTGCTACCCGCACACGTGCAATCCGGCAGACGTTCTGGCCGCACAAAAGCAGCAGCGCGAGATGAACTTCTACTGCGGCGACGTGCAGGTGCGCGGTGCGTATTCCTCGTGGGCGCCCAGCGTGTGGCGCCGCGAAGGCGTGCACGTGGAGGTTTCGCCCGAGGACGCCGCCACGCTGGCCGCCGGCAAGGTCGACTTCTACAGCTTTAGCTACTACATGAGCGCCACGGCCACGGCTGACCCGGTGCTGCTGGAGCAGGGCAACATCTTTGGTGGCGCCGGCAACGAGTACCTCAAGAAGAGCGATTGGGGTTGGGCGATCGACCCCGAGGGCCTGCGTTACTACCTGGAGGAGGTCTACGACCGCTACCAGGTGCCGCTGATGATCGTCGAGAACGGCCTGGGCGCGGTGGACGAGGTCGAGGCGGACGGTGCGATTCACGACGGCTACCGCATCGATTACCTGCGCGAGCATATCAAGCAGATGGAGATTGCCATCGAGGACGGCGTGGACCTGATGGGCTACACCATGTGGGGCTGCATCGATTTGGTGAGCGCCTCGACCGGCGAGATGAAGAAGCGCTATGGCTTCATCTACGTCGACAAGGACAACGACGGCAACGGCACGCTCGCCCGCAGCCGCAAGGACAGCTTCTTCTGGTACAAGAAGGTCATCGCCACCAACGGCGCCGACCTGGCCTAGCCAAGTCTCAACCAGCGTAAACGTCGCAACCACCACAAAGGGGCCAGGCACCTTTGTGGTGGATTTTGCTTTGGTAGATGTGTGGGACATGCCTTACAATCTACCAAGTAGTTCATGACGGGCGAAAAACGGAGAAAAGGGGCTTGATGCGTCCTTAATGTTTCATGCGGATAGATTGATTTGACAGACGGTGGCGAATGCCCGCCGTCCACATTCGTATGAAACAAGGAGTCTCCATGCTCGTCTCTCTTTTCTCAAAGCCTCAATCATCGCTTTCCGTGCAGGCCAAGCGCCTGGTGGCGATGCGCTTTCTCATCTACACCGGTTTTCAGACCAGCTACTTTATCGGCGTTATCGGAACGCTCACCTATGCGGACGGCGCTTCGGTCATCGCGACATCGCTGGCTGTCCTGTTTATGAATGTATTTGTGATCTTGGGGTCCTTTGCGGGCGGCGCGGTGCTCGACGCTTGGGGTCCGTGCCGCCATTTCTCGCTGAGCATCGTCGGCGCTCTCGCAACTGGCACGGCAATCATCGCCTTTGGTAGTGCGACCGGCGTCGTCCTGCTCGGCGCGGTGTTTCTGGGCTTTACGATGGGATTCGCTCAGCCCATCGCCACGTCCTATCCGGCCTACCTCACCAACGACCCTGTCGAGCTCAAAGACATCAACTCCGCCATCGCCATGTTCTCAAACGTGAGTATTATCGTCGGACCCACGTTGGGTGGCTTTGTCGCGGCGGCTGCGTCGTCGCGCGCGGTGTTCGTGCTCATGATGCTCTTTACCGTGCTGGCGTTCGTCGTCGGTTGGGGCTTTAGGCCGCAGACCAGCCATGTCGCCGGGCATGCGGATGCCGATTCGGCAGAGGAAGGGGAGCGTTCGGGACAAAGCTCCAACCCCAGCACGTCCTCCCGCGTCACCTTCGCAGCCAGCATCAAGACAGTCTTCACCAACAGCGTCCTCGCGCTACTTTTCTGCATCATTTTTCTTTCGAACTTTGGCTACGGTGCCTTCGATCCGCTCGAGTCGTTTTTCTATCGCGATGTTCTGCACGTTGGCGTTGAGTGGATGGGCTGGCTCTCGTCTGCCTGCGGTGTCGGCGCGGTGCTGGGTGCCGTGCTCGCGCTCCGCTTGCCGCCGCACCTGGTCAACCTTAAAACGCTGCTCGTGGCGCTTATGTCCGTGGGCTTGGGAAGTCTGCTCTATGTGGGGACGTCGTACGTGGGTGTGGCCCTTGTCGGCCAAATCGCCCTGGGCATAGCTTGGGGCATCGTCAACCCGCTCCACAACACCATTGTGCAAACGACGGCTCCGCTCGAGCAGCTTGGTCGCGTCAATTCGGTCATGGGCTTTGGCAACATGTTCGCCGGCGTGGCGCCGCTGGCGATTGCCCCGTGGCTGGCGGCGACATTTGGCGTACAACGGACACTCGTGGGGGCAGGCATGGTCGTGACGGCGGTTCCCGCGGCGCTGCTGCTGTTTGGACGCCGGCATCTGGATCGTGCCGTAAAGCGGTAAGAAACAGGTAAGAAACCATCACAACATTCGATGAAAATTGCGATTTTGCCGAAAAACGTCGAATGTTGTGATGGTTTGGCCCGTAGACGCCGCGATCACCACAAAGGGGCCAGGCGCCTTTGTGGTGGTTTTTGCTTTGACAGGCCGCGCCTGCGCCTTGGTATACCATGTACACCATTTCTGACCTCATCCAGCACCGCCGCGCTACCCAGAAAGGCCCCCATGGACACCACCTTCAGCCACATCAAAGCCGTGTTCTGTGATATCGACGGCACGCTGCTCACGAGCCAGCACACGGTGTCCCCGCGCACCGTGGCGGCGATCCGCGCCCTGCGCGAGCGCGGCGTGCTCTTTGGCCTGTGCACCGGGCGCGACGCCCACGCGACCGAGGCCATGTACGAGCTCTGGGGCATCGAAGGCCTGGTGGACGTGCTGGTAGGCTGCGGTGGCGCCGAGGTCATCGACCGCGCGCACGACATCAACGAGCTGAGCTATCCGCTGCCGGGCGAGACCATCGCGCGCATCTGCAAGCACATGGCGGACCTTCCGGCAACGCCCGTCTGCCCCCGAGACGGCGTGTTCTACGTGCCCGAGAGCAACGCGTGCGTCGAGCACCTGTCGCGCGTCGACGGCGTGCCCTACCAGGTGGTCGATTTTGCCGAGTTCTTGCGCGAGCCGC
>CALLSU010000027.1:0-2038 GCA_938011935.1 uncultured Collinsella sp.
AGCTGCTGCAGGAAAAGGGCTTAGAGCGTTCGCGCGTGGTGCGCATGGCCGATCTCAACGAAACCTTTGGTTATCAAATTTTTACCGGTGCGCGCCACCCAAGCCGTAATAAGGTGCTGCAGATTGCCTTTGCGATGGCTCTGACGCTTAAGGAGACCAACCGCGCTCTGACGGCTGCCGGAGTAAGCGTCCTCAACTGCAAGGACCGTCGCGATGCGATTGTCATCTTTTGTATCGATCGCGGGTGCAGTCTGCAAAAGGTCAATGAGGAACTGTATCGCTTTGGCGAGGAGACGGTGAGTTAGCGGCCGATGGCTGAGTTGGCTGTTGCCGAAACAACTATGCAAACGAACAGGGCGTGGATGCCATGGGGCGTCCGCGCCCTGCGCTATGATGGACGTCATGGATACTCAGAGCCCAACATATTCCGATGATGAGTTAACCGCCGCGCTCGCCGGGCATCTGGCGTCGCTCGAGCGATATGATAGTTAACGCGTAGACCGCGTGCTCAAGTGCTCCGATGTCGAGACAACCGAGCTTGTGTACTTTGAGGGTTCTGGGGGTGGTTCGCTTGGCCCCTTTGTCCGTAAGCGCATCGATGCTTCGGCGCAGATTGGCGGGGCCTACGAGCGCCTGTTTGCGGCTCAACAGGCCGGACGCCGTTTTGAACACTTACCCCGGATTGTCGACTGCCGCCGCGCGGGCGAGGAGCTCGATGTGGTGATGGAATATGTCGAAGGCGAGACGCTCGAGGCGCTCGTGGGTCGTTTGGGCGCGACGCCCGATTACGCCCGTGTGCTATATCCCGCCCTGTGCGATGCGGTGAGCGAGCTCCATGCCGGCTTTGCGGCGGCGGGGGAGGCGGCGGCACCGGTGATCCATCGCGATCTTAAGCCTTCGAATGTCATTGTGTCGGGGGTGAGATACGCGACCGATGCCGGCATGACCTTTTCCTCGCTGGTGATTATTGACCTGGGAATCGCGCGCGTTTGGCGCGATGGCGCCGACGCCGACACCGTCAAGTTTGGCACGCGTTCCTATGCGCCGCCCGAGCAGTTTGGGTTTGGGCAGACGAGCGTCCGCAGCGATATTTATGCGCTTGGCGCACTGCTGTTCTTTTGCCTGACGGGAACTGACCCCAAACCGGGGTGTGACATGCGCGAGCAATGCGAGACGCACGGTATGCCAACCCCGCTTGCCGATGTGATTTGCATGGCGATGGCGCTCGATCCCGCCAAACGCTTTGCGAGTGCAAAGGCACTGGGGCATGCTGCGCGCGCGGCGTATGAGCTATGTCTCCCTGCGTCGTCGCCCGTGACCTTTTCTACTGCCAGTGTGCCCCGTGTCGCGGTGTCACAGGTGCAGCGGGTACAGCGGCCGGTTGCCCTCACGCTTCCGTCTTCTGCAAACCGGCGTTCGATCGTCTCTCCCGTGACGTCCAAATGTGCGCGTCTGCTCTCGCGTATCCCCGAGCCCGTGGGGCGTATATGCGTCTATGCGACAACATTGTTGCTGCTGATGGGCAGCCATTTTGCGGTATTTACGCCGACGGGCGAAAACCGAAACTATCCAACGTGGTTTTTGGCACTTGAGTATTTCTTTATGGTCGATGGCCTGGTGCTGCTCATTACATTCGGAATGCGCGACCGGCGTAGGCTTCGACGTCGTTTTCCCGTACTCGATCGGTATCGGGGGAGTGCTTTTGTCGAACTATGGTTCAAGGCGCTCGGGTTTATGTTTGCCGTCATGTGCGTCGTCGTTGTTATCGGCAACGCGACCGGTGTCGTCTCTTAGATAATCGAAAAGGGCCCCGTCTGGGGCCCTTTGCAGTTGCACTTAAATGCGGTTCATTTGATTGGCGACCTTGTTGTACCAGTCCTGCCACGTGGGCGGGCAGTACTTCTTGGCGGCTGCCGGGGTAAGCGTGGAGCCATAGTTGGCGCCCAGGTAGGCAACGTGGGCGGAGACACTCTCGCTCCAGCTGCCAAAGCTGCGCCAACCGCCGCCACGGGCACTCCAGCCCCAGGCGTTATAGGAG
>CALLSU010000028.1:0-17319 GCA_938011935.1 uncultured Collinsella sp.
CCCCGGAGGAGTTCCGGAATCAGGCCCTCGCGGCCTAGTCGCTATTTAGGGCGTCCAAGATTTGGGACGCAGTTCATCATCAGACGGAGCCGGGCCTTTATGTGCGGAGAAACCACCACAAAGGCGCCTGCCCCCTTTGTGGTGGTTTTGGCAGGTTAGCGGAGCTTGCTGGTCTCGAAGTACTCGGGGAACTGGTCCAGAACCTCGGTCTGGTTGCGGAACATCATATGCAGGTGCTTGCTGACCAAAAAGCTCGCTTCGATGGGGTCGCGACCGGCGATAGCGCGGCGAATCTGCTTGTGCTCGTTCACGATGTCCTGATTGTCGAGAACCTGCGTGGCGGCGCGCAGCCAGCGGAAGCGCTCCAGGTCGGCATTGGTCTCTTCGAGCCACGACCACACGGTGCTGCGACATGCGATGCTAAAAATCATGTGATGCATGAGGTTGTCGCTCAAAAAGAAGCCGATGCGATCCTCTTCGGCCATGGCCTTTTCCTGCAGCGCGATGGCGCGGTCGAGCTGCTCGATGCCGGCCGACGTGGCGCGCGCACAGCACTCCACAATCACCTGCTTTTCCAGATGCTCGCGGATGTAGCAGGCACTCTCGGCAAGGGTGAGGTTGATGGGTGAGACGTAGGTGCCGCTCTGGGGCACGGTGCGCACCAGGCCTTCCTGCGCCAAGCGAACCAAAGCCTCGCGCACAGGGGTGCGCCCCATATCCAGGTCGTCGCAAAGTTGCTTGACGCCCAGCTTTTCGCCCGGCTTGTAGTCCAGGTAGACGATTTTGCGTCGAATGGTGTGGTAGGACTGGTCCTGTAGGCTCGTTTCCTGCTCGCCGACGTGCATCGATTCTTCCATAGCGCCTCGCAACTGTTCTATCAAACTCATATGTCAGTTGTTAATTATGCCGCGAATCAGCTCTCCGCGGTGGGCAATTCGGCTGTTGCCTGAGAACTATTGCGGCATCTTAGTCTGTGTTTGCGCAAGGCTGCGCTCAATGTTGCCGTATCATAAGCCGTCGCAAACGTGAAAGAGAAAGAAGGAATCCCATATGCACCTGGCAAATATCGTACGCGAGCGCTGGAAGGGTGTCTTGTTCTGCCT
Source organism: uncultured Collinsella sp. (assembly GCA_938011935.1). Lineage (GTDB taxonomy): Bacteria > Actinomycetota > Coriobacteriia > Coriobacteriales > Coriobacteriaceae > Collinsella. The sequence goes on from CALLSU010000028.1 coordinate 1,104, forward strand.
GATCATCGCTATCCCCGCAACGCTGCTCGGCAAACAGATTGAGGTGGTCGGTGGGCCGGTATTCGCCATCCTCTTTGGCATGGTCCTGGCGCTCGTCTTTCCCAAGAATCGTCGCGAACAGCTCGCCGCCGGCGTCACCTATACGTCCAAAAAAGTCTTGCAGTACGCGGTTATCCTGCTTGGCTTTGGCATGAACCTCTCCCAAATTCTGTCCAAGGGCGCCCAGTCGCTGCCGATTATCGTGGCGACGATCTCGACCTCGCTTGTCATCGCCTTTGTGCTCTGCCGCGTTATGAACGTGCCGGGCAAGATCGCGACGCTTGTAGGTGTGGGTTCGTCGATTTGCGGCGGTTCGGCCATCGCTGCGACCGCGCCCGTCATCGATGCCGACGATCGCGAGATTGCCCAGGCCATTTCGGTCATCTTCCTGTTTAACGTTATCGCGGCGCTCGTGTTTCCGACGCTCGGCGGCATGCTCGGGCTGACCAACGAGGGCTTTGGCCTGTTTGCCGGCACCGCCATCAACGACACCTCGTCGGTAACGGCTGCGGCGAGCGCTTGGGACAGCATGCATCCCGGCGCCAATGTGCTCGAGAGCGCCACGGTGGTTAAGCTCACCAGGACGCTGGCCATCATTCCCATCACGCTGGCGCTTGCTTGCTGGCAGATGCGTCTGGCGCGCAAGGCCGGCGGCGACGCTAAGAGCACGTTCTCCCTCAAACGCGCGTTTCCCATGTTTGTGCTGTTCTTTGTGCTGGCGAGCGTAATCACCACGGTGCTTCAGCTTCCCGTGTCCATTACGGCACCTATCAAGGAGCTATCGAAGTTCTTTATCGTGATGGCCATGGCGGCTATTGGCTTTAATACCGATATCGTCGAGCTGGTCAAAAAGGGCGGCAAGCCCATCGCGTTGGGCTTTTGCTGCTGGATTGGCATTGCGTGCATGAGTTTGGGGGTGCAGCACGTGCTGGGAATCTGGTAGAGAAGTAGCTTATTCGCGTGCTGGTTGCTGGTGAGCGCATGCCTGCGGTGGAGCGATAGGAGCTCTTGCGGGTATGGCTTGTCCGCAGGTTTATAAGTCCCGAAGAGCTCTTATCGCCCCGCCAGGATGGCGATGCGGGGCAACACCTATACTCGCAGGACGGCGCTTTCTGCCCTATAGTGTTTGGTGAGCAATATCGTTCAATTTTGAAACACTCGGTCGTGCGACCGTCGGCGGTTGCACGTCGCTGCGGACAGGGGCAAATCATGGATAGCGATGCCAAGCTGAACATCTTGACCGATGCCCTAGCTGCTGCCGGGGCCTCGGCATTGGCAATCGATGCGCGTGGGGACGTCACGATCTCGACCATGAATGACGCGGCGCTTGAGCGGGATGTGGCGGCTTTTGTCGCTGAGCGTCTCGACCGTATAGGAGACGGTGCGCGTCTGGTTATGGGGCGTGAGGGTACGCGCCTGAGCCTGACCGTTCGCCCCACCGACAAGGAGCACGGGGCGCTTTGGGTCGTCGTGGTCCGCGAGGTGCGCGGCGCCGCGGCATATGCGGGCATCGAGTGGCTCAATGCCGACGAAGTTGAGACCCGCTACGAATCGAGCACGTATGGCATCGTTGAGGGGGCGGCCTCGGTGGCTGCGCCGGTCGCTGAGAGCTACGCGCGCGGTGTGCCCCTTATGCTCGAGGGCGAGCTGGGAGCGGGTCAGGTCGAGATCGCCATGCGCCTCTATCTGGACGGTCTTTTTGTCGATCAGCCCTTTGTTGCCGTTGCGCTCGATGAGCTAACGGATCGCGGCTGGCGCCATCTGCTCAAAAGCGCCGAATCGCCGTTGTTCCAAACGGGGCTGACCCTTTGCATTGAGGGCTGGAACGCGGTTGGCCCCCAGCGCCTCCGCGAGCTGGTCTCCACGATGACCGACACCGCGTTGGCGACGCGCTGCCATGTGGTGCTGACAGCGAATGACATGCCGGGCGGCGGCGAAAGTGATCAAGCCGCCTTTGTGACCGAGCGCTTCGCCTGTGCGGTGAGCGTGGCGCCGGCAATCGCCGAGCAGGGAGCCGCGTCGACGAAGGTTGCGCGCTATTTGGAATATCTCGCTGATGCATTTGGGACGGCAGCGCCCACGCTGTCTGCCGCGGCGACGAAGACGCTCGATGCTTACCGCTGGCCGCGCAATTATCTGCAGCTCCGCGAGGTCTCGGAACGACTGTATATATTGGTGGGGGCGGGCACGGTGGACCGCGCTGTGGCGGAGGAAGTGCTCGCCCAAGAGGACGTGATTAAGACCGCAACCTTTGGCGCTCCGACGCTCGACAGCGATCTGTATATCCTGCGACCCCTGGCCGATACCGAACGAGATATCGCGCACCTGGTTGTAGACCATCTCCATGGCAACCGAACCCGTGCGGCGGAGGTGCTGGGCATAAGCCGAACAACGCTGTGGCGCTTGCTGAAGGACGATGACCGTTGAGCGAGGCGCCCGTGACCGCGCGCGATGCGTGTGCTACAGTCCAAAGCGTTATTGTTTCGATTTGGTTAGGCGTGCGAGGGCATATGGCTGAGACTTCAAAACCGAGCCGCAGAAGGCGGAGTGCCGCGCCGGTTAACCGACGCACAACATCGGTGACGTGGGGCAAGCATGCCTCTGGGTTTGACGGTTCGTTCAAGCGCACTAAATATGGTTATCCTTCGGCAAGCGCCCGCTTGGCCATGCAGGCCGAGTCGTCGCTGTGGGGTCGCAAGCGCGTGGTGGGCTCCAAGCTCAAGCACGACGGCACGCTCGGCTACATCAGCCGCGGCGCGGCTCGCCGCAGTGGGCTCAATCCTGCTGGTTGGCATCGTTATGTGCCGATCGTGGCCGTCGTTGCAGTGATCGTCATCGCACTCGCTGCGCTTGGCTACGCCGGCGGTGGCGCCAACTTGGACGCGGTGTTTAAATCGCCCGAGCTCGCGCATGCAGGCACAGAAGTTGTCGAGGGCGCTCAGACCCAGACGGGCGTCGCACCTCAGCGCGGCATCGTCGCGGCGGCCTCCACCATCGCCGATGCGCAAAAGGACGAGGACGAACAAGGCAGCGAAGCCGAAACGACTCACACGAACGAAACGACGACAATGGCGATGTCAATATAAGTTGCGAGTGGGGTGGCTAAAATAGCCCCGTCCCAAATTAGCTACCCCTATGACGCTCCTGGGTTACCTTACGTAGACGACGTTGTCGCGGCGGGGTTTGGGCTCGGGTAGCGTGTCTTCGGCATAGCCCAGAATGCAGTTACCGACACCGCGCAGGCTGCCGTCGGCGGGCAGGCCCCAGCTGGCCAGCAGCTCCAGGCCCTCGGGCGAGTCAAAGACCTCATGCGCGCGGTGAATCCAGCACGAATCGACACCCAGTGCATAGGCGGCGTTGAGCAAGTTGCCCATGGCGAGCGAGCCGTCTTCCAGATGCGTGGGCACACTGCGGTCGACCAGCACCACCACAACGGTCTTGGCGCCATAGAAGGGGTCGCTGTTGCTGCCCATGACCTGGGCGTTGAGCTGTGAGAGACGCACGACGGTCGCGGGGTCGGTGACGGCGACAAACGTCACCGGTTGGCGGCCCATGCCGCTCGGTGCATATTGGCCGGCTTCGATAATACGTGCAAGCTTTTCGGCCTCGACGGGACGATCGCTGTATTTGCGGCAGCTGCGGCGGTGGATGAGTGCTTCGATAGTCTCCATGGTGTCTCCTTGCGGTGGCGTTGCAGATGCCCCGTTCATACCCGTCGGGCTCAAACGATAGACGGTCAATTGCCCGGCCAAAAGGGTAGATTCCAATTGGGAAAGTAGGTTTGCATAAAAATACCTTCAGAATGTGACAAACAAATGGGATGGTTAAACGTTTTATCCCGTCTACCCTGCGGTTTTTTACCACTTGCCTAAATGACGAACGCATAACCTCTGATAAAGGTTTTACTAAAGGAGTACCAACGTTTATCAATGCGCCGTGGTGGCGCCGGGCCAGGAGGTAACATCATGTTCCAGGCTGGAGATGTCGTCGAGACCGACTTCGAAGGATTTCTGAAGCTGCTGCGTTCCAAGACGCGCGCTTTTGTGACGATTGACGATCACGAGTACTACATCACGCACACCGATGGCTATTGGCGTGTTCAGGATTGCGAGGCCCTCAACGACAAGGGCCACTTTACTGACTGCTCCGAGTTGGTCAACACGGTCTGCGAGGTCGTCGAGCTGCCGTGGATTGCCGGCAAGAGCCTGCATGACAGCTTCTCGGGCGCTACGGTCTATGAGGCCGTCGCCGCTTAACAGGCAATAAAACCCGATTTTCACGTGACCGCTGGCGCCGCCCCCGCGCCGGCGGTCTTTTTCTGCCGATAGGCCATAAAAGTGCACGCATTTGCGGAGAGCCTGTTGACGATAGTCAAAACTCGGACTAATCTAGAGACACATAATTGGTCAAAAATCGGACAATTGAATGGTGGGATAGATGAATAGTGCGGTTACGCTGGTCGACTTCGACCGGTTGCTCAATGGACTCGACCATATCTATTCGGAGTTCTCGCGCGCCTGCGGTCTTTCGGACTGCGCTTACTGGATGCTCGTCGATACCAGCACGGCGGGCGGCAGTATTGCCGTAAGCCGTCTGACAAGCGAATGGTTCTACAGCAAGCAGACCATCAACTCGGCAATTAAAACCTTGACGGCGCGGGGCTTCGCAACGTTGGGGTTTGCCGAAGGCAGCCGTAAGAATAAGGTTGTGCGACTGACCGAAGAAGGCGTGCGGTTTGCCAAGCACTACGCGTTGCCGGCGCAAAAAGCCGAGCAACAGGCATTCGAGGCGCTCGAGCCGTGGGAACAGCGCGAGATCATGCGCTTGGTCGGTAAGTTCTCCCACGTTCTGAACGAAGAGTGCGAGGCATTTAAACGGCAAGTGGTCGCCGAGAACGAGGCTGACGATAAGGGCGAGGGGGACACATGCGACTCTTAATGAGGTTTATGAGGCCGTACCGCGGTCTGATTGCGGTGACGCTGTTTGCGGTGCTGATAGATAACGTCGGTACGCTGTTGGTTCCCACGATGCTGGCGAATATGGTCAACACCGGTATTACCACGGGCGATGTCGACTATATTTTACGCAACGGCCTGTACATGCTTATCGCGACCGGCATGGCCAGCGGCGGCACGGTGCTGGGCTGCTATCTTTCGGCGCGCCTGGCCGCCAACGTGGCCTGCGATATCCGCAATGCCGTGTACGACAAGTCGCTCGAGCTGTCCGCCAGCGACTTTGAGCGCTTTGGCACGGGTTCGATGATCACACGCTCGCTCAACGACATCAACGTGATTCAGCAAGCTGTCCTTCAGACGATTCAGTTGGTGCTGCCGGTGCCGTTCTTGGCCGTGGCAGGCATCATTTTTGCTTGGTTCATCGATCCCGCCATGGGCACGCTGCTGGGCGTGGTGGTTGCGATCGTGCTGGTGGCGGCGGTCTTTACGGTGGCTAACGCCGCGCCGATCTTTATGCGCCTGCAGAGCTTTATCGACCGCATGAACGTGGTGCTGCGCGAGAACATCGTGGGCGTGCGCGTCATCCGCGCATTTAACAAGGAGCGCCACGAGGAGCGGCGCCTGGACGAGGTGTTTAGCGATTACGCGGCCAACGCCATCAAGGTCAACCACCTGTTTGTGGGTCTCGACAGCTCCAGCTTCTTTTTGATGAACATCGCCGAGGTGGCGGTGCTGTGGGTGGGCGGCAACCGCGTGGGCGTCCACGCCATGCAAATCGGCAGCATCTCGGCCGTGCTGGAGTACGCGATCTTGATCCTGTTCTTTGTGATGATGGCGCAGATGGTGATTCTGACGCTTCCGCGCGCCGCGGCGTGCCTCAACCGCGCGCAACAGGTGCTCGAAATCGAGCCGAGCATCGTGGACGGCAAGGCAACGCTGGGCGACGGGGCGCCTGAGTCCGCATATGGTGCCGACGCGGTTGCCGTGTTCGACCATATGTCGTTCCGTTTTGACGATGCCGACGAGGACACCCTGTGCGACCTGAGCTTTGCCTGTCGCCGTGGCCAGACCACGGCGATTGTAGGCTCAACGGGCTCGGGCAAGTCAACGGTGGCCAAGCTCTTGTTGCGTTTCCACGATGCCACGAAGGGCGCCATTCGCCTGAATGGCATCGATCTGCGCGACCTTTCGCAAGGTGAGATTCGCGGGCATATCGCTTACGTGCCGCAGAAGGCGTGGCTGTTCTCGGGTACGGTGGCGAGCAACCTGCGCTTTGGCAACGAGGGCGCGACCGAGGCTGACATGCTCCATGCGCTGGAGGTTGCCCAGAGCACCTTTGTGCTCGATCAGCCCCAGGGGCTCGATACTCCGGTATCCCAGGGCGGCACGAACTTCTCGGGCGGTCAGCGCCAGCGCCTGGCGATCGCCCGCGCACTCATGAAGCATGCCGATCTATATATCTTCGATGACAGTTTTTCGGCCCTGGACTTTAAGACCGATGCCGCCCTGCGCCATGCGCTGCAGGACGAGACGCGCGATGCCGCGGTGCTCATCATCGCGCAACGTATCTCGACTATTTTGCATGCCGATCAGATCGTGGTGCTCAAAGACGGCGAGATCGTGGGCCTAGGCACGCACGACGAGCTCATGGAAACCTGCGAGGTGTACCGCGCTATCGCGGAATCGCAGATGAAGGGAGGTGAGTAGCATGACCGAGGAGCTCGAGAAGCAGGCCATCGCCGAGGATGCCGCGGTTGCAGAGACAGTTGAGGAGACGGGCGCCACACCCGGCCTGGACGAAGCCGCCAAGGCGGCGGAGCGCGAGGCTCGCCGCCAGGCACTCTACGAGGAAAACGAGCGCGCCGAGGACGAGCGCGCCCGCGCCGAGGCGGAACGCATGCGCGACGTTGACGACGAGGACGAGGACGAGACGCCCCGCGACACCTGGGCGACGGTGCGCCGCCTGTGGAGCGAAGCCGCCGGCGACCATTGGCGCTTCTATATCGTGTTCGCGAGCATCGTGTTCTATGTCATCTTTAACACCGCGGCGCCGGCTTACAGCGCCCGCGTGATCGATGAGCTGTGGGGGCACATGAAGTTGGCGTTTGCCAACAACACTACCTTCAGCATTACCTGGGAGAACTGCGGCAGGACCATCTTCATCTACTTTATGATCTGGACCGCCGCCGCCTCGTTCTACGCGCTCCAGAGCTTTTTGATGTCGAGCGTGGCCGAACGCCTCAACCTGCGCCTACGCAACCGCATCGCACAAAAGCTCAACCGTCTGCCGCTTGCCTACTTTGACGCGCATCGTCCCGGCGAGGTCGTCAGCCGTGCGACCAACGACTTGGACAAGATGTCCGAGAGCATGCAGCGCGGCTTGCTGCAGCTGCTGGTGTCGATCGGTACCGTGGTGGGCGCCGTGAGCGTGATGTTCGTGTTTAGCGTGCCGCTCACGCTCGTCTTTTTGTTCTTTACGGCGCTTTCGCTGCTGGTGACGAAGGTCGTGTCGCGCCGCACGCACGATGTGACGGGCGAGCGCCAGGAGTGGGTGTCCAAGATTACGAGCGCGGTCGAGGAGGGCTACTCGGGTCGTCTGGTGATTCGTGCGTTTAACCGCGAGCACCAGAGCTCTGTCGAGGTGCACGAGGCTTCGAAGGAGCTGGCGCGCGTGAGCACCAAGGCCGACTTTATGATTAACGCCGTCGGTCCCGCGGTGCGCTTTATCGGCCGCTTGGCGCAGATCGTGATTGCGCTTGTGGGCTGCAGCATGTTGGTTGCCGGGCATATGACCGTCGGCGTGTTCCAGGCGTTCTTCCAGTTTATCTACGAGGCGTCCGAGCCCATGACGCAGCTGTCGTTTACCTTCAACTCGCTGCAGAGCGCGCTGGCGAGTGCGGAGCGCGTGTTCGACCTGCTCGATGAGCCCGAGATGGAGGCCGATCCGCAGCCGGGCGAGGCTGCCAATCTGCCGGGTCGCGTGGAGGGCCGCGTCGCTTTTGAGCATGTGCGCTTTGGCTACACGCCCGAAAAGCCGCTCATGCGCGACGTGTCGTTTACCGCCGAACCGGGTCAGAAGATTGCGGTGGTGGGAACCACGGGTGCGGGTAAGACCACGCTCATCAACCTGCTCATGCGCTTCTACGAGATTGACGGCGGCCGCATTACGCTCGACGGTGTGGATACGCGCCTCATGAACCGCGGTGAGCTACGTCAGCAGTTTGGCATGGTGCTGCAGGACGCCTGGCTGTTCGACGGCACGATTGCCGAAAACATCGCCTACGGCTGCCCCGAGGCAACGCGCGACGAGATCGTGGCTGCCGCCCGCGCCGCGCAGGTCGACTTCTTTGTGCGCACCATGCCGCAGGGCTACGACACGCGCGTGGCCAATGATGCCGAAAGCATCAGCCAGGGCCAGCGTCAGCTGCTGACCATTGCGCGCGTGCTGCTCAACAACCCGGCGATTCTCATTCTGGATGAGGCGACCTCAAGCGTGGATACGCGCACCGAGCTTGCCATCGGCCGTGCCATGGACGCGCTCATGCATGGGCGCACAAGCTTTGTGATCGCGCATCGCCTGTCGACGATCGTGGACGCCGACCTGATCTTGGTCATGGACCACGGCAACATTATCGAGCAGGGTACGCATAAGGAGCTGCTCGCAGCCGAGGGAGCCTACGCCGACCTCTATCTGAGTCAGTTCGCCTAAGGTGACAAAGGGGCAGCCCCTTTGTCACATTGGAAACAAGGCGCGCCGGGGATGAATTCCCTGGCGCGCCTTCTTGCGTTGATGCCGATGTCGTTTTGTGCTGCTTGCGTTCCTAGCGTTCGTCCGCGAGCTTGGCGACGAGGGCCTTGAGCTCCGCCACCTCTCGCTCGAGCTCCTTGACGCGGCGGGCATTCTCGGTGATACCCTGGCGGTTGAGGGCACTCTGCTCGGCGGCATCGTCGGGCATATACTCGCGGTGCTGCTTGGCGTCGAAGCTTTCTTCGAACACGCGGCAGCCGTTGCGCTTGATGATGCGGCCGGGCACGCCCACGACGGTGCAGTTGTCGGGCACGTCTTTGACAACAACCGAGTTGCCGCCGATTTTGACGTTGTTGCCGATGCGGATGTTGCCGAGCACCTTGGCGCCCGTGCCCACGGTGACGTTGTTGCCCAGGGTGGGGTGGCGCTTGCCGGTCTCGTTACCGGTGCCGCCGAGCGTAACGCCCTGATAGAGCACGCAGTTGTCGCCCACAATGGTGGTCTCGCCGATAACGACGCCCATGGCGTGGTCGATAAAGAAGTGCTTGCCAATTTGCGCGGCGGGATGAATCTCGACGCCGGTGATGTGGCGGGTGATTTGCGAGAGCACGCGGGCGAGTGAGCGATGACCGTGCTCCCAGAGCCAGTGCTCGGGCACGTGGTTCCACTTGGCATGCAGACCGGGGTACGAAAGGAAAATGACCAGGCCGTTTTGCGCGGCGGGGTCCTGCGCCTGGACGGTCTTGATGTCCTCGCGAATGGTATTGATAAAGCTCACCGGCCGCCCTCCCTTAGCGCCGCGACAATGCAATTCAATAAAGTATAGCGATTCGCTAGGGATTAGGAAGAGCAATCTTGCTCGGCTTTGCGCGACAGGTGTCAATTATGCAAACTTGCTGGTAATGGAGTCACGCTTTTGTAAGGTCGTGTGCGAGGCCGCGCCGCAACCGTATACTGGTCAACTTGGACGTGTCCGCGCCCACAACTGAGAGGTTTTACTTCATGGGTTTTATCAATTTTATCGCCGAGCTGCTTAAGGATCCGCGCACCGCGATCGCCAGCTGGATCGCCGCCGGCCCGCTTATGGCCTACGGCTGCGTGTTCCTGATTATCTTTATCGAGACGGGCGTGGTGTTCTTCCCGTTCCTTCCCGGCGACTCGCTGCTGTTTGCCTCGGGTTTCTTTGCCCACAACGGCGGCTTTAACATCGTGGCTCTGCTGGCCACCGCATGGACGGCTGCCATCTTGGGCGATCAGTGCAACTTTATGATCGGTCATTTCTTTGGCCAAAAGATCATCGCCTCGGGCAAGGTGAAGGCCATGACGCCCGAGCGCATCAAAAAGTCCGAGGACTTCCTGGACAAGTGGGGCCACCTGGCCATTTTCCTGGGTCGCTTCTTCCCGTTTATCCGCACCTTTGTGCCTTTCATCGCCGGCATGGGCGGCATGCACTGGCGCAACTTTGTCATCTTTAACGTGCTGGGCGGCATTACCTGGTCGACGGTCTTTACGCTGTTGGGTTACTTCTTTGGCGGCATCCCCTTTGTGCAGGAGCACTTTGAGCTGCTGATTATCGGCATCGTCGCCGTGTCGATCATCCCGACCGTGGTCGGTCTGGTTAAGGCTAAGCTGGGCAAAAAGAACGCGTAGCTCGAGCCAGCGCGCAAACCGTGCCGTTGAGGCCCGTCACCCTTTACGGTGGCGGGCCTTTTTCCTTCGGTCAAATGAAAATACTTTACTTAGTTAAAGAAAAGCGTTTTATCAGACGCGTACGGGGAGTACAATCTCGTGCATGCGAATCGACGTGCCATCGGCTTCGATGCCGTCCGCGTGTCCCGTCCGGCTCTACGCTCCGGGCGCGTGACGTTGCGACGCGGTCGGCCTCGGTCCTTGCGTGCGGGTTCGCGAGTGTGCAACTGTGTATGTAAGGAGCGACACATGACTGTCGAGAAGAAGGATATCGATTGGGGTAGCCTCGGCTTTGGCTACATGAAAACCGATTACAGCTACGAGGCTCATTGGAAGGATGGCGAGTGGGACGAGGGCGGCCTGACCACCGACCACACCCTGCATGTCTCCGAGTGCGGCGGCATCTTCCATTACTGCCAGGAGGTCTTTGAGGGCCTGAAGGCCTACACCGCCGAGGACGGCAGCATCGTCTGCTTCCGTCCCGATATGAACGCCGAGCGCATGTATAACTCTGCCCAGCGCCTCGAGATGCCCCCGTTCCCCAAGGACAAGTTCGTTGAGGCCGTCAAGCAGGTCGTTTCTGCCAACGCCGCCTGGGTTCCGCCCTTCGGTTCCGGCGCGACCCTGTACGTGCGTCCGTTTATGATCGGCTCCGGTGACGTGATCGGCGTGGCTCCCGCTCCTGAGTACACGTTCCGCATTCTCGTGACCCCGGTCGGTCCGTACTTTAAGGGTGGCCTCAAGCCCGTCAAGCTGCGCGTTTCCGAGTATGACCGCGCTGCACCGCACGGCACCGGTAACATCAAGGCCGGCCTGAACTACGCCATGTCCCTCAAGCCCACGATGGAGGCCCATCGCGAGGGTTATGCCGAGAACCTGTATCTCGACTCCGAGTCCCGCACCTATGTCGAGGAGACCGGCGGCGCCAACGTGCTGTTCGTGAAGGAGGACGGCACCCTCGTCGTTCCGCAGTCGCACACCGACTCCATCCTGCCCTCTATCACCCGTCGTTCGCTCGTTCAGGTTGCTCAGGACCTGGGCATTACCGTCGACCAACGCCCTGTCGAGTGGGCCGAGGTCAAGGCCGGTACCTTTGTCGAGTGCGGCCTGTGCGGCACCGCTGCCGTTATCTCCCCGGTCGGCGAGATCGACAACAAGGTTTACGGCGCCGACGAGACCGTGACCTTCCCGGCTGGCTACACCGAGATCGGCCCTGTGATGAAGAAGCTTCGCGAGACCCTGACTGGTATCCAGTCTGGTGCTGTTGAAGATAAGCACAACTGGGTTTACACCGTCGCGTAAGCTGCCATAGCTGTTCGGCCCGAGGGCAACCTTCCTTTCCGGCGCGTCCTCGGACATGAAAGAACCTCCGCTGCGCACTTCGTGCGGCGGAGGTTCTTTCGTCCTGCGGAGTGCGCCGGAAAGGAAGGTTGCCCTCGGGCCTGCGTTACCTCGGCGCTGCCGTTACGGGCAATATAGATCTGAATTAAAGATGGCGCGCGGCCTTTTAGGCCGCGCTTTTGTTTTGGTTCGCGCCATGTGGGGGTGATGGCGACGTGCATTATTGCGAGTATTCTGCAACCGAAGGCCCCTGCATACCGACCTCGGGCAAAAAATCGGGATTTCTCGATGTTTTCTACGAATGATGGGCGGGGTTATGGGCTGACAGCGTTTGATTTGCAGGGATATTCGCGGTCTTTGGCATTTATCGTAGCGCCCGAAGCCCTTGGTTATGTTGAATACTCCTAAAAATGCACGGCGCTTAGAGGGGGACCTTCGCGAAAAAGGAAACCGCCCCGTCGAAGTATGCATTCGACGGGGCGGTTTATGCATATAGCCGATTTAGGATGCGCTGCCAAACTACTAGAACTTGACGGTCGGGGCCTGGCGGGCTGCTTCGGCGGCCTCGAAGCCCTGGCGTTCCTTAAACTGGAAGATGCCGGCAAAGATGACAGCCGGGAACGTCTGAATGGCGTTGTTGTAGCTGAGCACGCAATCGTTGTAGCTCTGGCGTGCATAGCTAATCTTGTTCTCGGTATCCTCGAGTGATGCCTGCAGCTGCGTAAAGTTGGTGTTTGCCTTCAGATCGGGGTAGGCCTCGGCCACGGCGAAGAGCTGGCGCAGCGCACCGGTCAGCACGTTGTCGGCTTCCATCTTGGCCTCGGGCGTGGTGGCCTTGACGGCGGTGTTACGCGCGCTGATCACGGCGGAGAGCGTCTCCTGCTCGTGCTTGGCGTAGCCCTTGACGGTCTCGACCAGGTTGGGGATCAGGTCGTTGCGGCGCTGCAGCTGCGTATCGATGTTCTGCCAGGCGTTATCGATGCGGTTACGCTTGGTGACCATGTTGTTGTAGATGCCGGCGATGGCGCAGACAATCACAATGACAACAACGATGCCGATGATGACGGTAATCATGATGTCTCCGTTTCGAATGGCCGCGGCGGCATGCGCCAGCTGCCGTTGGTATAACGCTACTAGTATACCCGCAACGTTTTGCCGTGCCGAACTTTCCGGTAAGCGTTATGTTTTCGGTGGGGTTGGCACCGGGGCAAAGCGCGCGAGGTACAGGTGTAAGATATGCGACAGATTGACGAGTGTTGTCTTTGCCCTGAGGATGGCGATACGGATGGACCTTCGCATCAAGAAAACCTATCGTGCCCTGTTCGATGCCTTTACCGAGCTTCTCGAGGAGCATCGTTTTGAGGACCTGACGGTTGCCATGCTGTGCGACCGCGCCATGATTCGCCGCACGACGTTCTACAAGCACTTTCGCGACAAGAACGATTACTTTGCCTTTTATATCGATGAGCTCATGTCGGGCTTGCCGCAAAAACAGCCCGATGAGGCCGGCGCAGTGTCTGCCGAGGACGTGCGCGCGCTTCGGCACGCGATTTTGGACGATGCCATGGATTTGATTCTGGCGCACGAGCAGCTCATGGATAACATTTTGGCAAGCAGCATGTCGGGCATGTTGACCAACGTTATTTGCGACCGTATTGCCCGCTCCATCCGCGAGCGTGTGATGAACGTGCTTGCCGAGGATGCTCTGGCCCCCGTGTCACTCGAGACGACGTCCGAGTTTGTCGCTGGCGGTATTATTCGACTTTTCACGATATGGTGGGAATCGGGCCACGATCTTGAGCGTCGACCCGAGATGGCCGACGTGGTCGATGCGCTGTTTGAGCGGACCATGACACCGGTGCATCACTAAAAGTGGCGGAGAGAGGGGGATTCGAACCCCCGGAACGCTCTCGCGCTCAACGGTTTTCAAGACCGCCGCATTCAACCGCTCTGCCATCTCTCCGTGAGTCGTAATGATAGCATCGTTTTAAATTTGCAACAGGGAAGGCGAACGATGACGATCACCGAAATCGACGAGAAGTTCATGCGCGAGGCGCTGGCCGAGGCGCGCGCCGCCGCTGCGGTGGGCGAGGTGCCGATTGGTGCCGTGGTAGTGCGCGCGGGCGAGATTGTCGCGAGGGCGCATAATCGCCGCGAGCTCGACCAGGATCCTTCGGCTCATGCCGAGTTTTCGGCCCTGTGTGCCGCCGCTCAGGCGCTTGGGCGCTGGCGCCTTTCCGATTGCACGGTCTACGTGACGCTCGAGCCCTGCTGTATGTGCGCGGGGCTTATGGTTAACGCGCGCGTGGGGCGTTGCGTGTATGGCGCGACCGATGCCAAGGCGGGTGCGCTGGGCTCGCTATACGACCTCAATGTCGATTCGCGCCTGAACCATCGGTTTAATGTGACCGCCGGCGTGCTGGCAGGCGAGTGCCGCGAGGTGCTGAGCACCTATTTTGTTGGCCTGCGCGGTGTCGACGGCGTCGGTTGCAGTTGCGGTTTGAACCTTGAGGCGCATGCGGCCCACGCCGAGGCGCTTGCGGGTGTTGGAGATCTTGCCGACGAGATGCTCAGCTTTGGCCCCGCGTGCCGCCGGCCCCGCCGTGTGCTGCTGGCGATTGATTCCTTTAAGGGCAGCGTTTCGAGCGCACAGGCGGAGGAGGCCGTTGCCGAAGGCGTGCGCCGCGTGTGGCCCGATGCCGAGCTGAACGCTTTGCCGCTGGCAGATGGTGGCGAGGGAACGCTCGACGCCATCGCTGTGCGCGCCGGCGAGCTCTCGACCTGTGAGGTTGCAGGCCCCCTGGGCGATCGCGTGTCTGCCCGGATGCTGGTGGACGACGAGCACGAGTCGGCTGTTATTGAGATAGCCGAGGCGGCGGGTATTGGGTATTCACCCTGCACGGAATCGGCGGCGCTTGCGGCTTCGACCTATGGCGTGGGCGAGCTTATACACCGTGCGGTTCGTGCCGGGGTAAAGACAATCTATATCGGGTTGGGCGGCAGCGCCACCAACGACGGCGGCGCCGGCATGCTGCGGGCGCTGGGCGCGCGCGTGGTCGATGATCAGGGCTGCGATATCGCCCCTGGTCTTGCGGGTCTTGAACACGTGGCGAGTATCGATTTGGCACCGGCGCTTCGGGCACTGAGTGGCGCGCGTGTCGTGGTGCTTTCCGATGTCGAGAATCCGCTCGTAGGGCGTCGCGGCGCATTGGCGGTGTTTGGCGGGCAGAAGGGCCTGCCGACGGATGGCGCCGAGGCGCTCTACAAGTGCGACAGCTGGATGGTCGGCTACGGCCGCCTGCTCGATGCGGCGATTGTCGAGGCGCGTGAGCAGGGGCTATTGCGCGTGCCCGAGGGTGCACGGACATTTGGCTCGGTGCTCGGTGTGCCCGGTGCCGGTGCCGCGGGCGGCCTGGGTGCCGCACTGCTGGCGCTCGGCGCCGAACTGCGTTCGGGCGTGGAGACAGTGCTCGATTTGATTGGGTTTGACGAGCGCGTGCGCGATGTCGACCTGGTCATTACAGGCGAGGGCAATATGGACGAGCAATCCGCCGCCGGCAAGGCGCCGATGGGTGTGGCCCGCCGTGCCAAGCGCTATGGCAAGCCGGTTGTTGCCGTCGTGGGCGGTCGTGCCGACAACCTGGATGCGGTGTATAGGCAGGGTATCGACTTAGTTCTGCCGGTCTGTCGCAGACCCATGCCCCTTGACCAAGCGCTCGACCACCAGGAAGCCACAACCAACCTCATCTGCGCCGGAGAAGCCGCCGCTCGATCCTACGACCTCGCCCGCCTCTAAAACCCATCTCTCTATAAGTTGCGGTGAAATACGGAGTGTTTTTGCCTTTAAGGTGCCAAATCAGTCCGTATTCCACCGCAACTTCGTGAATGGTCATCCGAGGCTGGCCGCCTTGTGCCTTGGGTCGGACCGTCCGTCACGAAATGCGGCCATCTACTACGTTTAACCGAGTACCCTCGATCATCCCGAATTTTGCGAAATTAAAACCGCAGGTAGAAAGCTTGCCGGTTTTCGAAAAAGTCGGCTATGGTTGACCCCTGCGGCCTAAACGTAGTAGATAGGCCCTTTTCGTGGCGCAGCACCAGATCAGTCTTTTTGGGACGGGGCTTTCTTGGCTACTTTCGTCACCCTGATGTCCCCAGTCAAAAAGTAGTCAAAAAAGCCCCGTCCCAAATTAGCTGTCTTGCCCCATCGGGCGGGAGCAGGTAAGATATATCGAGCGCCTAGCGCGTTCGATGGGTTCGGATGACGACATGTTCCGAATCTGGTCAGGTCCGGAAGGAAGCAGCCATAAGGAGCCTCTGTCGGGCATCCGGATCCATCGAGTGCGCAGGCGCTCTTTGGTGCCGCGGCTACCCGCGAGTGCCGGCAGGGCGCTTGGTGTCTCGCTGGTCCTCGGCTTCGCCTGCGGGATCGCTCGACTACCAA
>CALLSU010000029.1:0-31874 GCA_938011935.1 uncultured Collinsella sp.
GCCCGAAAGATCGTCGTAGCTAACCTTTTCGGTCACCTCGCCGGCAAGGGAAAACACGGTCGCTTGCGCCGTAGGATCGGCGAGTGTGGCGTCGATCGTCTTATCCGTCCAGTCGGCTTGGCCAATGCGCGCCATAAGCGGGTTGCCGTTGGCGGTCTTTTCCTGCGTGTTGGCGATTGCGACCGTCACCTTGTGACCGTAGTACCAATTGGCAAGGGTTGCGGTATCGGTAAAGCGCTGGTCGGTGGTGGTGGTGTTCAAAACGACGGTGTAGATCTCGTCGCCATCGCGGTTGTAGGCACCCGTAAAGCAATAGCCTGCATCGTCGGTGGTGCCGGTCTTGCCACCGATGTTGCCATCTTGGCCCAGCAAATAGTTATGCGTGTCCATGGAATGCGAATGGTCGGTGCCGTCGGCGCCTGTGACCTCGATCCAGGAATCCTCGCTCGCTACGACCTCGCGGATCGTGTCGTTCTTCATGGCCTCTTGCATCATCAGCGCTACGTCGTGTGCGGTTGAGTGCATATCGCCAGCCCACTCATCAAAGTCCAGACCATGCGGGTTTTCAAAAAGCGTACCGGTGCAGCCGAGCTTCTTAGCGCGCTCGTTCATGGCCTTCACAAAGGTTGCCTCGGCGTCTTTGGTCTTAGGCTCGATCTTCTTGCCCACATATTCGGCGAGCACGACGGCGGCGTCGTTGCCCGAGGGAATCATCAGGCCGCGCAGCGCCTGCTCCACGGTAAGCTCGTCGCCTTCGAGCAAGCCGGCGGTCGAATTACCCACGGTGGCTGCGGCGTTGCTCACCGTGACCTTCTCGTCCATCTTGCAATTCTCGACGGTTAGGATTGCGGTCATGACCTTGGTGATCGAGGCGATTTTGACCTGCTCATCGGCGCCGCGCCCATAGTAGACGGTGCCGTCTTTGCCCATGACGAGCGCATTGGTCGCATCGATATCGGGCAGGTTTTCTGCCGTGATGCCGCGCGCATCGGCGGTTTTGCCGCAAACATTGTCGGTCGTGAGTACTTGGGCGCCGGCGACGGTGGGCACGCCAGCGGCAAGGGCGATAGCGCAGACAAAGCCGGCGGCAAGCTGGGCTGAGCGCTTTGCAAAAGAGGTGAGGGACTTCACAGATTTCGCTTTCGACGGGATGGTCTCTTCTGGAACTAGAGTATATCGTTTACCGGTGTCGGCGATCATCGCGTGCGTGCGTGGCCCACATCCGCGCCCGAACGGGCACAAGGGTGCTTAAGGCTGACTTAATCACCCACGCTTGTTGTGTGTGGCATGCGCCCCCTCGGGCATAATGGAGCGCGAGAGGAGCACGCATGAACGAGCGCATTTTGGTAGTTGATGACGAAAAGGCCATCGCCGACTTGGTTGGTATCTACCTTACAAAAGAAGGCTTTGACGTACAGGTCGCCTATAGCGGGGCCGACGCTGCCAAGGCAATCTTGGAGCAGGAGTTCGATCTGGCGCTGCTGGATGTCATGCTGCCCGATATCGATGGGCTTGAGTTGCTGCGTACGATCCGTTCCAGCCATACCTATCCCGTGATCATGCTGACGGCGCGCGATGCCCAGCAAGACAAGATCGAGGGCCTTTCGCTTGGCGCGGACGATTACGTGGTTAAGCCGTTCCGCCCGCTGGAGCTCATCGCGCGCGTGCACGCTCAGCTTCGTCGCTACACCAGCTACGGTAGCCGTGCACAGGCGGCCGAGTCGCCGACCATCCAGTTCGACGGCCTGGAGATCAACCGCGATGCTCGTTCCGTAATGGTGGACGGTGCGCCGGTGCGCCTCACG
This sequence comes from uncultured Collinsella sp., assembly GCA_938011935.1. Lineage (GTDB taxonomy): Bacteria > Actinomycetota > Coriobacteriia > Coriobacteriales > Coriobacteriaceae > Collinsella. The sequence goes on from CALLSU010000029.1 coordinate 1,806, forward strand.
CCCATCGAGTATTCCATCTTGCTGTATCTGGTCGAGCATCGCGGCAGTGTGGTGGCCGTGGAGGATCTGTTCCGCGCGGTGTGGAACGAGGATTTTATGCCCGGCTCCAACAATACGGTGATGGTGCACATTCGCCACCTGCGCGAAAAGATCGGTGACGACGCTCAAAAGCCGCGCTTTATCAAAAACGTCTGGGGCGTCGGCTACATAATCGAATAACGCTTTTCGCTTGTGAGGATCTTGATATGACAAAAGACGATAGGCAAGCGTTCGAGGTGCCCGATCGGCTCTTTGAATACGTGAGGTCGGTCGTCGACAACCGCGCGCTTGCAACGGTGCTGCTCTTTTTGCTGAGCCTGCTGCTGATTGGCATCGACAACATCGTCGGAATCTTGGCGGTGCTGCTTGTCGGCTTTTTGCTGATCGATCGATTTGAGATCGTGTGCCGCTGCGTGGTGATTGGCGGCGCCGCGTGGGCCATGACGTTGGCGATTGGCGCCATGGCGCTCGGCGGCATCGAAGGGCCGGTGCTGTTCGATGCCGGCTTTGTATTCAACATGCTTGGCTTTGTGCTGGCGCTTGCCGCGTGCGTGCTGTTCTTGTGTGGCCGCGCCCTGTACTACCAGGGCTACGAGCAGGGCGAGCAGCATGCCGATTGTGTGCTGGCCGCTCGTATTCAAGATCGCCTGATCGATCACCCCGACACCTGGGATAACATCGACGGCGACTTCTTGGAGGTCGAGGGCGCCCTTAACCGCGTGCGTGACCGTGAGCGCAAGGTGCAGCAAGCTCTGCGTGACGAGTCGCATCGCAAGGACGATTTGGTCACGTACTTGGCACATGACCTACGCACCCCGCTTGCCAGTGTGGTGGGCTATCTTTCGCTGCTGCAAGAGGCTCCCGAGCTGCCGGTTGAGCAACGTGCGCACTTTACGGGCGTGGCGCTCGACAAGGCGCACCGGCTCGATACGCTCATCGAAGAGTTCTTCGATATCACGCGCTTTGACTTCCACGATATCGTGCTCACGCGCGGCTATGTTGATCTGGGGTTGCTGCTGGCTCAGGTGACTGACGAGTTCTATCCCATCCTCAACGAGCAGCATAAGGAAGTCCAAGTTGATATTCGCGAGGACCTGACGGTGCTCGTGGATGGCGACAAAATGGCTCGCGTGTTCAACAACATCATGAAAAACGCTATTGCCTATAGCTATGAGGGCTCGACCATCACGATCGAGGCCAGACGCCGGGACGGCGGTGGCGTGCGCGTGCGCTTTATCAATCAGGGCGATCCCATCCCTGCGGCTAAGCTCAAGGTGATCTTTGAGAAGTTCTATCGCCTGGATGCGGCGCGTGCGACCAATCGCGGCGGCGCTGGACTGGGGCTTGCCATCGCCAAGGAGATCGTATGCGCGCACGGCGGTACCGTTGCATGTGAATCGACGCCCGAACACACGATATTCACCATCGAGCTGCCCGCCGCATAGCCAGCGTGCCCTTACAAACACTTGACAATGCGCTCACGTGCATATGAGCCGCGATTCCTACTATCGATACTGCTGAATTGATATCGATGTGGAGGTATGCGGTATGACGGCTGCTGCGGCTGTGGAGCCCACGGAGCTTGAAGAACTCATGAAAGCGCAGGCCGAGGCCGCGCACGAGCGCGAGGTTGGGGATGCGACTCGCCCCACGGCAGAGAATCTTGCCGCCTCGCCGACGCGAATCGATGTTGAGGGCCTCGACCTGTTCTATGGCGACCACCATGCGCTCAAGGACGTGAATATCAAGATCCGCGACAAGCAGATTACCTCGTTCATCGGGCCTTCGGGCTGCGGAAAGTCCACGTTGCTGCGCTGCTTTAACCGCATGAACGACGGCATCAAGGACTGCCGAATCGAGGGCAAGATTGCGCTCGATGGTCAAGATATCCTGGGCGACTACGACATCTGCCGCCTTCGCCAGCGCGTGGGCATGGTGTTCCAGCGCCCCAACCCGTTTCCCATGAGCATCTACGACAACGTCGCCTATGGGCCGCGCGGTATGGGTGTGCGCGATCGCGTCGTGCTCGACGAGCTGGTCGAAGACTCCCTGCGACGCGCCGCCCTGTGGGACGAGGCCAAGGACAAGCTCAAAGAGTCGGGTCTGGGTCTTTCGGGCGGCCAGCAGCAGCGCCTGTGCATCGCCCGCGCACTTGCCGTGCAGCCCGACATTCTGCTGATGGACGAGCCGACCTCGGCACTCGACCCTGTGTCGACGTTGGTGGTGGAGCAGCTGGCCTGCGAGCTCAAGGAGACCTGCACGCTGGTGGTCGTGACGCACAACATGCAGCAGGCCGCGCGTATTTCCGATTCGGTTGCGTTCTTTTTGCTGGGTGAGCTGGTGGAGCACGCGCCCACCGCGCAACTCTTCAAGAATCCGTCCGATCCGCGCACCGCGGATTATTTGACGGGGCGTTTTGGCTGACGCTGTCTTTTACAGGTGCCTTTAGGGTTAAGATGCGGTCATATCGGCCGCAAAGGGGTTCAACATGATCTATTACGTCGAGGACGATGACAACATCAGGGATTTGACAGTCTACGCGCTGCGCAAGCAGGGAATCGAGGCCGAGGGCTTTTCGTGTGATGGCGAGTTTAAAGCTGCCGTGGCGCGACGGGTGCCCGATGCTGTGCTGCTCGATATCATGCTGCCCGACACCGATGGCTTGGCGATTATGCGTCGTCTGCGTGCCGATCGCCTGACGGCGACGGTGCCCATCATGATGCTTACCGCCAAGGACACCGAGCTCGACAAGGTGATGGCGCTCGATGGCGGTGCCGACGATTACCTGACTAAGCCGTTTTCCCTCATGGAGCTTGCGAGCCGCTGCCGCGCACTGCTGCGTCGCGGCGGCATGGTCAAGCAGGCGAGCGATGTGCTCAGCGTGGGCGACATCGTGCTCTCGCCCAGCCATCGCGAGGTGACCGTTGCCGGCGAGCCGCTTAAGCTCACCCTGCGCGAGTTCGACCTGCTCGAGTACCTCATGCGCAAGCCCGGCGTGGTCTTTACCCGCGAGTCGTTGCTGCAGAGCGTGTGGGGCTGGGACTTCGACGGCGGTTCGCGCACCGTTGACGTGCACGTGCAGACGCTTCGCCAAAAACTGGGCGAGCATGCCAGCGCCATCGAGACCGTGCGCGGCGTGGGTTATCGCCTGGCCGAGCCTTCTGCCGGTGATGGCGCCGAAGGCGACGACACCGCGGCCACCGCATCGGAGGAGTAACCCGTGGTCTTCGCCCCCCAGGGAAAACATACGCTGTCGCACCGCGTTTTTGTGACGATCTTTGTCTGCGCCATGGCGGTTATCGTGGCGTTTACGGTGCTGGGTGCGTTCTTTGTGCAAAACACTTTGGCGGATGCCACGAGTGCCAATCTGGCGCAGGAAACCGAGCTCATTGCTGCCGCCCTCGACGAGCAGCAGGAGCCCATTCCGTTCTTGCGAAGCCTCGATCGCGAGGATCTTCGTATCACGCTGATCAATAAGGACGGATCTGTTGCCTACGACAACGAGGCGTCGCCTTCCACACTGCCCAACCATGGCGATCGCCCCGAGGTCATCGAGGCCTTTGAGAGTGGTTCGGGTTCCGCGGAGCGCGCAAGCTCTACACTCGACGAGATTATGCTGTATCGTGCCGTCACCCTTGATAACGGCCAGGTCGTTCGCTTGGCGCAGGCCCAGCCTGGCGTTGCGGCGATTTTGCTGTCGATGCTGGCGCCGATGCTGCTTATCGCAGCAGCGGGTGCAGTACTCTCGTTTTTTATGGCGCGCCGTGAGTCCCGTGCCATCATCGCGCCGTTGCAAGAGGTGGATTTGGATCACCCACGCCGTAGCTATGAGCACGCCTATGCCGAGATGGTCCCCATGCTTGAGCGCATCGAGTCGCAGCGCCAGGAACTCAAGCGCCAAATGGCGGTGCTAGCGGACAACGACCGTATGCGCCGCGAGTTCACGGCGAATATCACCCATGAGCTCAAGACGCCGCTTACGGCGATTTCGGGCTATGCCGAGCTCATCGCAAATGGCATGGTCGAGGGCGAGGACGACCTGCGCAACTTTGGCGGTCGCATCTATCGTGAGGCGGGCCGCTTGGCAGCGCTTGTCAACGACATCCTTACGCTGTCTAACTTGGACGAGGCCGAACGTGCAACTGAAGGCGAGGAAGTGCCCATTGGGTCCACGGAGCCTATTGAGCTCTCGCGTGCGATCTACGCGGTTGAGCAGCGTCTTGAACAGGTTGCCCGTCAGGCGAATGTGACGATAAGTCATGAGACCAAGCCTGTGGTCATCGAAGGCGTGTCGCGCTTGGTCGACGAGCTCATCTATAATCTGGCAAGCAACGCCATCCGCTACAATCGGCCCGGCGGTACGGTTACGCTGCAGTGCGGCACCAACGACGAAGGCCATCCGTTCCTCGCTGTCGCCGACACGGGAATCGGTATCGCGCCTGAAGAACAGGGCAAGGTATTTGAGCGGTTCTATCGCGTGGACAAGAGTAGGTCCAAGGCACGCGGCGGAACCGGCCTGGGGCTTGCCATTGTCAAGCATGCGGCCCTGTATCATCACGCCACGCTTGATCTGTCGAGCGAGTTGGGCGTGGGAACCACCATTACGGTGACGTTTCCCATACAGCAGGACGAGCCATTCGCATAGCGATACAACACAGATATTGATGTAGACGCCGCATTTGACTTTCGGGCGCGGCGTTGTTGTGCAATTTTACGATTGCTTCCGACATTTTTACAGGAGAGCCTGTTTCTTATGTATAGAGTTTGGTCTCGGTAAAAAGATGCGATAACATACGGACAGTTTTGTCAATCCGAACTGGGGAAATGAAAGGCAAGCTGCATGACCCTTCTCGAACTGTTCCAGCTGCTGAAGAAGCACCTCAAGCTGGTCATCACCCTTCCGGTGGTCTGCGCGATCGCCATGGGCATCGTGTCCTTCGTTGCGATGGACAACACCTATACCGCGACGACGAGCATGTACATTCTCGCCAAGACCGACGATAGCGGTCAGATGAGCTACAACGATCTCTCGGCGAGCCAGATGCTTTCCAACGATATCGCCACGCTGCTGGATAGCGATAGCGTTAAGAGCGGCGCCGCCAAAGAACTGGGCCTCACCGATTTGGATGACTACAAGGTGTCTGTTTCCTCCGAGACCACCACGCGTGTCATTACGCTTTCGGTTACCGGCACCGATGCCAAGGAGACGGCTGAGGTCGCAAAGGCCATTGCCAGCTCGGTGAGTACGGTCGCTCAGAACGTCGGCGCTGCCCAGAGCATCAACGTTATCGACGAGGCTAAGACCCCCGAAGCCCCCAGCGGCCCCAAGCGCACGCTGTATATTGCCGTCGCGTTCCTCGCCGGTATCTTTATCGCAGTTGCCTATGTCGTTTTGGCAGACATGCTCAATACCCGCATCCGCGGTGCCGAAGAGGCAGAAGAGCTCCTGGGTATTCCCGTTGTTGGCCGAATTCCGGCTATGAAAGGTGGTAAATAGGCATGGCTAAGGCAAAGAACACCGATAAGCTCGTTGTGCAGAACGCCGCCAAGACCCTTCTGGCCAACATCCGCTTTGCGAGCGTGGACGACCCCATTCGCACCATCACCGTTACCTCCTCGATTCCCAACGAGGGCAAGTCTACGGTTTCCATTAATCTTGCTCAGGCAATCGCCACGAGCGGCAAGAGTGTCCTGCTGGTCGAGGCTGATATGCGTCGCAGGTCCCTTGCCGATATGCTCGGCGTCCGCTCCCGCGGCGGACTCTATGCAGTCCTGTCCGAGCAGGTTTCTATCGACCAGGCGATTGTCGAGACAGGTCAGAAGAATTTCTACTTCCTCGATGCCGAGCCGCATATTCCCAATCCTGCCGACATCATCGTCTCCCATCGCTTTGCCAAGCTGGTCAAGGCACTGTCTGCTAAGTTCCAGTACGTCATCTTCGATGCTCCTCCGGTCGGCACCTTCATCGATGCTGCCGAGATTGCCAGCCTGACCGACGGCGCGCTGTTCGTGGTGCGCGAGGACTTTACCAAGCGCGAAGAGGCGCTCAACGCTATCGCCCAGCTTAAGAAGTCCGAGAAGGTCAAGCTCATCGGTACCGTCATGAATTACTGTGAGACCGAGACCAGCGAGTACTATTATTCTTACTACACCAAGGACGGTAAGAAGGTTAAGAAGGGCTCCGACGATCAGGGCACTTCCAAAAAGGGCATCTTCACCAACCGAGCAAACGTTTAGTTGATTAAGGCTGACCTATGCGTGACATTCATTGCCATATCTTGCCGGGTGTAGACGACGGCGCCGCCGATCTCGAAGAGAGCTTGGCGATGCTCGAGGCTGCCAAGCGGGCCGGTGTAACTAGAATCGTTTGCACTCCTCACTGCCGTGATCCCTATTTTGATTACGACAAGATGTGGGATGCCTTTGAGCTGCTGCGCGATAACGCTGACGGTTTTCCGCTCCAGATGGGCTTCGAGGTCAACCATCGAAAGCTCGTTGAGCTTGGTATCGATGCCGCGGATCACTTGCATTTCGATGGGACCAACGAGTTTCTGCTCGAGCTTTCGACGCATGCCGATGCGTATGCGTTTAGAGAGTACGAGAACACGATTTACGATTTGCAGTGCCGTGGCTATCAGGTGATCATCGCTCATCCTGAGCGCTATCGTGCGGTTCAAAAGGATGTAAGCGTGGCGGAGCGCCTGGTCGATATGGGCTGCAAGCTGCAGGCTTCGGCGGACTTTATTGCCGGCGGTCGCTTTGGTCGCGAGAAAAAGCCGGCACAGCGCCTGTTCGATCAGAACCTGTACAGCTTCATCGCGAGCGATGCCCATAACGTGGGTCATTACGACTGTCTGGCGAAGGCTCGCGCGAAGTTTAGCGTGCGCGGAGCTCATTTTCGCTAAAATCTGTCCCTAACGTTCGCGTTGAATGAAAGGGCAGCTATGGATATCCAACTTAAGACGGGATGCTTTGACGACGCGGCGTTGGTGCGCCGCGTCGTTTTTATGGACGAGCAGGGCTACGAGAATGAGTTCGACGCTATCGACGAGGATCCGAACTGCATTCATGTGACACTCTATGTAGACGGCGAGCTTGCCGGCTGCTCGCGCGTGTTTCCCGAGGAACTGGAGTACGCGGCAGATGCCGAAGCCCCAGTTTTGCCGGCGTGCGACTTGGACGAAGGCGTCGCGGCGGGGGAGACCTACATTATGGGGCGCGTGGCCGTGCTGCCGAGCATGCGCCGTCGCGGTTTGGCGAGCAAGATTGTCGAGGCCAGTGATACGTGCGCGCGTGATGCCGGCGCCAAGCTCATTAAGCTGCACGCGCAGGAATACGTGCTACCACTCTATGCCAAGGCGGGTTACACGCAGATTGCCCCGGTGGACTACGAAGACGAGGGCCAGCCCCATGTTTGGATGGCCAAGCGCGTAGATGGCAGATAGGGACGCTCCTTTCCTGCCGGCAGTCGGGGACACTCCTTGGCAATTGGCGCATCAGAGCGTTTGGACATACAGTTTTTCGATTCCGTATGTATATATGCGCGCTAATGGGTTATAAAATCTAAGTCTGAACATAGCAGGTCTGCAATGCGGCTCGGGCAACCGGGCCGTTTTTGCGGACGGGGGTAGCGCGAAAGGACTGCACATGCGTCAATTTAAGACCGAGAGCAAAAAACTGCTCGACCTCATGATCAACTCCATCTACACCAATAAGGAAATCTTCCTGCGCGAGCTTATCTCCAACGCGAGCGATGCCGTCGACAAGCTCAACTTTAAGAGCCTGCAGGACCCGAGCGTCAAGCTCGACCAGGGCGACCTGGCTATTCGTGTTTCCTTTGATAAAGATGCCCGTACCATCACCATTTCGGATAACGGTATCGGCATGACCGCCGAGGAGCTCGAGCGCAATCTGGGCACCATCGCCCATTCCGGCTCCGAGGAGTTTAAGACCGAGAACGCCGAGCAGCAGGGTTCCGATGTCGACATCATCGGTCAGTTTGGCGTGGGTTTCTACTCCGCCTTTATGGTCGCCAGCCACGTGAAGGTTGTCAGCCGCGCTTATGGCGAGGATACCGCCCACGTTTGGGAGTCCGACGGTCTTGAGGGCTACACCATCGAGGATGGCGAGCGCGCCGAGCACGGCACCGATGTCATCCTGACGCTGCGCGAGAACGAGAAGCTCGACGCCGACGGCGAGGCCGAGACCTACGATCGCTTCCTGACCGAGTGGGGCCTCAAGAGCCTGATTCAGCAGTACAGCAACTATGTGCGCTACCCGATACAGATGATGGTGTCCAAGAGCCGCCAGAAGCCCAAGCCCGAGGATGCTGGCGATGACTACACGCCCGAGTACGAGGACTACCAGGAGCTCGAGACCGTCAATTCCATGACACCGATCTGGAAGAAACGCAGCTCCGATGTCGAGCAGAAGGACTACGACGAGTTCTACAAGTCCACATTCCACGACTTTGACGATCCCGCGCGCACTATCAGCTTCCACGCCGAGGGCACGCTTGAGTACGATGCGCTGCTGTTTGTGCCGGGTCGCGCCCCGTTCGATCTGTACAGCAAGGACTACGAGAAGGGCCTGGCGCTCTACAGCTCTAACGTGCTGATTATGGAGAAGTGCGACGACCTGCTGCCCGACTACTACAACTTTGTCCGTGGCGTCGTGGACTCTGCCGACGTGACGCTCAATATTTCGCGTGAGACGCTGCAGCAGAACCGTCAGCTTAAGGCTATTGCCAAGCGTGTGGAAAAGAAGATCACCGCCGACCTTGAGGATATGCGTGACAACGATCGCGAGGCCTACGAGAAGTTCTTTGAGAACTTTGGCCGCGGTCTTAAGTACGGCATCTACTCGAGCTATGGCATGAAGGCCGATGAGCTCGCCGACCTGCTGCTGTTCTGGTCTGCCAAGGAACAGAAGATGATTACCCTGGCCGAGTATGCCAAGGGTATGCCCGAGGATCAGAAGGCCATCTACTACGCCGCCGGCGACTCGCGTGAGCGCTTGGCCAAGATGCCCGTGGTAAAGGGCGTGCTCGAGCGCGGCTATGACGTGCTGTTGCTGACGCAGGATGTGGATGAGTTCACGTTCCAGGCTATGCGTGAGTACGTTGCCGCCGATATGCCTAAGATCTACGAGGACGACGCCGCCCGCGAGGCTGCCGAGAAGGCCGTTGCCGACGGTGCCGAGCCCGAGGTCGAGGATCGTCACCTGGAGCTCAAGAACGTCGCGACTGGCGATCTTGATCTGGCGACCGAGGACGAGAAGAAGGAGGCCGAGGACGCCACCAAGGAAAACGAGGACCTCTTTAGCGCCATGAAGGAGGCGCTCGGTGACAAGGTCGAGAAAGTTGCCGTCTCCGCGCGCCTGACCGATGCCCCCGCTTGCATCACCACCGAGGGTCCGCTTTCGCTCGAGATGGAGAAGGTGCTCCAGAAGGGACCCGAGGGCGCGCCCGACGGTATGCCCAAGAGCCAGCGCGTGCTCGAGCTCAACGCCAAGCACCCGGTCTTTGACAAGCTTGTCGCCGCCCAGAAGGCAGGCGACGCCGACAAGATCAAGCAGTACTCCGGCTTGCTCTACGATCAGGCCCTGCTGGTCGAGGGCATCCTCCCCGAGGACCCCGTTGCCTTCGCAGCAGCTGTTTGCGAACTAATGTAACTGGGTAGTTACACGGTTTTACCAAACCGCGTAACGGCTCGACGCTGCAAACGCCCCTAAGCGGCAATCTGACGTTCAATCGTCGGTCGCGTACCGAAGTACGCTTCCCTCCTCTTTCACGTCACCTTGCTCGCTTAGGGGCGTTTTCGCTCATATGACCCAATCCGCTGTCAAGAGCCACAATGGCCCCGCCGACCGCTTGCAATCGGTCGGCGGGGCCTGCCGTTGAACCCGTCCCGGTCCGCCCCCGGCATGTCGTCGACGCCTTCGGCTCAGTCTCATATCCGCGGATACCGTTCTGTCGGCCCGCACTCCATTCCTTCGGCGGGGTTCCCCAAGTCTGTCGAGGCGCATGCGGAGGGCTCCGCGCGCACAGCGAAATAGGGGGTATCCCCGAAGGCCGCCCGGCTCGCCGGGACGGGGGCTATGTCTATTCCGCGCCCTCCCGGCACATCATGCCGAGGGCCCAGAGCCACCTCACGAGCTCGGCCGCGGTGGCCGCGTTAGCCTTCGCCGCGGGCATGCCGCGGGCGAGCATCTCCTCGCGCCGCCGCAGGAGCCGCTCGGACCCCTTCCTCCCGTGCATCCTTATCTCGAGGGGCACGCCCGTATCCCTTGGCATGAGCTTCGGCTGGTGCCGTGCCGCGGCGTAGCACCATGAACCCTCAACGGCCAGCTTCCTCACGAGCGCGTTGCCCGCACCGCTGATGCCTCCGAGCCGCACGGAGTCGCCACTCGACCTCTGACTCGGCGCGAGGCCGAAATAGGCCGTGACCTGCCTTCCGGAACGGAACCTCGTGAAGTCGCCGACCTCGGCCGAGAAGGCTGCGGCCAGCGCGAAGGCGCAGCCCTTGATCGACTGGAGGGCGGCCACCTCCGCGGCGATCGGGCTGGCATCCACGGCTGCCCTGTACTCGGAGAGCAGGTCCGCCCGGGCCTCCGCCGCGGCCTCGACCTCGTTCCTCAGGGCGGCGAGCGTCCGAACCCCGCCATCGTCCTCAGGCCTGACCTTGTCGAGCCACCTCAGGAAGTCGTAGGTCCAGTACTTCCTCGGGTTGCCGGCGGGCGTGGTGCCGCCGTAGACGAACCCTCGCTTTGCGAGGAAGGCGAGCAGCCGCTGCTTGGCGGTCGCCAGGCGCGCGGTCGCCCCGTCGTAGGCGCCGGCGAGGTCCCTGATGCCTTCGACCTCGGGGGAGGGGACCCATACGGGGGAGATGTCGTGGGCGAGTATCGCCTTGGCCATCCTGGCGGCGTCGTTCCTGTCGTTCTTGGAGGCCGAGTCGGCGGCCGACCTGGGGATCTTCGAGACCGCGGCGACGGCGCACTCGACGCCGAGCCCGGCGAGCTCCCTTTGCGGGGCGAAGCCGAGGTAGCCGCTCTCGTAGGCCGCGAGCGACGGCCCGGGGAACCCATCCATCCACCCGGCGATCTCGCCCCAGGGGTTGCCGGGGAACCTCCTCGTCACGGCCTCGCCGGTGTCCGCGTCGAGGGCGCAGACGGTGGTCGACCTCAGGTGGACGTCCATCCCGAACGCGGTAGAATACTTTGGCATGGGAGCCTCCCAACCTCGTTGCGGCGCGGCTGCGCCTATGGCACTTCAACATCATTGTCGCAGCCCCGACCCGCGGTCACGAGCGGGGGCTCCTGTCTATTTAGTGCCCTCGGATTGGGTCATAGTGTCTGTCGTTGCCAAAACATCGGCGCTTCCGTTGTTGTAGTCATTGGGGACGTTCTTGAATGACTATTTGAATTGCTAATTTGTGCGGGTTGTGGTTTTGTGACCTGCTAAAATTAAAGATACTGTACAACTGTACGTTAATTCGTCTTCGTAGTATATTGCTACCCGCAAAACTCAATACCATTGTGCTCTGAGACGCTAAAGCGCCTACGTACAATGGTTATCGATAGTACGATTCGATTCAACGACAGGATGGATGGTCCAAGCGTGAGTCTCGGCAGCAAACTATCCGATGCAAAGGTCTCCTTTGCGATATTTAAGCGCGACATTAAGCGACTGCTTGTGAACCCCGTCGCCTTGGTGGTTACCCTCGGCGTGTGTGTTATTCCCTCGCTGTATGCCTGGTACAACATCGTGGCAAACTGGGATCCGTACGGAAACACCCAGGGTATCAAGATTGCCATCGCCAACAACGATCAGGGCACTCAAAACGACCTGGTGGGCGAGCTCAACGCGGGCGATAAGGTCGTCGATCAGCTCAAGGAGAACGATCAGCTGGGCTGGACCTTCGTCGATTCGGCGGCCGACGCCAAGGGGGGCGTCGAGAGCGGTGAGTACTATGCGGCCATCGTAATCCCCAAGAACTTCTCGGATAACCTGGTCTCGATGCTCGACGGCAACTACCATCAGCCCAAGCTTACGTACTACGTCAATGAGAAGAAGAGCGCTATTGCGCCCAAGGTTACCGACACCGGTGCAAACACCATCGAGCAGCAGATCAACTCGGAGTTCGTCTCCACGGTGGGCGAGACCGTTGCCAGTATTGCCAAGGATGCCGGAGTTGATTTAAAGGACAAGGCAACCCAGACTCAGGATTCGTTGGCCGGTTCGGTATCAGAGGCATCCGGTACCTTGGGTGAGGTGCGCGATTCGATTGGCGACATGAATGCCGCCATCGATAAGACGAGCGGCTCGATCGCATCGGCCGATGCCGCGTTGGCGGGCCTGCAGGGTCAGACGCCGTCGCTGACGCAGGCGATCTCCCAGGGCAACGACCTGCTGGGCGAGGCTCGCGCCACGGCGGGTAACTCTGTCGCCTCGCTCTCTAAGGCGCTCTCGGAAGGCAGCCTTGCGCTCACCAAGACGTCAGCCTCCGCGAACGCTGCGATTGGCAAGCTGACGGGCGCGGTCACATCTACGACCACTCGTATCGACAACTCGCTTGAGTCTCTCCAGGCGACGATCGACCACAATAAGGCCGTTATCGGCCACTTGGAAATTCTTGTCAATGACACGTCGACAGGTTCCAAGGAAATTGACGCGCGCATTGTATCGACCATCGATTTGCTCCGCGAGCAGAATGAAAAGCTTCAGAGCATCAAGGACGGTCTGTCTGCGCAGTCGAGCGCCATGGCGAATGATGCCGCGGCTGTCTCGGGTGCCAGCGACGCTATCAATAACGCAATTCAGACCGGTGCGACCAACCTTGGCCAGGCCCAGACGGACCTGGGTCAAAACGCGCTGCCGAAGGCCTCGAGCGCGCTTGATTCATTTGCCGCCGTCTCGGGTGATCTGACGGGAATCGTGTCTGGCCTCACGCCTACTATTGCAAGTGCGCGCGGTACACTTTCGCAACTCAACGCTACACTCGGCCAGGCCAAGACCACGCTGTCCCAGACCGATTCCTCGCTTGCCAAGGTCCAGGACAAGCTCGCAACCGCCGCCAACGACATCGCGGCGCTACAGACCTCCGAGTCCATGGGCGAGCTGGCCGACCTGATGGGCGTCGACGTCGATGACGTTGCAGACTTCATGGCATCTCCGGTTGAGCTCAAGTCCAAGTCGATCTATCCGGTCAAGAGCTTCGGCTCGGGCATTGCTCCTTTCTACACCAACCTGGCGCTGTGGGTGGGCGGCTATGTGCTCATCGCCATCTACAAGCTCGAGGTCGACCGTGAGGGCGTTGGCAGCTTTACGGCGCGCCAAGGCTACTTTGGCCGCTGGTTGCTCCTGGTGATCCTGGGTGCGTTGCAGGCCATCATCGTTACGGTGGGTGATCTGGTCATTGGCGTACAGTGTGTTAACCCGCTGCTGTTCGTGTTGGGCGGCATCGCCATCTCGTTCACCTACGTCAATATCATCTATGCGCTGTCCACCACGTTTAAGCATATCGGCAAGGCTATCGGCGTCATTCTCGTCATCGTGCAGATCCCGGGTTCGTCGGGCATGTACCCCATCGAGATGATGCCCGGCTTCTTCCAGTGGCTGCACCCGCTGCTACCCTTTACCTACGGCATCAATCTGCTGCGCGAGACGGTCGGTGGCATGTATTCGTTCAACTACCTGTTTAACCTGTGCATTCTGGGCGTGTTCTTGATCGTGGCGCTCTTTATCGGCCTGCAGCTGCGTCCGCTGCTGCTCAACCTTAACCTGCTCTTTGATAAACAGCTTTCCACGACCGGTATGATGATTTGCGAGTCCAACGACCTGCCGCGCCAGCGCTACTCGCTACGCACGGCCATGCGTGTCATGCTCGATTCCGATTCGTACCGTCGCGAACTGCTCGACCACGCGGTGACCTTTGAGCACCGTTATCCCTACTACATCAAGGGCGGTTTTGCTGCTGTGGTGGGCGTGCAGGTGCTGCTCTTTGTCCTGTCGACGGTTCTCGATATCGACAATAACGGCAAGATCATCCTGCTGGTCATTTGGATCATCTCGGTTATTGCCATCTGCGGCTGGCTTATCAATATCGAATATATCCGCGCGAGCCTCAATACCCAGATGCGCATCTCGGCGCTTTCGGATGAGGACCTGCGTCGCGAGATGCGCGAGCACACGGCCGCCATTCCTGCTGCCCGCCACATGTTTGGCCTCAACGCCAGCGAGCGTGGTGCCAAAGGCGGCGATCAGTCCACGGGCCGCTTGCCGCATACGGATTCGCACCAAAAAACTCAGGGCGCTGACAACACGGCTGCAAATGACGGAGATACCGCCCCGCTCGGTAAGCACTCCAAAGGAGGTGAGGCATAAATGAAGAATATCCTGCATCTGTTTAAGCGCGATGTCCAAAACGTGTCTCGCTCCGTGATCGGCTTGATTGTCGTGATGGGCCTGATCATCGTGCCATGTCTCTATGCATGGTTTAACATCGCCGGAAGCTGGGATCCCTACGGCAATACCGGCAACCTTAAGATTGCCGTGGTCAACACCGATGAGGGTTACGAGAGCGATCTGATTCCCGTCGAGGTTAACGTGGGCGAAAACGTGACCGCCACCCTACGCGGCAACGAGAGCTTCGATTGGGTTGTGCTTAACGATCGCGAAAAGGCTATCGAGGGCGTTAAGTCGGGCGCGTACTATGCTGCCGTCGTTATCCCCAAAACGTTTAGCGCTGACATGATGACGCTTTTCTCGACCGACGTGAAACACGCCGATATCGAGTTTTACGAGAACCAGAAGGCCAACGCCATCGCGCAGATCGTGACCGAGAAGGGTTCGAGCGCCGTTCAGAACCAGGTTAACGAATCTTTTACCGAGACCATTACGAGCATCGGTCTCAAGACGGTGTCCAGCCTGCTCGATTACATGAGCACCGACCAAGTCAGCAACTTTATCGCCAACCTGTCCTCGACGCTCGGCGATTCGATTGAGGACCTGCAAGACGTTCAGGCTAATGCTTCGTCGCTGGCGGGCATTTTGAGCTCTACGTCCGATTCGTTGACGTCGGCGAGCGGTATGCTCCAGCAGACGGGTACGGTCGATGAATCGACCAAGCAGTTGATGGAGCACGCCGAGAGCGGCATTAGTGATTCCAAGGAAGCACTCAAGGCCGCCAACGACGCCATCAACGCCGCGATTGACGGAAGTGCGGGCTCGTTTGACAACGTGTCCGCCGAGCTTGCGAAGGCATTCGATGCCGCGAACCAGCATGTCAACGTTACGGTGACCCAGCTCAACGAAGCCGCGTCGGCACTCGAATCGCGTGCCAAGGAAATCGACGACACGGCCGACCAGCTCCGCAGCTTTGCCGATCAGGTGAGTGACGAAAAGCTCCGGGACAGCCTCAAGTCTGTGGCTACATCGCTGGGCAGGATCGCGATGGAGTATCGTAACAATGCCAACGGCCTGAGGGCAACCGCAAAGTCCCTTTCCGACAGCATGGCAGAGGTCAACAGCACGCGTGCCGAGGTCGACCAGGCCATCGCCGATGCCAAGGCGGGCATCTCGGGCGCTAAGTCTGACTACGATTCCACGTTCTCGGTCAAGGCCAAGGAGCTCAAGAAAACTATTTCGGGCGTGTTGGATTCACTCGACGGCATCTCGGGCGACCTGGATAGCGCTGTTGCCGGCCTGACCGACGCATCCGGTTCGCTGGCAAAGGGTCTCTCCAAGGCCGCAAAGCTGGTCAACAAGGCTTCCGATCAGCTGGGCGAGGCGTCGGACAAGATCAGCGCGTTCAAGGACGAGCTCGACGGCGCCCTGATGTCGGGTGACCTGGCGACGATCAAGACGATGATTGGCAACGACCCCGAGGGCCTGGCCGTGTCGCTTTCCGGCCCCGTCGCGCTCGACCGCAAGCCGGTCTATCCGATTCGCAATTACGGCTCTGCCATGGCGCCGTTCTACACGATTCTGTCGCTTTGGGTCGGCTCGATCGTGCTGGCGGCCATGATGAAGGTCTCGGTTGACGATGAGCTCATCAACGAGCTGATCCCCGTGCGCCTGCACGAGATCTACCTGGGCCGCTACCTGTTCTTTGGAGGTCTGGCCCTGCTGCAGGCGACACTCGTGTGCGCGGGCGACATCCTGTTCTTTGGCATCCAATGCGACAACCCGCTGCAGTTTGTACTTGCCGGCTGGGTCGCGAGTCTCGTGTTCTCCAATATCGTCTACACGCTCACCGTGTCGTTTGGCGATATCGGCAAGGCGCTCGCCGTCGTGCTGCTGGTCATGCAGGTCGGCGGTTCGGGCGGCACGTTCCCCATCGAGATGACCGGCCCCGTGTTCCAGGCGATCTATCCGTTCCTGCCGTTCACCCACGGCATCAACGCCATGCATGCCGCCATGGCCGGTGCGTATCATATGGAGTACTGGATTGAGCTAGGCATTCTGGCGAGCTATCTGATTCCGTCGCTGGCCCTGGGCGTCGTCTTCCGCCGCCCGGTCATCAAAGCCAACGACTGGATCATCGAAAAGCTGGAATCAACAAAGCTTATTTAGTGCAACAGCGTGACATTGACAAAACATCGAGGTTCACTTTGCTGACGCTTTAGCGGGCTGGATTGCGATGCGGTGCTGGTTGTTGCTACAGTAGCGGGGCGTGCCGGGGGTCCGGCGCGTCCCGTTTTTATTTGACCATGAGGCGGCACGCAGCCATACGCGTGCGGACACCACGCCCAGTTTGAGTGTGAGGATGTTCCATGGCCCAATACGCTGCCAACGAAATTGAAAACATGCCCGATAGCCCTGTTGCTCGCGAGGACCTGGGTGCGGGCGGCACCTCCCGTGGTGCCGGTGCTCGTTCGCCGCTGTTCTGGAAAGTTCTACTGCTTTCGGTGGCGATTATCTGGGGCTACTCCTTTACCACTATGAAGGACGCGCTCGACACCATCCCGGTGTTCGAACTGCTCTATATTCGTTTTCTTCCCGCAGCGCTGGTCATGCTTGTTATCTTTCGCAAGCGCATCGCCGCCCACCTTAACGCCCGCAACCTGATTGTTGGACTGGGCATGGGCGCGCTCATGTGGGCAGCCTATGCCTTGCAGACGGTCGGTCTGGCTCAGACCACGGCGGGTAAGAACGCTTTTTTGACGGGCACCTATTGCATCCTGGTCCCGTTCGCGAGCTATTTCCTAAGCGGCGAAAAGCTCACTCGTTACAACTTGGGCGCCGCATTGCTCTGTCTGGCGGGCATTGGCCTGGTGGCGCTCGATAGCGTCGAGTTCAACATCGGTGATGCCATCACGCTGGGCGGTGCGGTTTTCTTTGCCATTCAGATGTCGGTGACGGCCAAGTACGGTCGCAAAATGGACATCAACGTCATCACGTTTTGGATGTTTGTGGGCAACGGCGTGCTGAGCCTGGTCTCGTCCCTGCTATTCGAGACCCAAGCGCCTCTGTCCGTGTGGACGCCGAGCTTTATCGGCGTGATGGCCTTTCTCTCGGTGGGCTGCACGTGCGTGGCGCTGCTCATCCAAAACGTCGGCTTGGCGCACGTCCCGGCCTCGACGGGTTCATTGCTCCTATCGATGGAGTCCCCTTCGGGCGTGTTGTTTTCGGTGCTGCTGATGGGGGAGGCGCTCACCTCGCGTCTGCTCGCCGGCTTCGTTCTCATCTTCTTGTCGATCATCTTGAGCGAGACACATTTCGATTTTTTGCGCCGAAATAATTGCGCGCAATTGTAAACAACTTGTTGCGCCGCCCTCCTGGGGCGGCGTTTTTTATGTAACGCCCTTACAGTTATACCTTGCACTTTAGACCATCAAAGTGTTTGCTGCACAAATAATACTGGAGGGCATCTATGGCACCAGCTCAGTCCGATTTTCAACCGCAACCAGCGCCCAAGGCCACCCCGGCAGCGCAAGCCGCTATCGGTGACGGTCTTGTTGCCGAGGCTCAAGCTTTTGCAGACAAGCTTGCTGCGTGGCGCCACGATTTGCATCAGACGCCCGAGTTGGGTAATTGCCTTCCGCAAACCTCTGCGTATATTCAGGCACGTCTGACCGAGATGGGCATCCCGTTCGCCACGCTCGTCGACGGCTCCTGTGTTGTGGGCCTCATCGGTGCCGGTGCGGCCGTGGCGGCCCAGGGCAACGGTACGTGCACGGACGATCAGGCCGGCACGGTCATCATGCTGCGCGGTGACATGGATGCCCTTCCCGTCGCGGAAGAGTCAGGCGAGCCTTTTGCCTCTGTCAACGGCTGCATGCATGCTTGCGGCCACGATATGCATGCGACGGTCCTGCTTGGTGCCGCCCGCCTGCTCAAGTCTCGCGAGGCCGAGCTTGTCGATGCCAATGCCACGGTTAAGCTGCTGTTCCAGCCGGGCGAGGAAACCTTTGAGGGCGCCCGCGCCGCCATTGCCGACGGTCTGCTGCAGAACCCGCGTCCCCAGGCGGCTTTCGCCATGCACGTTAACAGCCAATCGCCGCTCGGCCTGGTGCTCTATGGCAGCCCCGCGCTTTCGGGCGTATACGGTTTCCGCATCACGCTGCAGGGCAAGGGCGGCCATGGTTCGAGCCCCGAGATCTGCATCGACCCCATCACGGCGGGCGTGCATGTGCATCTGGCACTTCAGGAGCTCATCTCCCGCGAGGTGCCGGCGGCCAAGGAGGTCGCGCTCACCGTGGGTAAGTTTGCCGGCGGACAGGCGGCAAACGTCATTCCCGACACCTGCGTGCTCGAAGGAACGCTGCGCGGCTTTGACGTCGAGCTCATGGCGCATCTTAAGACCCGCATCGCCGAGGTCGTCAATGGCGTCGCGGCAACGTATCGCACGCCGGCGACCATCGAGACGCTCTCGGATGTTCCGCCGCTCGTACTCGATGACGATATGACCCAGGCATCGCTGGGCTATGTGGGCGCGACATTGCCCAAGGCAGCTTTCCTGCCGTTGTTCCACGCCATGGCGAGCGAGGACTTTGCGCTCATCTCGAGCGAGATCCCGAGCGCGTACTTTACCGTGGGCGCCGCTGTAACCGATACGGACGAACACTTTGCCCAGCACCATCCCAAAGCGCGCTTTAACGATGCCGAGCTTCCCCTCGGCGCCGCGGCTTATGCCGCCGTCGCTTTGGGCTACATCGCCGACCACCGGTAGCACCCAATCTTGCTACTCGTTTGTTTAAGATGGTCGGCGGCACCGTGGGCGCCATCGTTTCGGGTGTGCTGTCCGATGCCACGGGCTCTTTTGCGAGCACCTGGATTGTCTGCTTGGTGTGCTCGGTGGCTATGTTGGTGTTTCTGCTGGCGTCTGAGCCCATCGCCGCCAAGCTGCGTGCAAGCGTGGCGGGGGAGTAGACGTCCGTCGCTCTTTTCTGTTTGCCCCGTTCTGTTTGTGGCCGCCCTGGAAGCCGAATGGATGCTCGTACCATCATTCGGTTTCCAAGGCGGTCACGGGCCTACGAAATGATCCGTTTTCCTCCGTCCCCAAGGGATCACGTGATCCGAAGGGGACGGAGGAAAACGGGTCACAAACAGCGGCGGCGCATCTGGCCGAACGAGTCCCCATACCCTCGTTCGGTCAGACGCGCCGCCGCGTTGCTGCTTTGTGCCGTATAATGTCCACTATCTATGACGCGATACAAAAGAAAGGTGTTTGCCCATGCAGGCACAGAAGGCGGAGGGAACCCGCGACCTTATCGGCGCCGAGATGCGCGCCTGGCAAAAGATGCAGCAGATTGCGGCCAGCGTATTCGAGCCGTTTGGCTTTAAGCCCATCGAGACGCCCGCGATCGAGCAGGTGGACGTGTTTGTCCACGGCATCGGCCAGTCGACCGACGTCGTGCGCAAGGAGATGTTCCGCGTGTTTAGCGGCGCCAACCTGGAGCGCGTCTTTACCGAAGGCACCGATACCAAGCTCAAGCCTAAGCAGCGTCTGGCTCTTCGTCCCGAGGGCACGGCCGGTGTGGTGCGCGCCGTCGTGGAGAACAACCTGGTGCCCCAGGGCTCCACGCCGTTTAAGGCTTACTACGCCGAGGCCATGTTCCGCGGCGAGCGTCCCCAGAAGGGCCGCCTGCGCCAGTTCCATCAGGTGGGCATCGAGTGGCTCGGCGCTCCCGATCCGGCGGCAGACGCCGAGTGCATCATCATGCTCATGGAGTTCTACAAGCGTCTGGGCTTCGATCTTTCCAAGCTCCGTCTGCTCATTAACTCGATGGGCGATCCCCAGTGCCGTCCGGCCTATCGCGAGCAGGTTAAGCAGTTCATTCTCGACCACGCCGACGAGATGTGCGACGAGTGCCGCGAGCGCGCCGAGCTTAACCCGCTGCGCGCCTTCGACTGCAAGAACGACCATTGCCGCGAGATCATGGCCGAGGCTCCGCTGATGGGTGACAACCTGTGCGACGAGTGCCGCGAGCACTACGAGCAGGTCAAGCGCTATCTGGATGCCGCCGGTATCGAGTATGTCGAGGATCCCACCTTGGTGCGCGGCCTGGACTACTACACCCGTACCGTCTTTGAGGTCGAGGCCCCTGGCGTCGGCGTCGGCTCCATCGGCGGCGGCGGTCGCTACGACGGCCTGGTCGAGCTCGAGGGCGGCAAGCCTACGGCCGGCGTCGGCTTCGCCGTCGGTTTTGAGCGCGCCCTGCTGGCCCTACAGGCCTTTGGCGGCGACCTGGGTGCCGATGAGGCCCCGTGCGTCTACGTCGCCAACGCCGGCAAGGAGTTGCGCCAGAACGTCTTCGCCATTACGCAGGAGCTTCGCGCTGCAGGTATCGTGACCGAGGCCGACTACCAGGGCCGTTCGCTCAAGGCTCAGTTTAAGCAGGCCGACAAGGTGGGCGCCAAGCTCATTTTGGTCTTGGGCGGCGACGAGCTTGCCGCCGGCAAGGTCAAGGTGCGCGACATGCAGAGCCATGACGAGGTTCTCGTCGATCTGGCCAATGTGGTCGAGGCGGTTCGCGAGCGCCTGTAGCGCATCTTTTTGAGCTGCGGGCCTGCTAACGTGCCCTGCTCATGGAGAGCGATTGTTACGGGGGTGTTTCGCTTTTATGCGGAATGCCCCCGTTTACGTATGCCGCCCACCGAGAAATACGACCATTTAGGGCAAAAACCTTTGCAATGCAGAAAATACTTTTGTGTGGTAAAGCGCAATCAGTGTCGAAAGTATTTCTCAAGCGCCTATAATGAATACCGCATGTTACGTGCATAGAAGGAGGAATGGGAGGAAACGTGGCTGAGAACCTAAGCAACCAGTCTGTACCCGAAGCCGCGGCGCGCGTCGCTGCCGTGGTCAACCGCCTCGTTAACCGAATCGGCTCGAATGCCGAGTCCAGGGAGCGTCTCGCCGAGATCGAGATCCCCGAGGAGCTGCGCGACAATCTGGCGCTGTTCTTGCGCCTGGAGCGCCGTGTGCTTAGCGAGTATGATCCCGAGATCGCGGACCTGTTCGACAAGATTTTGACAGCCGAGATTGTGGTCAATGCCGGCAACCCCGGTACCTGCGCTGCCGACGAAGCCGTCGACGAGCAGGGCGTGCCCACCGCCGACGAGCCCACTGCCGTGGCATTTCGTGAGGTCGTCGATTTGATCGACAGCCTGCCGCTCGATAAGCAGCAGGTCATTGTCCGCGCCTTTACGAGCTTTTTCCATCTGGCAAACCTGTCGGAGGAGAACTACCGTGTGGCGCAGCTGCGCGAGCGCGAGGCCGGTGCGTCGACCGATACCGAGGTCGATCCTGCCAACGAGCTTACCGTTGCCTATCACCAGCTGGTGAATGAGCTGGGTGTCGAGGGTGCCAACGAGCTGCTCGACAAGCTCGAGTTCCACCCTGTCTTTACCGCACATCCCACCGAGGCCCGTCGTAAGGCCGTCGAGGGCAAGATCCGCCGTATCTCCAACCTGCTGGAGGAGCGTCCGCGTCTGGGCGGCTCCGACCTGGTGGAGAACGAGCGCCATATGCTGCAGGAGATCGACGCCCTGGTGCGTACGAGCCCCATCGCGCTCAAGAAGCCCACGCCGGTCGAGGAAGCCGATACCATCATCGACATCTTCGATAACACGCTGTTCGACGTTATCCCCGTTATCTATCGTCGTTTTGACGATTGGGTGCTGGGCGACAAGGCCGGTACTGTGCCGCCGCTGTGCCCGGCGTTCTTCCATCCCGGCAGCTGGATCGGTTCCGACCGCGACGGTAACCCCAACGTCACCGCCAAGGTGAGCCGTGAGGTCGCCGCCAAGTACTTTACGCACATGGTGCTCAAGCTCGAGGACAAGTGCCGCCACATCGGCCGCAACCTCACGCTCGAGGCCACCTACAGCAAGCCGTCGGCCGAGCTCATTAACCTGTGGAACCATCAGGTCGAGATGAGCCCTCGGTACACGGCCCGCGCCGAGCTGATCTCCGAGCACGAGCCGCATCGCGCCGTCATGCTCGTCATGGCCGACCGTCTGAACGCCACCGTGCGCCGTATCACCGACACCATGTACCACAGCGCCGACGAGTTCCTGGATGACCTGCGCGTCGTCCAGCGTTCGCTGGCCGCCTGCGGTGCCGTCCGTGCTGCCTACGGCCCGGTCCAGACCATCATCTGGCAGGTCGAGTCCTTCGGCTTCCATATGGTCGAGATGGAGTTCCGTCAGCACTCCGTGGTGCACGCCCGCGCCCTCAAGGATATCCACGAGAACGGTATCCATGGCGACCTGCAGCCCATGACGCGCGAGGTCATCGATACCTTCCGCGCTATCGGCTCCATCCAAAAGCGCTACGGCAAGAAGATGGCGCACCGCTACATCATCTCGTTCACTAAGAGCGCCCAGCATGTGGCCGACGTCTTTGAGCTGGCTCACCTGTCCTTTGCACACGAGGAGGATGTCCCCGAGCTCGACGTGATCCCGCTGTTCGAGCAGCTCGAGGACCTCGAGGGCTGCGTCGACGTGCTCGACCAGATGCTTACGCTGCCCGTGGTGCAAAAGCGTCTTGCCCAGACCAACCGCCGCATGGAGGTCATGCTAGGCTATTCCGACTCCTCCAAGGATGCCGGTCCTACCACAGCCATGCTCGCGCTGCACTCCGCGCAGGAGCGCATTGCCAAGTGGGCAGAGAAAAACGATATCGACCTGGTGCTCATGCACGGCCGCGGCGGTGCCGTGGGCCGTGGTGGCGGCCCGGCCAACAAGGCCGTGCTGGCGCAGCCCAAGGGTTCGGTCAACTGCTTCTTTAAGCTCACCGAGCAGGGCGAGGTCATCTTTGCCCGTTACGGCAACCGCACGCTGGCTCAGCGCCATGTTGAGTCCGTTGCCGCCGCAACGCTTTTGCAGTCGGCCCCGAGCGTCGAGAAGACCAACACCGAGACCACGCAGAAGTTCTGGGATATGGCCGAGAAGCTTAACGCTGCAAGCCACGAGCGCTATCTGGACCTGCTGAATACCGAGGACTTTACACCATGGTTCTCGACCGTGACGCCGCTGACCGAGGTCGGTCTGCTGCCGATCGGCTCGCGTCCCGCCAAGCGCGGCCTGGGTGCCAAGTCGCTCGACGACCTGCGTACCATTCCGTGGATCTTCAGCTGGAGCCAGGCGCGCATCAATCTGGCCGCTTGGTACGGCCTGGGCACCGCCTGCGAGCAGTTGGGCGATCTTGACCAGCTCAAGGCTGCCTACCAGGAGTGGCCGTTCTTCCGCACGTTCATCGACAATATTGAGATGTCGATTGCTAAGACCGATCAGCGCATTGCCAAGATGTATCTGCATCTGGGCGACCGCGATGATCTGTCCAAGAAGGTCTTTACCGAGATGCAGCTCACCCGTAAGTGGGTCCTTGCCATCGTCGGTGATGAATGGCCGCTGCAGCGCCGCCGCGTGCTCGGCTGTGCCGTCCGCGTCCGTAACCCCTACGTCGACGCCCTGTCCATTGCCCAGGTCCGCGCCCTTCGCGAGGTGCGTATGAACCAGGACGAGATGGCCGAGGAGAAGAAGGCCGAGTACATGAGCCTGATTCTTTCGACTGTGACCGGCGTCTCGGCAGGATTGCAGAACACGGGGTAATCGATAGCCCTGTGGCTCTCGCCGGGACCCGATGGGTTTCCCTCTGAATGCGTCCTCGCACTTGAAGCCCCCTTATCCTGCTCCTTTGGAGCTGCGGATAAGGGGGCTTCGTGCTGCGGAGTGCATTCAGAGGGAAACCCGTCGGGTCCCTTCGTCCTCGATCTTCAGGGATTAAAGCTGAGGAGAAGAATGATGCATTGGGCGCTTCGCACCTTACAGCTGTGACGGCCGCGGTCCCGTTTGGGATCGCGGCCGTTTTGTTGTGGGTCAAATATGAACGTTGTGTTAATGAGTCGGTGGACGGTGGTGTTTTTCGGTGAGCGGCGTATCCTTCCAACGGTTTATCTAGTGTGTCAGTTGAAAGGAAGAGGGCGCTCGTCATTGTTTGAATGTGAACTGCCGTTTGACCACAAGACGTTGCATTTGGAGCTCGAGGATAAGAACTTCGCGGGTGTGATGGAAGGTCATCAAAACGAGTTTAAGACCACGAAATCGCAGGAAGAGCTGGTAGAGGAGTCGCTTGCCAACCCTTATGGCTCGCCTTCGCTCGAGGAGCTTTGTGCTGGCAAGAAGGATATCGTCATCATTAGCTCCGACCATACGCGTCCCGTTCCCTCGCGTGTGACGATGCCTATTCTGCTGCATCACATCCACTCCGCTGTGCCTGAGGCGCGCGTTCGCATTCTGGTTGCTACGGGTATGCATCGTCCGTCGACGCACGAGGAGCTCGTCAACAAGTATGGCGAGGAGATCGTTGCCAACGAGGAAATCGTTATGCACGTCGCGACTGACGACAGCATGATGGAAAAGATCGGCACCCTGCCTTCTGGTGGCGAGTGCATCATCAACAAGATTGCTGCCGATTGCGATCTGCTGCTTGCTGAGGGCTTCATTGAGCCGCACTTCTTTGCCGGTTTCTCTGGCAGCCGTAAGTCCGTCCTTCCCGGTATCGCCAGCTACAAGACCATCATGTACAACCACAACGGTCAGTTTGTGAACGATTCCCATTCGCGTGCCGGCAACCTGTGCCACAACCACGTGAGCGAGGACATGTTCGCCGCCGCCGAGATGGCTCACCTTGCCTTTGTGCTTAACGTGGTGCTCAACGGCAAGCACGAGGTCATCGGCTCCTTTGCCGGCGACATCCACAAGGCGCATGAGGCTGGCTGCGAGTTCGTGAAGAGCCTTGCCGGCGTTGAGCCCGTCGAGTGCGAGATTGCCATCACCACCAACGGCGGCTACCCGCTCGACCAGAACATCTACCAGGCTGTAAAGGGCATGTGCTCTGCCGAGGCCACGCTTCCCGAAGGCGGCGTGATTATCGACGTTGCCGGTTGCGCCGACGGTCACGGTGGCGAGGGCTTCTATCACAACATCGCCGATAACGATCCGGCGGAGTTTGAGCGCGCCTGCATCGACCGTCCTAAGGACGAGACCCTGCCCGATCAGTGGACGAGCCAGATCTTTGCCCGCATCCTGGCGCATCACCCCGTGATCATGGTCACCGACCTGTGCGATCACCAGATGCTCAAGGATATGCACATGACGCCGGTCAACACTATCGAGGAGGCGCTCAAGCTTGCCTTTGAGATGAAGGGTGCCGATGCCAAGGTTGCCGTTATCCCCGATGGCCTGGGCGTTGTCGTCGCGCAGCACTAGTGCGCGGCCTAAACGAATCGTTTATAACCGACAAGAAAGATAAGGTTTTATGCTTACCAAACTCCTCTGCGAATTCGGCGCGACGGCCCTCATGATCGTCTTTGGCGTGGGCGTGCACTGCGATACCGTGCTCAAGGGCACCAAGTATCAGGGCTCCGGTCACATGTTTGCCATCACCACTTGGTCTTTTGGCATCTCGGTCTGCCTGTTTGTCTTTGGCGGCGCCGTGTGCATGAACCCCGCCATGGTGCTTGCCCAGTGCATCGTCGGCCTGGTGCCGTGGAGCAGCTGCATCCCCTTCATGATTGCCGATATGCTCGGCGGCTTTGTGGGTGCCGTAATCGCTTGGCTTATGTATGCCGATGAGTTCAAGGCTTCCGATGGTGTCGTCGACCCCATTGCCCAGCGCAACATCTTCTCGACCAACCCCACCACCGAGGGTGCGAACTATGCCCGTAACTTCTTCTGCGAGGCTATCTGCACCTTTGTGTTCATCAGCGCCATCCTTGCTGCCGCTAACCGCGCCGGCGAGAACGTTCTGATGCTCGCTATCTGCGTCGGTCTGATCGTTTGGGCTGTTGGCATGGGCATGGGCGGCATCACCGGCTTCGCCATGAACCAGGCACGTGACCTTGGTCCTCGCATGGCCTATCAGGTGCTGCCGATCAAGAACAAGGCTGACAACAACTGGAAGTATGGCCTGCTTGTTCCTGGCATCGCTCCGTTTGTCGGTGCCGCTCTGGCCGCGCTGTTTGTGCATGGTTTCTTGGGCATGTTCTAGTCCAAGACAATTGATATAACGCCCGGGTCCGGCATAGGTTATCTTTCCGCCGCGTCCTCGGACATGCAAGAAGCTCCCGCTGCGCACTTCGTGCGGCGGGAGCTTCTTGCGTCCTGCGGAGTGCGGCGGAAAGTTAACCTATGCCGGACCCTGCGGGAATCCAGTTGCGTTCGAACAAGCAACCAACATATATATCTGAATTTGGATGTGGTGGGCACTTTGTTGTTAGGCGCTTTGAGGTGCGAGTGACACTTTGGGATGCGTGGCGCCTTGGGGTGGGGCGATGCTTTGGGATGAGCTTCTTACTTAGTTGAAGAGGGGCTTAATGGCTGATAGGTAGTCTTTGGCTACTTCGGTCTTATCTGCTTGGAAGTTGTGCCAGGCCCACCATTGGACCATTCCTACGAAGCTTGAGGCTATGTGGTGTAGTAGGAAGCTTCGGTCCATAGTGGCGGCGGGGTCGTTTGGGTCGGTGGGGACGGTTTCGGCTGCTCGTGACATGATGGTCTTGCGTAAGCAGTCGGCGAAGACGCGTGAGCCGGCGCCGGCTACCAGTGCCCTCACGCCCTGACGGCGTTCCCAGAGGTTGTTGAGGATATGCTCGACCTGCACGAGTGGGTCGTCGAGCGGTGTGCCATCATCGTCGAGGGCATGGGTGCAGATATCGCACACGAGCTCGGCCAGCAGGTCGTCTTTGCTCTTAAAGAGGCCGTAGAATGTCGCGCGGCCTACGTGAGCGCGCGCGATGATGTCGCCGACGGTGATCTTACCGTAATCTTCCTCGCGCAGCAGCTCGGAGAACGCCGAAACGATGGCGGCGCGGCTTTTTGCCTTGCGGGCATCCATGGCTATGCCTCCGCGTGAACGAGCAGGCAGCGGAGCGTGCCGGAGCAGCCCTCGTAGGGGCGCTTGCCGGCGCCGTAGCCGACGGCCTCGATACGATAACGGAGCGGAAGGTGCTCGGACGTGCGCAGCGCGGCGACGATGGCCGCGCCTGTGGGCGTCACGAGCTCGCCGGTGACCGGTGCCGGCGTGAGAGCGATATTGCCTGCCTGGCACAGGTTGACGACAGCGGGGACGGGAATGGGCATGTGGCCGTGGGCGCAACGAATGGTACCGTGGCCCTCGGAGAGCGATTCGACCACAATATCCTCAACGCCCAGGTCGTCGAGGCATATGGCGACAGAGCAGACATCGACGATGGAGTCGATGGCGCCCACCTCGTGGAACATGACGGTCTCGGGCGTCTTGCCGTGAGCCTTGGCCTCAGCGGCAGCGAGCGCGGTAAAGATGGCGAGCGCGCGACGCTTGGCGCCATCGCTTAGCTGCGAGCCGTCGATGATGGCGGTGACATCTGCCAAAGAACGGTGGTGATGGCCGTGGGCGTGATGGTGACCCTCGTGGCCATGACCGTGGGCCTCATGGTCATGCTCGTGGCAGTGCTCGTGCTCGCCATGATCATGATGGTGGTGCTCATGCTCGTGTGTGTGCTCGGTGCCCGCTTTGTTGCCGTAGAGCCAGGCCATGTCGTGGTCGTGGTTCTCGAGCTTCTCTGTCAGCTGAACGTCAAAGTCGCAGGCGTCGATGCCATGTTTGTTTACGCGTGAAACGGCAATCTCAAAGCCGCCGACCGGAAGCGTGGCGAGCTGCTCGCGCAGATGCTCCTCGCTGGCGCCCAGGTCGAGCAGGGCCGCGACGGTCATGTCGCCGCTGATGCCCGAGGTGCCGTCGATGATAAGCGTGTGGTGATGGTTGGACATGAAATGCTCCTTAGCGGGCGCAGGACGTGCCGGCGCTCAGATGATTGATAAGACTTGCCTGGTAGGCGGCACCAAAGCCGTTATCGATATTGACGACCGAAACGCCGCTGGCGCAGGAGTTGAGCATGGCGAGCAGTGCGGCCATGCCGCCAAAGTTCGCGCCATAGCCCACGCTGGTGGGGACGGCGATGACCGGACAGCTCACAAGGCCTCCGATGACGCTCGCCAGGGCGCCTTCCATGCCGGCGATGGCGATGACCACCTGCGCCTGGGCAAGTTCCTCAGCATGAGCGAGCAGGCGGTGCAGGCCGGCGACACCCATGTCGTAGAGGCGATCGACCTCGTTGCCGTAGAACTCGGCCGTCAACGCGGCTTCCTCGGCAACGGGCAGGTCGCTCGTGCCGGCGCAGGCGACGACGATGCGTCCGTTGCCGTTGGGGGAGGGCTTGCCACCCACCAGGGCGAGCTGGGCGTCCGGGACATATCCCAGGTCGATGCCGTTGCCGAGGAGCTCCGAGGTGCAGGCTGCCTTTTCGTCGTCCAGGCGCGTGACCAGGATGCGCTCCTGGCCGGCATCGAGTAATGCTTTGATAATGGCGGCAATTTGCTCGGCGGTTTTACCGGCACCGTAGACAACTTCGCCGGCTCCCTGGCGCACCCCGCGCGAAAGGTCGAGTTGCGCAAAGCCCAGATCGGCGGTCGGCGCTGTCTGGATGCGCGTGAGGGCGGCGGCCGGTGTGACTGTTCCGCCGGCAACATCGCTCAGCAATTGCTCAAGATCTCGCTTATCCATATATGTTCCCTTCGACGGCGCAAAGTCTAGCACTCAAAGGGTATGTTTCCGAACACTAAGACAAAATTGTTCGGAAACTATAGGACAGACTGGTTCAATTGTTAGATGGATCGGCTAGTCGCGCAGGATGATGTCCATGGCGAGCATCAGGTTGCGCTCGTCGATGGCAAACGGAGCGGCCTCGCGCGTCTTGGGCTTGGCACAAAATGCGATGCCAGTGCCCGCGGCCTGAATCATGGGGATGTCGTTGGCACCGTCACCGATCGCGACGGTGTGGGCCATATCGACGCCGCACTCAACGGCCCAATCCAGCAGCTGGATAAGCTTGGACTCCTTGGTCACGATGTCTGCCGCCAGCTTACCCGTGAGCTTGCCGCCTATGACCTCCAGGCGGTTGGCCAGGCAAAAGTCGATGCCCGCGGCGGCCACGATCTTATCGGCGACCTCGTGGAAACCGCCGCTTACCACGCCGACCTTCCAGCCCTTGCTGTGCGCCGAGCGCACAAGCTCCAACGCGCCGGGGGTAAATGTCACGCGTTCAATGGTGCGCTCGAACACGCTCTCGTCCAGGCCGGCGAGCAGCCCCACGCGCTCCTCGAGCGCCTGCTTAAAGTCGAGCTCGCCGCGCATGGCGCGTTCGGTGATCTGTGCCACCTGCTCGCCCACGCCGGCCTCTTCGCCCAACAGGTCGATGACCTCCTGGTTGATGAGCGTGGAGTCGATATCCATAACGATGAGGCGTGCGGTCATGGTGGGCCTTTCCGAGTGCAGTTGTATTGGGGCACATTGTCGCACGCGGCGCGCCTGGGCGACGGCCGCGGTGCGTCAATTGTTTCGTCTCCGTCAAGTCTTTGGGCAAGAGTTACTTTTTCGCGGCACATCGTCGCGGGTGCGATAATATAGAACGCCATGTCTGGCTGCGCGGTTTACGCAGGCTGGGCAAATCTGTACGACGCCGCCCGGAACGACACGGGGC
>CALLSU010000030.1:0-45878 GCA_938011935.1 uncultured Collinsella sp.
GAGCGCCATGGCATGGGGCTTCAACCCCTACCTGATGGAGGCCGACCAGTTTGCGGGCGCCTACCTGTCCGTAGTCGAGTCCATCGCCAAGCTCGTCGCCGCCGGCTTTGAACACAAGCGCACCTACCTCTCCTTCCAGGAGTACTTCGAGCGCCTGCGTACCGAGGCCGAGCGTTGGGGCAAGCCCATGGCAGCCGTTCTGGGTGCCCTTATGGCCCAGGTCGACCTGGGCGCCGGCGCCATCGGCGGCAAGGACTCCATGAGCGGCTCGTTTGAGGACGAGGCCGGAGAGCTCAACGTTCCGCCGACCCTCATCAGCTTCGCCGTGGCCGTAGGCCGCGCAGCCCGTGCCACCTCGCCCGAGTTCAAGGGCCTGACGCACCGCGTCGTCCGCATCGCCCCCGCCACCTATGGCGAGGACTACCGCCCCGATGCCCAGCAGCTGCTCGCCGCGTTTGACGCCGTCGAGGCGCTCACCGCTACCGGCGATGCCCTGGCCGTCTCCACGCCCGGCTACGGCTGCGGCGCCGAGAGCCTTTTTAAGATGTGCGTCGGCAACCAGATCGGCATCGAGCTTGCCGAGGATGTGGATGTGGAGAGCCTCTTCACCCCGCTCTACGGCAGCTTTATCGTCGAGCTCGCCGAGGATGCCGAGCTGCCCGAGGTCGCCGACGGCGTTGTCGTCGAGCCCTTGGGCACCACCGTCGAGGGCTATGTCATCGACACCGGCTCCGAGGTCATCGATCTCTCCGAGCTCCAGGAAGCCTGGGAGAGCGGCATCGAGGGCGTCTTTGCCTACCGCAGCACCGGCGAGCAACCCGAGGTCGAGACCATTGACTATCGCGCCAAGGACATCCACGTGTACGGCGGCGCCAAGATCGCCCGCCCGCACGTGATTATCCCCGTCTTCCCCGGCAACAACTGCGAGTACGACAGCGCCCGTGCCTTCCGCGCCGCCGGTGCCGAGGCCGACACCTTCGTGATCAACAACCTCACGCCCGAGGCTGTTGCCGAAAGCACCCACGAGCTTGCCCGTCGCATCCGCCAAAGCCAGATCGTCATGATCCCCGGCGGCTTCTCGGGCGGCGACGAGCCCGACGGCTCCGCCAAGTTCATCACGGCGTTCTTCCGCGCTCCCGAAGTCACCGAGGCAGTCCGCGACCTGCTCAAGGCCCGCGACGGCCTGATGCTGGGCATCTGCAACGGCTTCCAGGCCCTGGTCAAGCTCGGCCTGGTGCCTTACGGCGATATCGTCGACGCCACGTCCGACGCGCCCACGCTGACGTTCAACACCATCGGTCGCCACCAGAGCCGTCTGCTGCGCACCCGCATCTCGTCCAACCTGTCCCCGTGGCTGTCGCAGTGCAGCCTGGACGACCCCTACACCGTCGCCATCAGCCACGGCGAGGGCCGCTTTGTCGCCAACGACGAGGTGCTCGCCCAGCTGATCGCCAACGGCCAGGTCGCCACGCAGTACGTGGGCGAGGACGGCAAGCCCAGCATGGATCTTTCCGTCAACCCCAACGGCTCCGCACTCGCCATCGAGGGCATCACGAGCCCCGACGGCCGCGTCCTGGGCAAGATGGGCCATGCCGAGCGTCGCGGCGACAACCTGTACCGCAACGTGCCCGAGCATGTCCCCGGCGATAAGTTCATGCCGATCTTTGAGAGCGGCGTAGCCTACTTCGCCTAAACCTTTCCCATCAGGTACAATCCCCTCGGGTAACAACACCCGCCACCGACACATCCGGTGGCGGGTTCTTTTTTGCTTCGCGCATGTAGGAAGGACATCATGGAAAGCCGCAAGCCGTATCTCGCCACCCTGCCCGGACTCATCCTGGGTTGTCTTGTTTGCTGTGCACTCTGGGGATCGGCCTTTCCCTGCATCAAGATCGGCTACGCACTCTTTGGTATCCCGGCGCACGATAGCACTTCGCAGCTGCTCTTTGCAGGTTTACGCTTTACGCTTGCCGGCGCCCTGGTTATCGTTGGGATGAGCGCGGCCCAACGCCGCCCCCTCATACCACAGGCACGCGATATCAAGCCCATCTTTGTCTTGTCACTCTTCCAGACTATCGGGCAGTACTTCTTTTTCTACCTGGGACTCTCGCGCGCCAGCGCCATGTCGAGCTCCATCATTGAGGCCAGCGCCAACTTCCTCGCAATCCTCTTTGCCGCCTTGGCATTTCACACCGAGAAGCTCAACACGGCCAAGGTGCTTGGCTGCGTGTTGGGCTTTGCCGGTGTGGCGCTCGTCAACCTCTCGGGCGCGGATGGCACCTTTGGCTTTACGCTCAACGGCGAGGGCTTTATCTTGGCTTCCACTGTTGCAGGCGCCCTGTCGACCTGCCTCATTGGCATCTTCTCGCGCAAGCATGACGGCGTCCTGCTCGCCGGCTGGCAGTTTTTAGTCGGTGGCCTGATCCTTACCGCCATCGGAGTTTTGATGGGCGGTGCGCTATCCCCCACCAACATCGCCCCCGCTATCGCGCTTATCGTGTATATGGCACTCATTTCCGCCGTCGCGTACTCGCTGTGGTCCCGCCTGCTCGCTGTCAACCCCGTCAGCCGCGTTTCGGTCTTTGGCTTTATGAACCCGGTCGTTGGCGTAGCGCTAAGCGCGCTGCTGCTCAGCGAGGGTGCTGGCACGAGCCCCGTTACCGTCATTGTGGCCCTGCTTCTGGTCTGCGGCGGCATCATCATTGTCAACAAGCCCAAAAAGGCCTAGCGAGCTCACCTTTTTAGGGAGGATGTTCGCACACTTTAGCTTAATGGAGTACATCGGAGAGCCGAGGGCCGCCATGCACGCAAGCTTGCACCCCTTTATCTAGCGTATCTGGATGCCAGCTTTCTTTTTCTCGGCCTTGACACGGTAGAGCTCCGCGTCGGCAGTACGAAACAAGTCTTGCCAGGTATCGACGCCATCACCGACCCGTGCGTAGCCGATGGACATCCGCAACAGATACGGAACCTCGGCGCGCGCGAGCTCATCGTTGATTGTCGCGCACAGATGCATGATATCCTGTTCCGCCACTGCCTTTTGGAGCACCACGAACTCATCGCCACCATAACGTGCGATAAAGCCGCCAGACGCCGAGCAGACTTCTTTGAGCGCAGCGGATATGACCTGAAGAGCATGGTCGCCCTCCACATGCCCATAGCGATCGTTAATCTGCTTAAAGCCGTCGGCGTCCATCATAAGCAGATATACATCTTCGGCCTGATCCACATTTGAGAAGAGCGACAGCATATAGGTCTCAAAACGGTTGCGATTGTTAAGTCCAGTCAACGGGTCGGTCGAGATGAGCTGCTCCTGGTAGATGATGTAGAGCAGCAACATGCTAATCATTATGCCGACACAAAGGCCGGGCACCGAGTATACGACCTGAAAGGTACCGCCCACCAGGGCCGGAATGGCGAAAAATGCCAAGGTTCGATAGATGGCCTTCGTCTGCAGGCTCTCGACCCTGCGAGATTGCACAAATGCATGCAGGGACGTATGTATAACGTAACAGTAGCTGACGATGGGCTGGATCATATAGGCAAAGCCGCGACGATACACGCCCTGCGAATCGATATAGAACAGGGCGTGCGTCCAGTAACTGGTAAACGCCAGCACGACCACCAGAGCCGTAGGCAACGCTACAAGCACCACCCTATAGCGCGAGGTCAAAAGGCGAGAACCCTGCACCGTCTCGGAATAGATAAACCAAATGAGACACGCGATAGCAAAGAGCGAAAACGAAACCGCGTTGGAAATCCAGTTGGCAGCAATGCCCAACGTGCCGTCCACACCGTCCGAAAGCGTCCAGATCATATCGAATAATATGTACGCGGCAGAGGTGTAGCCAAGCATGCTAAACAATAGCTGCTGGGTGCTCGAGAACAAGGAGCGACGACTTCGCACGGCAAGCCCGATAAGAACAATCATGCATAGCACGAATATCTCAATCTTGAGTGCCTTAACCACTAGCGCCATCCCTTCAATACCCAAGTGGTCAGAATCGCCCAATTCGAATCAGGGCAATAAACACCCCTTTACTCCACAGGGGTAAAGGGGATAATAGCAGAGCGCCCGAACATCACTGCAAAACAGTTTCTGTTCGGGCGCCCATACGGCGCGAATTGCACACGCCGGCATCATTGATGGGTATCGATTGCTACTCGCCATCGATGTCAGTCGCGACGGCCTCCTCTATGGCCTCGACACCGACAGGCGACAGATCCTCCTTGCCTTGGCAGAACTTCTTGTCGACCCAGCCAGTCAGAATCGGAGCCATGATCGCCGTGATGATAACGGCGGTGGCGATCTGAGCGTACGCGATGGGCGCAAGCTCGGCGTAGCGCGGTGCGACCTCGGCGAGGGCAACCGGTGTGGTCATAGCCGTGCCGGCAATGGTGGAGCAAGCCACAGCGGCCTTGCCATTGCCGCCGCACAGACGCTCGAACGCAAAGGTGATGGGACCGACGACAAACAGCGTGACAAGGCCCAGCAAGATGCCGGAAATACCGCCGGTGATAAAGCTCGACAGGCTCATGGACGCACCGAGCTGAAATCCGATGACGGCAATCGCGGGATTGGCACCGGGAACCAGCAGGTTCTTGATAAACGGGAACAGGTTGCCCAGAACCATGCCAATAACGAGTGGCAAGATGGAGCCGATAATGGTGCCAATGGGAATGTTGGCGAGGCCGGAAACACCGAGGATGATCATCGTGACGGCGGGGCCAGCCGTAAAGAACAGGATACCGACGGCGCCCTGCTCAGACTCATCACCGAACTCGCCCATGATGCCCGTATAGAGCGCCATGTTGCAAAACGTGATGCCGCCGATGATAGACACGGAGCTCAGACCCAGGAAGTTGTCGTTAAAGAAATATGCCACGCCCAGGCCGAGAGCCGCTGCGACGACCAGCTTGGGGATCAGCACGACGATACCGGTCTTGATGGCACCCGGCGTGGACTTAAAGCTGATGCCGGCGCCCACAAACAGCAGGATCGCGGCGACGATGGCATTGGAGCCACCGCGGCAGGCAGCCGTAAAGAAGCCGCCGATCTCAAAAACCTGCGGGCAGAAGGTGTTGAGCAAAAGACCGACGATCATCGGATAGATCATGATGTCGCCCGGGATGCGCGGGACCTTGAATTTCTTTTGCTCGTTGGCAGTCGCTTCCTGTGCCATGAAACCCCCATTTCCGCTGACGGGGTACAAAAGCCCACGTCACGCTTTGCTACAGTAAAGTTTGACCATGGTACCAGAAGAAATAGACCAGCTCGGTGAAAAACTCGACAAGTTGGGATGGAACGAGATTCGGCGCCCGCGACGCCACCCCTATATAAGGCTCAAGACGATATAGAGTACGATGCCCGAGACGCAGCACCACAGCATCGATTTTGTCTTGACCGCCACGACCACGACGCCGGCGGCCGCAATCCAGGGAACCAAGGCAGGCCAGAGCCCCGCGTCGAACGCGCCGGGGCTCACCAAGTCGTTGGCGACCAGCGCGGCAAAGGCAGCGGGCGGGATATAACCCAGGGCCTCGGTAATGCGGGGCGACAGCGTTCTCCCGCGCAAGGCAAACGCCGGCGCGATGCGAAAGAACGCGATAGCAGCCCACGACGACAGCCACAGAACCAAGAACTCGTTAACGGGCATCGCGGGCACCTCTTCCGTCAAATACAGCATCGCACGCCAACGCAATGGCAATGCCGGCCACGACGCTTGCCGGCACGGCAATATTCGTGAGGCCCAAGAACTTGCATACGGCGACGGACACCGCGCCCGAAACCGCCGCGACAACGTTGCCGCGCGACAGCCGCTGCGAAAAGAGCAGGCAGATAAAGAGCGAGGTGCAGACAAAGGCTGCAATGGCGGTGGGAACATCGACAACGGCGCCGACGATGGCGCCCATCGTACACGAAACGCCCCATGTTGCGATAAGGATCACGTTGAGCACGAAGGACTCGCGCGGGCCCCAATCCTCCCCTTCAACCAACTTGGCAAGCGAGATGCCATATGCCTCCTCGGTAAGTGTCGCGGCAACAGCCAGCGTCTGACGCTTCGAGGCACCCGTCAGATGCGGCGCGATCGATGCCGAGTAAAGCGCAAAGCGCGAGGAGATGGCAGCAACGCTCGCGACGATCGATGCTGCAGGCACGCCCGCCAGCCAAAGATTGCAGATCATAAACTGGCCGCTGCCCGTCACAAACGTGCTGCTCAGAGCAAAGACCATCCAGGGCTCCATTCCCGTCTGCCCCATGATCATTCCGCACGGCGCGCCTATTGCAATATAGGTAAGCATCACTGGCCAGACGATTTTAAAGATCCTAAGGACCATGCCACTCCCATTCTGGTAAGTCGTCTGCAGCGCGCCTTGCAACGCAGCAGAAATATCAACCGGTGGCAATAAAGTTCACCTACAATTGCCACCGGATCGAAAGACACAACTTTTTAGGAAGTCATTATGACAGCTATCGATCGAGACCGGGCGCGCGCGGCCTTCAAAAGCTACACCGATGCCTACGACGCCACCAACCCACGCATCGCGCTCAAAATCGAGCATACGTACCACGTGGCCGAGGCATGCGATGCCGTAGCGCGCGAGCAGGGCTGGTCGTCAGAAGATATTGACCTGGCATGGCTTTGCGGCCTGCTACACGATATGGGCCGCTTTGAGCAGTTGCGGCACTGGGACACCTTTAAGGACGCCGAGAGCATGAGCCATGCAGCGCTGGGCATCGAGGTCCTCTTTGGCGAGAATCCCGCCGATGCACCCGCCGTAACGAGCATCCGCGACTTTATCGATGACCCGGCAGAGGACGAACTGATCCGCGCGAGCATCGCCCACCACAGTGATTTTCGCCTGCCCACGGAACTCGACACCCGTACACGGAGCTTCTGCGAGATCGTGCGCGATGGCGACAAGATCGACATTATGCGCACCATCGCCGACAGCACCGTCGACACCATCCTCAAGGTGGATGAGGACACGTTTCTCGCCAGCCACTTCTCGACACCGGCGCTTACCGCCTTTGACGAGCACCGCTGCGTCGCACGCGATGAGCGCGATGAGCCCGCAGACTACCTGGTGGGACTCATCTGCTTTATGTTTGAGCTCGTCTATCCAGCGAGCCGCGCGCTGGCGCGCAAACAGGGCGATATCCACCGCCTGCTCGACGCGCCCTTTGGCATTACGCGGCCCTTTACCGACCCCGCCACGCAGGCAACCTGGAGCCGCCTAAAGGACGAGATGCGCGACTGGCTGACGCGCGCTTAGCGCTCAAGCTGAGCCAGCAGCTCCTCAACGATCTCAACGGCATCGCCGACGACCTTGTACTGGGCGGCACCAAAGATGGGGGCATCCGGGTCCTCATTGATGGCGACAATGCACTCCGCCCCACCGATGCCGGCGAGATGCTGGATAGCGCCCGAGACACCGATGCTCACGAGGAGCTTGGGCGAGACCGATACACCCGTCTGGCCAATTTGGTGGCGATACTCCAACCAGCCTGCCTCCACAATGGGACGCGTGCAACCAAGCTCGACACCCAGGGCATCGGCGAGCTTTCGCATCAGGGGCAGATTCTTCTTGGAGCCGATGCCGCGGCCCACCACGACCAGACGCTCGGCATCGGCAATTGAGGCCTGCTGTCCCCACTCCTCGGCGGGAATCGAGATCTCGACGCGGGCCTTAACGTCATCCGCAAGCACTACCTGGGTAATCGTGCCGGAGCGGCTATAGTCAAACTCGGGCGCCTTAAAGATGCCGGGGCGCACCGTTGCCATCTGAGGACGGTGGTTGGGGCAGATAATGGTGGCCATCAGGTTGCCGCCAAACGCCGGGCGCGTCTGCTGCAGCAGACCCGTCTCCGTATCCATAGAAAGCACCGTGCAATCGGCCGTAAGACCCGTCTGCAAGCGCACGGCCACACCGGGCGCCAGCTCGCGACCAAAGGCGGTCGCGCCGTACAGAATGGCCTCGGGCTTGCGCTCGGCTACCAAATCGCAGATCAAGCGAGCGTAGACCTCCGCGTCGTTCTGACGCAGGCGCTCGTCACGACAGACCAGAACTTCGTCCGCACCGGCGCAAATCAGATGCTCCAGGTCCCCGAGTGAGCCCTCGGGGCTCATGCCGACCAGTGCCACCAGACGGCAGCCGCGGGCATCGGCAAGCTCGCGCCCCTTGCCCATGAGCTCGAAGGCCACGGATGCAACGGCATCGTGCTCGTCAGTCTGCACGAAGATCCAGATGTCTCGATATGCGTCAAGGTCTGCCGCGCCGGCGGCCTCGTCGCGCTCAATCGAGATGGCGTTGACGGGGCAGGCGTCGACGCACCCACCGCACAGGATACAGCCGTCGGTTACGCGGGCACAGCGATTGGGGCGCTCACCCTCCACCACAATGCCGCCCGAGGCGCAGGCGCGAACGCAGCGACCGCAGCCGATACAGGCTTCGCTATCGATAATCAGCCCGCTCATCTATGCCATCCCCTCAATAATCTTGGCAAGTTTTACCGCCTGCTCGGACGCCGTTCCCTCAACGGCCTCGCACGTTTGGTCACGGTCGGGCACAAACGAGCGCACGACCTGCGTCGGTGATCCGGCAAGGCCGCAACGCGAGGGATCGGCGTTTACGTCGGCAGCGCTGGCCACACGCACGTCTGCATCCTCGGCCGCGCGAATACCGGCAATACTCGGCATGCGCAGCTGGCCAATCTCCTTGGCGGTCGTCATCGCACACGGCATCTCCAGGTACACCGTCTCCTCGCCGGCATCGCAGCCGTGAACGAGCGCCAGCGAGCCACACGTCGTAAATCCCGCGCTCTGCACACAGCTCACGTCGGTCACGCAGGGGACCCCAAAGGCGCCGGCCAGCTCGGGGCCGATCTGGGCCGTATCGCCGTCCACTGCCATCTTGCCGCAGATGAGCAGGTCAAAGTCCTCATCGAGTGCCTCGATGCCGCATTTGAGGGCATAGGTGGTGGCTAGGGTATCGGCGCCCGCAAAGGCGCGATCGGTCAGCAGCAGCGCGTCGTCGGCACCGCGGGCGATGCAGTCGCGCAGCAGCGATTCGGTCGCGGGGATGCCCATCGACACCACCGTCACACGCACGTCCATGCCAAAGCCGATAAAGTCGTCCTTCAGCGCTAGCGCACATTCGAGGGCACTTGCATCGAAGGGATTAACGACCGCCTGCTTGCCATCACGCACGATAGTATTGGTCTTGGGGTCCATCTTGACCTCGGTGCTTCCGGGCACCGCCTTGACGCACACCACCATATGGAAATCACTCATCTTCACGCGCCCCCTTTCTGGACGAGTTCATCCAAGAGCTTCTCCGTAAACAGGTTGCCGCGACCCAGCTGGCCGGCAGGATCAAGCTGGAGTTTGAGACGCGCCGACTCGACCATGGCCTCGTGGCCGTACATCGTCTCCAAGAAGCCCGCCTTGATCTTGCCGACGCCGTGTTCGGCAGAAACGGCACCGCCCATGGCCGTGACCTCGGAAGCCCACTGGGCAAAGAGCTCTCCACCACGACGGTAGTCTTGCGCATCGCGCGGCAGGATGTTCACATGCAGATGGTTGTTCCCGATGTGTCCCCAGGCAGCAGACTCAAGCCCGCTTTCGGCCAGCGTGCGGCGATAGAGGGCCACGACATCGGCAAGGCGTGCATTGGGCACCGACATATCCGATCCCAGCTTGGTAATGGTGGGGTCGGTGCGGCGACGCTCGTCAATGAGCATGTTGACGCTCTCGGGCACCGCGTGGCGGAAGAACCGCTGGCACTCGCGATCGACTTCGTTGCGGGCGACCCATGTCGCATCGTCGCGGCCGCCCGCAAGCTCCAGCACCCATCCCAAGTGGTACAGCTCCTCGGTCGCCTGCGCCTCGTCATCGCAATCGAGCTCCACGTAGACACATACCTTGGCCTCTTTGTCGAGCGCCGGCAGCGAGGCAAACGCCGTCGACTGCTCGCGCTGGCGACGTAGAATATCCAGGGCGCCAGCATCGAAGTACTCGATGGCAGCCGCATGGGACAGGACAGGGCGCACGGAATCGGTAAAGGACACCGCCTTGTCCTCGCTATCGAAAAAGCAACTCACACCCCAAACGACCGCAGGCACCGCCTGCAGGGCAATCTCGAGCTCGGTGATAACGCCGAGCGTGCCGCACGCGCCGATAAAGAGGTCGATGGCGTCCATATCGTCCGCAACGAAATAGCCTGAGGCATTTTTTGTCTCGGGCATGGTATAGCCGGGAAGATCGAGCTCGAGCGTACGGCCCTCTGCCGTCACGAGCGACAGGTGGCGGCCCTGGGCAAAAGCCTCGCCGCGCTGAAGCTCAAGCAAATCGCCATCAGCCAGCGCGACGTGGAGTCCCGTGATATGCGGGCGCATGGGGCCGTAAGCGTAGCTGCGGGCGCCGGAGGCGTTGCATGCCGCCATGCCACCCAGACAGGCAGATGCCTCGGTGGGATCGGTGGGAAAGAACTGCTCGGGGGACTCTTGGAACTCCTCGTAGGCCTCAAGCGATGCCTGGTCCCAACCAGCGGTCGGCAGTACCTTCTTGCTCAGCTGCTTACGCAGCTCCGAGAGCACAACGCCCGGCTCCACGCGCAGCAGAAATTGGCTTTGTTCATCGCGGCGAAGGCCCAAGTAGCGATTCATACGGGAAGTATTGAGGATATGCCCACCGTGGGGCACGGCACCGGCGGCAAGGCCGGTTCGGGCGCCCTGAACCGTTACCGGGACACGCTCGGCATGGAGCGTTTCCAAAATGGCACGGACCTCGTCTTCCGTTGTCGGAAACGAGATGCTCGATGCTTCGCCCGATGCACGAGATTCATCGCGGCCATACTCTTCGAACTCATCGGTGAAGGGTTTAATGGTTGCAGACACGCGAACTCCCCCTTTAGCTAACTACAGTGTTTGCAGGGAGATGTTACCGCATCGTTTCGTCGACGTGTTCGAGACCGTCTCCATAATTGGCGATTTTTACGTTTGTGCAATTCGGCGAACGGCAAGGCTTCCTCGGCAGACGATGCTTTTGACACATATCGCCCCGCCGTCGCCGACCGCTCGATTGTCGCTCGAAAAAAGTTGAAGTAATTTTTTCCACCTTTTACCTGCGGAGATGTCAATCCGTCAAGCATTTGGTCAGAAATTGGTCAAGTAGCGGCTGATACGGTCGGCGTCGACAGCCAAAACCGATAGAAGTTTTGGCCCCAGAAGCAGGGAGGTTCCCATGGCATATTACTGGCCCCAGTACGGCGTCGCCATCGAGGTCGACGACGATCCCTATCTCCTGCCTTTCGACGAAGAGGCGTTCCCCGATACGGCGGTCTACCACGTCACCACCGATGTTATCTGCGACCCCGAGTCGTTCTCGGCGCTCGCCCACCACATCGCGCGCATCCACGACATCGAGCTCCCTCACGACTTTGACGAGCTCATCTACTCGCGCCGCCTGATGCTTCACATGCTCTTTGGAGCGGACCCGTCCACGTTCGCACGTGTCTACACCACCAAGGACGCCGCATGAGTGCGAAGAAGCCACCCCGCCTCGCAGGACTGGGGCGTCGCAAGAAACTCGTCGTTGTCTGTCTGGCTATCGTCTGCGCCCTCATCGCCGTAGGGCTATACGCCTGGCAGTCGCAGCCCGTGCCCGAAGCGGGCGCCTCAGTCACGACGGCAGAGGGTAAATCGCGACAAGAAATCCAAGATGAGCTCGATGCCATCGTCCGCGACAACATGATGACGATTTCGGTCGCGCCGGTCGCTCAGCTACAGGAGGACGGCAAGCTGCGCGTCAACGTGCAAAACGTCCAAGACAATAAATTTCCCCAGCGATTCCGCGTCATCCAAAACGACGAGACCATGTACGAATCCGGTGTGGTCGAGACCGGCAAGACAATCGAGACGTGCCCCGCCGGCGACATCAAAGAAGGCGAGGCATACATCGAAATCCAGGCACTCGATGCCAAGACCCTCGACAGCCACGGCAATCCGACACGTGTCAGGGTACGGGTTGAGCAAGCCGAGAACTAGCTTTTTCGGCCGACGCGGCACCGCACGCAATTCACCAGCATTCGTCCAATCATCGCGGGGACGGCCCGCGGCGAATAGAAAGGAACGACCATGGACATCACCAGGAACATGAACGGAGCCAGAGCGCTCGTCGTGGGCGCAGGGCTCGCGCTCGCGCTCGCAATGGGCGCCGCCCCGACGCCAGCTCTGGCAGCCGGGCGCGTTGGAACCACGAAAGTAATGGTCAGGACCGAGATCGACAACGTAGAGTTCAAAGTTCCGACGGTTATTCCCTTCGTCGCCAAGGCCGACGGCACGCTTCAGGGCCCCTCAGAAGACGCGACCACCATCGACAATCATTCAGCCTACGGCATCCATGTCACCAACATGAAGATCGACGCCATGAACACCTGGACCATTGCCGCCGACGCCAAGGCCGGAACCGCGCAGAATTCCATCGACTTTAAGGTCGGCCCCGACGGCGCACTCCAGAACGCCAGCGCCGCAATGCAGGAGACGGGCCTCGATCTTTCCAAGAATGCAGCCTTCGACATGGGCTACCAGGGCATTGCCGGCGGCACGGACAAAATTAAGCTCAAGACAAGCGGAAACGTCGCCCGCGTCACGCGCGACATCTTCCGCGTAACCGGCGAAGGCGATCAGGTTGCAACGATCACCTGGACGGTCGAGCCCGGTGCGCACACGGCATAAGGCCGTCGCCCTGGCCGCCGCCGTCAGTATCCTATCGTTTGGGCCAGCCATGGCCTTTGCCCAGCAAGAACAGGCGCAGGCCGCCACGCAAGTGACGGTCGACCTCTCGGAGCTCGACCGCGGCAACTGCAAGGAACCGTTGGCACAGACAGACGACAGACGATGGCTCTTGGCAGCAGGCGCCACGGCAGCAGGCGCGGGAACCGCCGGCCTCGGTCTGCACATCAAACGCAGCCAGAAACGAAACACGGACAGGCCGCACTAAATTAGCTAAGGAGACCCCATGGCATCGAAGAACCTTTTGCCCGTCGTCGCACTCTGCGGCGCGCTCGCAACCGGAACGCCTGTCGCCGCTTGGGCGACTCCCGTCATGGCAGACTCCTTACCAGCAGCCCTAAGCTCCGCACCAAATCCGTCGAGCGCCATTGCGTGCAAGCGTTTTTCGTTCGCACAGGCCGCAATCTCAACCTCGGGATGCCTTCGTCGTAATACGGACGGCTCGATAGTCGTGGATATCAATCGTTCGAACAAGGCAAACGGCTCCCAGGCGGGGTGCGCCGTCTGCACGTGGCGCTCGATTGTGCTCGATGCAGATGGCGATCCGTGCGATTTGGGGTTGCGCATCGATATCGCTTCGGTCGATGACTCGGCGAACGGAGCGAAGGTCGCCTTCGACGGTGCGTTTTTCGAGAAAGGAGGCGGTATATGTCTGGGCTGCGCCGCCGCGAATGCAGACGATGTGCAGCCCACCCTCTCATTCACGGCATCGCTGCGGCTGACCAAGGCGGGCACCGACGCCATCGCGGCGGGAGAAGCATCCCTGCTGTTCTACGCCGCCA
Source organism: uncultured Collinsella sp. (assembly GCA_938011935.1). GTDB lineage: Bacteria > Actinomycetota > Coriobacteriia > Coriobacteriales > Coriobacteriaceae > Collinsella. The sequence continues at coordinate 13,579 of CALLSU010000030.1, forward strand.
GTACCGAAGACACAGACATTCATTTCGAGAAGCCGGCCGGATCGCTCAGCCTTACGCGCGGGACGGAGGCAGGCCCTATTGCGATCGATACCCACACGCTAGGCAGGCAACACATTCTTGCCGACCCGGCGCTTCTCGAGATGGAGTGGAACGGATCCGGAGCCGTCGGGATTGTCCCCTCCGCGCTTGACGCCAAGACGCTCCCCTCAAACGACGAACCCGTCAACGCAACCATACAAGAAGAGAGCACGGACAAAGAAGCAGGTGCGGGCGACACGCCGTCGCCGACAAACAGCGTCCCAGCTTCTTTCGAAGCACCGAATGAGCCCGCTACCGGTCCAAACGATCCCGAGCTCGCGGACAGTCTGGGGCTTGCTGATCCTCAGGAGATCGATGAAGGTAACTGCTGCGTGCTTGCCGCCCTCGACCACACAGAGGTCATCGATGCTGCAAACATCGAAGTTGCCGCCGCCAATCAGCCCGTCCGCAAGTCGGCCATCATCGCATTTCCCGAATCCATTGAAGTCGTCTATTTGCCATCGGGCGAGGTCGTGGCCCCAACGCTGCTCACCTTGTTGGGCGCCAAGAATACTCGAAACGAAATTAAAAAGGTCACGGTTGTCGACCCTGCAACCACCGCTAAACTGCGTCTATACGCCGTTGCCCCAGACGGAGGCAAGACCTTGGAATTCGATGGCGACACACTTCTAGCCTGGCGACGTCTGGACATTATGCAAGACGTCTCGTATCAGATCGAACTCGAAGGGTTTGATCGTGCCCGCGATGCCAATATCATCGCCGCGGCTATTGAATCCCCGCAGCGGCTTATGACACTGCGCTTTGACTACTACCCCTATGTCCCGACAACCACCTGAGGCTTAAATGCTGCGCATCATTCCTAATACCACTTATATAACGTATTAGATGAGTCGCGATGTGCCTCGCATTTCGTTCTGCTACGATTGCCACGTTGGCATCAATACAGGAGGGCTCATGCCGGGCTTGGGAACAATCATCAACGTTGCGCTTTTAGTTGCGGGCGGTCTTTTGGGATTAGCGGGCGGCCGCTTCATTACACCGCACATCCAAGACACGCTCATGAAAGCATCGGGGCTGTGCGTCCTGTTTATCGGCCTGGGCGGCACCATGCAAAAGATGCTCATCATCGATGGAAAGGCGCTAGCGACCACCGGTACCACCATGCTCATCGTCTCATTTGCGCTCGGTTCGCTCATCGGCGAGGCCATCAACTTGGAGGCCGCCATCGAGAACCTTGGCGAATGGCTCAAGCGCAAGACTGGCAGTGAGGGCGATAACGAGTTCACCAACGCTTTTGTCTCGACTTCACTCACCGTGTGCATCGGCGCCATGGCCATTGTGGGATCGATCCAGGACGGCCTGCTCGGCGACTGGTCAACGCTTGCCCTCAAGGGCGCACTGGACTGCATCATCGTCTGCACCATGACGGCCTCGCTTGGCCGCGGCTGCATCTTCTCCGCCCTGCCCGTCGCCGTGTTCCAGGGGACGATCACGTTGTTTGCCGGCGCGCTCTCCCCCATCATGACCACAGCTGCCCTCAACAGCCTTTCGCTCGTAGGTTCCATGCTCATCTTCTGTGTCGGCGTCAACCTCATCCGTCCTCAGACCTTCCGCACGGCCAATATGCTTCCCTCCGTCGTCATCGCCGTCATCTACGCCCTCCTGTTCTAAATCTATCAACGCAGCGGTATCTCGAACATCTGTTTGATGCTGTGCTATGATATGAGGCCACCGTAGCTGTGTTCGAGAGGAGGAGCGGTGGCCGACCAGGACATCAAGATGCTCATCGAGCGCATCATGGCCGAGGCCCGGACCCATCAGTCCGCCCGCTTCTCAAACGAAACCTACGCAGACGAGCCGATTCTCAAAACCGGCCGACAGATGCAGAATTTCCTCCCCGACCAGTACCGTAAAATGCGCGAGATATCGCGCTGGCAGGATGACCCCAAGGGCGGTGCGGGCCGCTGGCTTTCGGAAGCCGAGCTTTTTTACCGCCAGGGCCTGCTGATGGCCGACTTTGAGGACGACTGTCCCTACAACGGCACCTTTAAGTCGTACTTTCCCACCTACAACGCCATGAGCGACCGGCAGCTGCGCGGCTACTTTACCTGGCGTGCCCAAGTGCGCCGCGGAACCGTCGAGGAAACGTCTACGTCCTTTGCCTTTCTGTATCTCTATGAGCTGATCTGCGGCATTGGCGTAGATGATCCACTCGATGGTTTTAACAAGATCAGGGCTTTTTGGGATGTCTATCGCGCCTTCGAGCCCGGCATCGACCGGTTTGCGCGCGTGTGGCTGCAAGATTACGCCGTGTTCCACGGGCTCGACCCCAAGCTGCTTCGCGACTCTAAAACCGTCATGTTCGATAACGCCCTTATCGAACTGCGGCGCGCGGCACGAGACCTTGTACCGGCACCGTCCGGCCAGACCCCTAAGCGTCGCAAAACCTCCGAGCCCACGCTCCCCCTTCCGCCCGATGAGGTGCGCGAGGAGCGACTCATGGCCGCCATCAACGCCCTCTCCACGTACAACCTAAGTAGCTCGCGGCTCGATCGCAGCCACCACCGCGATCTGCGCCACGTGGCGTGCGCCGTGTATGTCCGCATGGCGCGCTACTATGACACGCACCGAAAGACCGGCATCGTGGCAAGTTTATTTGGGGAGGAGACGGCAATGCCCTACACCATGTTTGCCTCGGCCGTATTCTTTGCGCCCGAGCGCCACGAGGACTGCGAATACCGTCTGGACCCCATCCATATCTACCGTTGCCAAAACGGTTTTTGGGAATGCATGCGGATTCACGACAGCAGACAAAAGAGCAGCAAACTTGGCGAGATGATGCGCGCCTGCGACCAACGCCTGCGCCTGGCCCTGGACCCTGCCCATCCCCTGAAGGAAGAAAAGGTCCCCAAATATCTGGCCAAGATTATCGATGACGAGATTGTGGCATGGCTTTCGTGGGACGCCGCACACCAGCCCGTCAAGATCGATATCGATTTGAGCCAGCTGGGGCACATTCGGAGCGCTGCCGCACAAACGCGCGAAGCGCTTTTGATCGACGAGGAACGCGAGGACGGCGCGTCCGCAGAAGCCGAGGCAGCGGACTCAGGGCAACCGGAAGCCGAGCCCGTAGCCGACGCGATGGTCGAGGCGGTCGCGGCGGCTGCAGGGCAGGACGAGTCCGACGAGCCGACCATATCCACCGAACAGTTTGGTGTCGTGGCACCGCTTCTCGCGCCGACGCCCGCGTTCGCAGCTGCTACGCCCGCTGACGCCACAAACGAACTCGCGTCCGCTGCAGACGCCTATCTCCGCGCGCTGCTCGAGCACAACGCAGTACAGGCGGAATCGGCGGTAGTGCAATCGGAGCAGAGCGAGGACATGCTCGTCGATACCATCAACGAGGCGCTCTTTGACCTGGTGGGCGACACCGTAATTGAATTTAGCGCGGCAGGGCCGCAGATTATCGAGGACTACGAAGCAGACGTGAGAGGATACCTAGACCATGAGTGATACCGCATCCGCAGCACCCCGCGTGCCCAAGCGCGTCGCTGCCGTCATTCTCAACTCGCTCAAGGGCGGCGTGGTCCCGCGCATCGGCCTTCCCTACATCACCGTAGGGCGCGAGGTCGAGATCCGCGCCCTGCTCACCGATCTGAGTCTCATCGCCGACGGTGGCGCGAGCTTCCGCTTTCTGGTCGGTCGTTACGGCGCCGGCAAGAGCTTTTTGCTCCAGACCATCCGCACGCACGCCATGGGCGAGGGATTCGTCGTCGCTGATGCCGACCTGTCGCCCGAGCGCCGCCTGCAGGGCGGTCAGGGACAGGGCCTTGCCACCTACCGCGAGCTCATCCGCAACATATCGACCAAGACGCGCCCCGAGGGCGGCGCGCTCAACCTTATCCTGGACCGCTGGGTCGCCTCGTGTGCCGAGGCCGACGAGTCTGCCGTCAATGCTCAACTCGCTCCACTCGAAGAGATGGTCCACGGCTTTGACTTTGTCCGCATGCTCCGCCATTATCGCACGGCCGTCTCGGAGGGTGACGAAGAAGCTATGAGTCGCGTGACCAAATGGATTCGTGGCGAGTACCGCACCAAGAGCGAGGCACGCGCCGAGCTGGGCTCCTCGACCATCATCAGCGACGACGACTGGTACGACTACGTTAAGCTCATTGCGCGCTTTTTGGTCTGCAGCGGCTACAAGGGCATGCTGGTACTCATCGACGAGCTCGTGAATCTGTATAAGATTCCCAATGCCATCACGCGCCAGTACAACTACGAGAAGATCCTGACCATGTACAACGACACACTTCAGGGCAAGGCGCAGTACCTGGGCGTGATCATGGGCGGCACGCCGACCTCTATCGAGGACCGCCGCCGCGGCGTCTTTTCCTACGAGGCCCTTCGGAGCCGTCTCGCTCAGGGCCGTTTTGCGCGCGATGATCTCAAAGACATGCTCGCGCCCATCATCCGCCTGCAGCCGCTCACCTACGAGGAGCTGTTGGTGCTCATCGAAAAGCTCATGCAAATTCACGCCGGCTACTTTGGCTGGACGCCCACGCTTACCGAGAACGACTTGGTGGACTTCCTCAAGATTGAGTTCGGCCGCGTGGGGGCCGATACGCATCTGACACCGCGCGAGGTCATTCGCGACTTTATCGAGTTGCTCGATATCCTGTGTCAAAACCCCGATGCTAACGTGGCAGAGTTACTGCAAAGCGTCGGCGGCGATACTCTCGCGCCAGCCGGCGAATCGCCCGCGTCATCCGACGCGCGCAACTTCGCCGAGTTCACCATCTAACCTGCCAAAAAGGGACAGGTTTATTTTGGCAGGTTTTATCTGGGCAAACGTCGAGACAGTAATGTAGCGAGCCACTGCTCACCGCGTTAAGAGATTCGTATTTGAGAGGAGGCCCCGTGAACGCCTTTGACCGCTACGCCCCGTTTATCCAAGACTTCATCTACTCCCACGATTGGGAGAGTCTGCGCTCTATCCAGGTTGCAGCAGCAGACGCCATCCTTAACACGCAAGATAATGTGCTCTTGACGGCATCCACGGCTTCCGGCAAAACCGAGGCAGCCTTCTTTCCCATCCTGACCGAGTTTTGGGAGAACCCGCCCGCGAGCGTGGGCGCCCTCTACATCGGCCCCCTCAAAGCGCTCATCAATGATCAGTTCGTCCGCCTCAACGACCTCTGCGAAGAGGCCGATATCCCTGTCTGGCACTGGCATGGCGATGTCTCGCAGTCGCACAAGGCTAAGCTCATCAAAAAACCGAGCGGCATCTTGCAGATTACGCCCGAGTCGCTCGAGGCGCTCCTGATCCATAAGCACATGGCGATCCCGCGCATGTTCTGCGACCTGCGCTATGTGGTCATCGACGAGGTCCATTCGCTCATGCGCGGCGACCGTGGCGGGCAAACGCTCTGCCTTATTGAGCGCCTTTCGCGCATGGCGGGCGTGCAGCCCCGCCGTATTGGCCTTTCGGCCACCATCGGCGACCCCGAGCGCACGGGCGCTTTTCTCTCGCAGGGAACGGGGCGCAACTGCGTTATCCCCCGTTTTGAGGAACCGCGCCGCGTATGGCGCATCTCCATGGAGCACTTCTACAACTCGGGCCCCCAGGCACAGCAGCGAAGATTCACGAGCACAGGCCCGCAGGAAGCTGAGGTGCTCGCATGCGAGCGCATTGAGGCGGCACCACCCGCGGCACTGCCCGCCGGCGCCCAAGACATGCGCCACAGCGGACAGCTCACGCAAGAGGAGCGCCGTCAACGTCGTGAGCGGGCACGGGGCAAGGCTGCCCCCAAGGACAGTCGCGCTTCCTCAGCCCCCGAGGGCGAAGTCGACATCCCGCAGGCAACCGAACAGGCACTGCTCAACCCCACCGACACCGCACCCGACAACGCCGACCCCGGCATGGGCTACATCTTTGAACATACCCGCGGCCGCAAGTGCCTGGTCTTTGCCAACTCGCGCGAGGAGGCAGAGGCCGTGTGCTCCATGTTGCGCAGCTACTGTGAAAACCGGCACGAGCCAGACCGCTTCCTTATCCATCATGGCAACCTCTCGGCATCGCTGCGCGAGACCGCCGAGGAGCTCATGCGCGACGAGGAACAGGCGCAGACAACCGTCACCACCTCCACGCTGGAGCTCGGCATTGATATCGGTCGCCTGGAGCGCGCGTTCCAGATCGATGCACCGTTTACCGTCAGCTCCTTTTTGCAGCGCATGGGACGCACGGGACGCCGCGATCTTCCGCCCGAGATGTGGTTTATCATGCGCGAGGAGGAACCCGAGCCGCGCACGATGATGCCCGAGACCATCCCGTGGAAGCTCCTCCAGGGCATCGCTCTCGTACAACTCTATCGCGAGGAAAAGTGGGTCGAGCCGCCCGAGCTCGATCGACTCCCCTACAGTTTGCTCTATCACCAGACCATGTCGACGCTCGCCAGCACCGGCGAGCTCACACCGGCCGAGCTTGCCCAGCGCGTGCTCACGCTCAGCTATTTCCACCGCGTCTCGGCCGATGACTATCGCGTACTGCTGCGCCACCTCATCAAGATCGACCACATCCAGGTCACCGAGGGCGGTGGGCTCATCGTGGGCCTCGCGGGCGAGCGCATCATCAACAACTTTAAGTTCTACGCCGTGTTCCAGGAAAACGAGGAGTTTACCGTTCGCAGCGAATCGGCCGAGCTGGGCACGATCGTCAATCCCCCACCGCCCGGTGAGCGCATCGCCATCGCCGGACACTGCTGGATTGTCGAGGAAGTGGACTGGAAGCGTCATACCGTCTTTGCCACGCAGGTCAAGGGCCGTGTGCCGGCCTACTTTGGCGACTGCCCCGGCGACATCAATACACACGTACTCGAGCGCATGCGCAAGGCGCTCAACGAGCACGCGGCATATCCGTACCTCATGGGCAACGCACGGGCACGCCTTGCACAGGCTCGTCATACCGCCGAGATTTCGGGCGCGGGAACCAAGCCGCTCATTAACCTGGGCGGCGACACCTGGGTGCTCTTCCCCTGGTTGGGAAGCTACGCCTTTTTGGCGCTCGAGCGCATGCTCAAGATTAAATGCGCCGCGGAGCTGGGCCTTCGCGGGCTCGATCCGTCGCGTCCATACTTTATGCAGTTTAAGATGAAGGCCGATGAGGAGACGTTCTTTGAGGTGCTCGCCGCCGAGGCTGAGAAGGACTTCGACCCCATCGAGCTCGTCTATCCCGGCGAGGTGCCTTATTTTGATCGCTACGACGAGTACGTTCCCGAGGAGCTTGTGCGCAAAGGCTTCGCCGAAGGCGTGCTCGACATCGAGGGTATGAAGCAGCGCGTCCTCAGCTGGCGCGACCACGCCTAAGACCAGTCATTTTGGAACGGAGCATGATTTTTCTGGGACGGGGATTAAATAATCATTCGGCACCCAATGATTATTTAATCCCCGTCCCAGAAAAATCATGCCGCCAGCGCTTGGCCAGGAAGTAGCTAAAATATCCCCATTCCAAACAGACTGGTCGCAGGGAGACGCGCTAGTCGTGGAGAGCAGTGCCGAGGAAGTCGGCATCGAAGGGCGCGGCTTCGGCAAAGGTATAGTCGCCGTCACTGGCAATGAGCAGGTAGTTTTCCTCGCCGCCGAACTCTGTATCACCACACGGGACCACCCAGGCGTGGGCGAATACCTCGAGTGCCGTGGCAGCGCAATCGCGCAGGAACGTCACGTCGCTCCCCCTGTTCGCACTCACGATATTGGCAACATAGATGCCCCCGGGGTTCAGGCTGCCTCGCACCAAACGCAACGCCTCAACCGTCGCCAGCTCGCGTACGGGCTCGGCACCGCCAAAGCAATCGCTCACGATCACGTCGTAGCGACGATGCCCCACGCTCGTCACGCCCAGATACGAACGCGCCTCAGCGGTAATCACCAGCAGGCGATCGCCCACCATGCGCTCCAGCTCGTCCAGGTAGAACCAGCGACGCGCCAGACGCGTTATCTCTCCGTCATACTCGATGACGTCCATGCGCAAGCCCTCGTGCGACATCAGCGCAAATTTGGGATAGGCAAACCCGCCGCCACCTAGCATAAGCATGCGGTCGATGCCGTGACCATAAGCGTCGCGCATTGCATCCTCGGCCTCAAACACGTCGTCAAACGCACGATAGTACGCAAAGACGGGCTCTGCCCAACGCTCGCCGACGTAACTCGCGCTTTGGTAGACGCCGCCTTGCACCAGCACGCGAATCTCATCGCCGCTCTCAGCGTGCACGCGCTTCACACGCGCCAGCCCATTGCGGGTTCGCGCAACCTGCAGGCAGGCAACATGAACAGCGACGGCGGCCGCTCCAAGCGCCGCAGCTCCCAGGGCAACGCCGGCAACGACGCCGGCAGAAACACTCGGCTTGTTCATCTAGAGCTCCTTTTGCAGATAGAGTCCATGGTCGTAAAAACCCAGATGGCGATAGTACTCGCGCGTACCGATCGCGCTGATCACGTTGATGTGCGAATACCCCGCGTCCCGAGCAATATGGCATGCGCGCTCCACCAGCAACCGCCCCAGCCCATGGTGCTGGGCCGCCTGGCCTTGATCCCCCACGCGTGCCGCCATACCATACACGTGCACCTCACGAATCATTGCCTCCTCCGGCCCCGTCGGCAGCTCGTCCGCGTGCGCGGCAACAAACGAACGGTCGGGCAACGACAGCCGCAAAAAACCCGCGATCTTGCCCTGCGGCGTCACCCACTGCAAAAAGCGCTCATAAGTCACCGGCGTCTCGTACGCCACTTCCTCATCGAGAGACAGCTCATCCAAGTCGGCACCCGCGGTACTGATCTCGCGATAGCGAATCTCGCGCACCGCCGCGCCTTCTCCGCGGCCCGCCAAGCGGTTCTCGACGAGTTGACGCAGGTTGGGCTTCTTGTTGCCCACCATAATGTCGTCGGAACTAAAGTCGCGAATCATACGGCTGATACGGCAGAACGCCGGCGTCACTACGATGTCGTCGGCCAACACATCGAGCAGCTCTTCCTCGGTATAGGGGCGCCACTCGCCACGCTCGTAACAGCCCACCAGACGCGAGCCCTCGATGAGCGCGCACGGGTAGACCTTGACCTCATCGGGCATAAAGGCCCCCTCGGTCATAAAGCGCTCGTAGTCGCGCTTGTCCCCCTCGGGCGTGGCGCCGAGCAAGTTGAGCATAAAGTGCGCGTGGATCTTAAAGCCAAATAGGCGCGCGAGCGAAAACGCTCGCTCGATCTGTGCCACCGTAATACGGCGCTCGTTAATGTCGAGCAGGCGCTGGTCAAGACTCTGGATGCCCATCTGTATCTTGGTGCAGCCCAGGCGGCGGATAAGCGTGAGGGCCTGTGGCGTTACGGCATCGGGGCGCGTCTCGATAACGAGCCCCACCACGCGATGCTTCGCCGTCTCGTTGATGCGCTGTTGACGCTCAAGCTCCTCCATCGTTGCCGTTTGCCACTCGGCAACCTCGCCCCACGGCGTACCGGGGCCGTACAGACGACGCACCGCGCGGTTGTAGCCGCCCACGGCGGCATCCACACGCTCCTGCTCGTCGGCAACGCCGGCAGTAAGCTCAGCCTCGTCTGTCGCAATGCCGGCGGCCCGATAGCGCTCGCGACGCTCTGCCACTACCGACGGAAGAGCGTCGGCGGGAGCATCATCGAGCAGGCGCCCTGCCTCGGCACGACTGATACCCGGACGCGCCAGCATGGGATTGGCCGCCACGCCGGCCACGGCATCGTCATTGAGCGCACGGAAAAGCTCCGACATAAACCATGTCTGATAGCCTTCCGGATAGTCGCTCCAGGTGCCACCGAGCACGATGAGCTCGATCTTATCGGTCGCATGCCCCATCTGCGAAAGTGCGGTCAGACGAGCACTCACCTGCAGATACGGGTCGAAGCAGTTTTGCTCCGCACGGGCGCACGCCGGCTCGTCGTGCAGATAGCTTTTGGGCATGCGCAGATCGCTGGGGCAAAACAGGCAATCGCCCGAGCACGGCCAGGGCTTGGTGATGACGGTAATGGTCGCCACGCCCGAAGCCGTGCGACGCGGCTTCATCCTCAGCACTCGCAGCAACTGGCGTTCCAGATCGGCATCGACATTCCACGCAGTCCAACGAGCCGGCTCCTCGCGTTTAACCCGCTGGTAAAACGGCAGCAGACGGCGCTTGGCCAGATCACGCTTGTCGGCACCCTCACGGCGCGCCTCGGCATGTATCAGTTTGACGAGTGCCTTGTCGTCCACGGTCTCGCCGCGACGCAGGGCATCGAGTATGTTCAAAATAATCTGTTCCATGACCCCATTGTAAAGGCAAAGGCGCCGGAGCCCGTCACGGCTCCGGCACCTACATCAAACAGCGCAGCTATGGTTTACAAGTCTTCGATAGCCGTCTGTCACTCCGGATCAAACGACATGTCGCCCAAACCGACCTTAAAACGATACGTGGCAGACTTATCGCCGTTATCGAATTCAAGATTCAAAATGGTCTCGCCATCGTAGCCAAGCGGAAGGAAATCGCTCTCGAAGTCGCCGCTGTCCACGGTAAGTCTCGCCTTAAAGCCCGTAGAATTCGGAACCGTCATCTCCACATCGCCCGAGTCCACGCTCACGTCCATCGACTTCGCGGGAGCCTGGTAGAGCCCGAACGTCGCATCGCCCAAACCGACCTCGGCATTCAGAGTGTCGGTCACGGTGCCCGCAAACGCGACGTCTCCCGAGTCCAACGTCAAATCAAAGTCGCGGCACGCAATGTCCGCGACCGTCAGGTCTCCCAACCCCACGTTTGCCGTAATGCCCGTCATGTTATCGGCAAGCTCACGCGGCAGTTCAATGGTGACCTTACGGTCATGGGCGCGCTCGTCATCGCAGTCGAACTGGCTAATCTTGAGTGTAGAGCCCTCGATCTTGGCTAGATTCTGAGTGGCGGCATCGGAAACAGATGCCCCCTTTGCAACGTGCCCGCTTTCGATGACACGTACCGGTCCGTCAGAGACACGTTTAACCTCGACCGTCCCCGACGTCACATCCAAGTCGAGCGATTGGAACGCGTCTTCGTCAAAAGTCGTGCTCGAAAGCTGCTGAGGCCGAGCGGAATAGTTACCGCCATCCAAAAGATCGTCCTCGTCAAACATATCGTCCATACCAGACAAGCCGGGTACAACATCGTCGAGATCCCACGGACCATCAAAATGAATCAAAGTCCGCGAAATACCAAAGACAAGTCCGATGATGAGCACAAACGCTCCGATGCCAACGCCCAAGCGTACCTTGGATTCATGCGAAAGCTTCATCATTCATCACCCTCTTTGGCGATCGGGTCAGCGGTAGTCGCGGTAGTCACGCCAGCATCAACCGAAGCGGAAACATTCTGAGCCCTAGCTGTCACCGGTGCCGAACCAACCTGAATATCCCCGCGCGCCCAATCACCATCGAGTGCACGCGCCACCCAGTGATAGATGGGGATCGTAAAGAAGATCAGCGCGGCAAAGGGGCCGGCACCAAACGGGAACATCAGCAAAAAGAACAGCAGCCAACACACAGCCCAATACGGGAACGACTGGAACGGGCCCTTCACCGGAGTCGAGCCAACCGCACCGCCACTCGTCGCCTGCGCCGTAGCGGCATTGGCGGCCTGTGCACTCCAGCTTGCCGCTTGCGCCGCCTTGGCGGCGGCATCACTCGCCTGTGTTGCCGCCTCGGTGGCACGTGCCGCCGCCTCATGGGTGCGTGCGCGCTCTGCCGCCTCGGCCTCGCGCTGACGAGCGCGGTCCTCGTTCTCAAACTCGATATCGTCCTCAATCTCATCGCTCGGATTAAGCAGCTCGTCCAGGCTCACGCCATAGAGTTTGGCAAGCGAGATCAGGTTCTCGGTATCGGGCGAGCTCTCCGCACGCTCCCATTTACTGACCGCCTGGCGCGACAGCCCCAGCTTTCGCGCCAGCCCTTCTTGGCTAAAACCCTTGCTGCGACGAAGGTCGGCGAGCCGCTGCGCAGTTTCTACATTCATGGTTCCTCCTATGTGATGCCAGCCGTGCCGCCGGACCGATTTTTTCTTAAGGCGCCTTGCACAGTTAAAAATCTATCTGCCACCGCCAAAAGCATGCCACCTATTCTAGTGAGATTTTTGACAACCGGCGGTTGCGGGCACATATGAGCTGCGGAAATGTGTCCAAACAAAGCAATGACCCACAGCTCGGTTGTCCCCGTTGCGGCGTTAACGGTAGTATGGTCGTACTGTTTATTCCGCACCGCCATCGGAGGGAGTTCCGCGCCGTGAACCGCGATTTCGCATCATCGCTCATCCAGCTCAACAATACGTTCTATCGCGAGCACTCCGCCTCCTTTTCCGATACGCGCCAAGCCCCGTGGCCCGGCTGGGTGCGCACCATGGACATCGCGCTCGAGCAGCTCGATGTGGCCACGATCGAGCATCCCGTCCGCGTCTTCGACCTTGCCTGCGGCAATATGCGATTCGAGAACTTTGCCGCCGGCGGGGCACTTGCCGCCAAGGGCGTCGACGGCGCAAACCCCTCGGCAGATGCCAGCTGCCCGTTTGAGTTCTATGGTGTCGACTCGTGCCAAGATCTGGCAATAGACGCCCACGGCCACGCCCTGCGCATTCCCAACCTGCACTTCCAGGAACTCGATGCGCTCGACGCCCTCATGAAGCTCAACCCCGCCGAGACGCCCGATGTGCTTTTCGATGCCCCGCTCGCCGATATCTCGGTCTGCTTTGGCTTTATGCACCACGTGCCGTCGTGCGAGTACCGCGTACGCGTGCTCGACGCCCTGGTACGCCAGACGCGCCCGGGCGGCATCATCGCCATCAGCTTTTGGGAGTTTATGAACGACGAGCGCATGGCGCGCAAGGCCGTTCGAGCCGAAGCCCGCGCCGAGCTCACCCCGCCGTTTGAGGGTTACGATTCCGCGCAGTTTGAAGCCGGCGACCACCTCATTGGCTGGCAAAACGACCGCCACGCCTACCGCTATTGTCATCACTTTGACGATCAGCAGATCACCGACCTGGTGCGCGGCGTCCGTACGTTCTACAAGAGCGGCGAGGTCCCCGTGCGCGAGCTTGAGCGTTTCCACGCCGACGGTCGCAGCGGCGAGCTCAACCGCTATGTGATCCTCAAGCGTCTGTAGGCATCGGTGACTCGCCGCCGAGCCGCACCGCAACTTCCGGGCAAACTATGCCCACCCTTTTTCAACCCATTGACGGAACGCGCAGCTATGCGTTCCATACTTATGACCTAGGAGCCTCATGGGAGCCGTCCACGTTCGCACGCCTAAGAACTTTGTGCTCGAGGAGCGCCTGGAGCGCTACGCCGATGCGATTGAGGCGAACCCCGAGGCCTATGCCGGAGATTGGCGCGAGGCTTGCGCGCCAGCCGGCGGCGCGCCCTTCACCCGACTTCATCTGGATCTGGGCTGCGGCAAGGGAACCTATCTGGTTGAGCGAGCTCACCGTGAACCCGATACGCTCTTTATCGGTATGGACCAGGAGCCCATCTGCATCGCCTATGCCGCACAGAAAATCTGCGAGCAGGAGCTATCCAACGCACTCGTCCTGCCCCGAGGCGCCGCAACGTTGCCGCAGCTGTTTGCCGCAGGCGAGCTCGACGCCATAACCATCAACTTTCCCACGCCGCAGCCCAAGGCCAAGTACGCCAAAAAAAGACTCGTCCATGTCGACCATCTGATGCTCTACCGCCCGCTCTTTTCAGCCGGCGCCACCGTCACACTGCGAACCGACAGTAAGCCATTGCGCGACTACGCCCTGGGGCAGTTTGCCGCGGCCGGCTACGACACGCTTTGGGTAAGTGACGACGTCCGCCGCGACCATTCCGAGCATCCCGAGACCGAGTACGAGTGCCGCACGCGCGAGATGGGTGCCGTCGTCTACGGCATTTGCGCCACACTCGGCGTGCAGCCCAGCGATGAACAGCTCGCGGCAGGCCGCGCGCAGGAGCAAAGCCTTGCCTGCTACCTGACCGAAAACCTCGATGAGCTCACCTATGTACCTCTGGGTATGGAAGAGGCCGTCGAGAACTTTAGAAACCGCGCCCGCAAGGGCAAGAAGCGCCTGCCGCAAGAATCCCAGGGGCCTCTGATGGTCGCGGCGTCGGTAAACAAGCGCAAGTAGGCGCCGACGAACGACCCTCAAACCTAAGTGAGTAGACTTTTTTGCAATAGCCAGGCACAGCCCGCATAGCGAAACATAAAACCGCAGGTAGAACCCTTGCGCAAAAGTCATGTGCTCGCAATATCGCAAAAAGTCTACTCACTTGGCTAGCGACTACACTAAACGGCTGGGCAGAACGCCCATTTCCTGCATTTTCTTGCCTGCGAACGCATCGATGCGACGCTACGCCATAATAGTTGGCGGACAATCGCGAGAGAAAGCAAACACATGGCACAGACCACGACAGATATCGCCGCCAGCACCGTCCCCGGTGCCGGAGCCGCCAGTTCATTCTCGGGCGGCACGGGAACCGAAGCCGAATTCGGCTCACTCGGTGCGCTCTCCCCCACCTGGTGGGAGCCCGAGGACGGCAGCGAGCCCGAACCGTGGCTCACGCCCGACCAGGCCTTCGAGCGCTTCTTTGAATGGACGAGCGATCGCGGTATTGAGCTGTGGGACCACCAGGAAGAGGCCCTCATGGATCTAGCCGCCGGCGATCACGTCATTCTGGGCACGCCGACCGGATCGGGCAAGTCGCTTGTCGCGCTGGGCATGCTCTTTATGGGCATGGCACAGGGCAAACGCTGCTATTACACGGCCCCCATCAAGGCTCTGGTCAGCGAGAAGTTTTTCGACCTTGTGCAGGTGCTCGGCCGCGATAACGTCGGTATGATCACCGGCGACACGCATATCAACACCAAGGCGCCCGTCATCTGCTGTACGGCAGAAATCCTCGCCAACGACGCACTACGCGAGGGCGAAGATGCCGATGTTGGCTGCGTCGCCATGGACGAGTTCCACTACTTTGCCGACCCCGATCGCGGTTGGGCCTGGCAGGTGCCGCTGCTCACCCTGCCTCACACGCAATTCATGCTCATGAGCGCCACGCTCGGCGATGTCACTGCCATCGCCGCCTCACTCGAGGAGCACACCGGCGCTGCTTGCGACTTGGTCGTCGACGCCCCGCGTCCTGTTCCGCTGAGTTACGACTATGTGACGACCTCCCTCGAGGGCACGGTCGAGCTCGCCATGCGCCGCGACGAGGCCCCACTCTATATCGTGCACTTTAGCCAGGATGCCGCACTTGCGACGGCACAGTCGCTCGCCAATTTTGGCATTGCCAATAAGGAGCAGCGCGAGGCCATCAAGGAGGCGGCCAAGGGCACGAGCTTCTCGACGGCCTTCGGCAAAATCCTCAAGCGCTTGCTCGGATGCGGCGTCGGCGTGCACCATGCTGGCATGTTGCCGCGCTACCGCCTGCTGGTCGAGCGCTTGGCGCAGCAGGGCCTGCTACCCGTCATCTGCGGCACCGATACGCTCGGCGTCGGTATCAACGTGCCCATCCACACCGTGGTGCTCACCGCGCTCACCAAGTTCGATGGCTATAAGATGCGTCGTCTGCGCGCCCGCGAGTTCCATCAGATTGCCGGTCGTGCCGGCCGCTCGGGCTTCGATACCGAGGGCATGGTCATCGCCGAGGCACCCGAGCACGAGATCGAGAATGCCAAGCTTATGGCCAAGGCGGGCGACGACCCCAAAAAGCTCCGCAAGATTAAAAAGAAGAAGGCCCCCGAGGGCTTTGTCACCTGGAACAAGCAGACGTTCGAGCGCCTGATCGAGACGCAGCCCGAGACACTCAAGCCGCGCCTGCGCATCACGCACTCCATGGTGATTAGCGTGGTCGAGCAGGGTGGCGATGCCCGAGCCCGCGTACACGACCTCATCGAGACGAGCCTGCAGACCCCCGAGGAAAAGGCTAAGCTCGAGGTTCGTGCCGACGAGATCTTCGCCACGCTCATCGATTCCGGCGTCGTCGTGCGCACCGAGGTGCCGCCCGCACCCGACGCTCCGGCTGACGCCGCGCCGGACATCGACTACGCACTGACGGTCGACCTGCCCGAGGACTTTGCGCTCGACCAGCCGCTCTCGCCGTTTTTGCTTGCCGCGTTGGAGCTGCTCGATCCCGAGAGCGAGACCTATACCATGGACCTGATCTCGATGGTCGAGGCAACGCTCGAGGATCCCAAGCAGGTGCTGCGCGCTCAGGAGCGCGCAGCGCGCGACCGCGCGATGGCCGAAATGAAGGCTGACGGCGTCGAATATGAGGAACGCCTGGAGTGCATCCAGGATGTCACCTACGAAAAACCGCTCGAGGACTTGCTCGACGCCGCCTTCGACAAGTACTGCCAGGAAGTGCCCTGGGCAAACGACTACCAGCTCTCTCCCAAAAGCGTCCTGCGCGATATGCTGGAAAGCGCGAGCGATTTTAAGGGTTACATTCAAAAGCTCGGCATCGACCGTTCCGAGGGCATTTTGCTGCGTTACCTGGCAGAGGCCTACCGTTCGCTCGACCGCACCGTGCCCATCGAGAAGCGCGACGAGCGTCTGCGCGACATTATCTCGTGGCTCGGCTTTGTGGTGCGCTCGGTGGACTCGAGCCTGGTGGACGAGTGGGAGAACGCCGGCAACCCGGCAGCCCTCGATGCTGCGCCGCCGCAGGGCATCGACGAGGTCGTGGCGGACCGCCGCGGCTGCACGCTGTTGGTGCGCAACGCGCTCTTCCGCCGCGTGACCCTTGCCGCCCGCGAGCACGTTCGCGACCTGGGCGAGCTCGACGACGACTGGGGCATGAGCGAGATCCGCTGGCAAAAAGCACTCGACGCTTACCACGAGCAGCACGAGGAAATCCTCACCGACGGAGATGCCCGCAGCGCCGCGATGTTTTCCATCGACGAGTCCGACGAGAAGACCGCGCACGTATGGCACGTGCACCAGATCTTTGCTGACGAGGATGGCGACCACGATTTTGGCATCATGGGCGATGTCGATCTGGACGCCACGCAAGACGGCGGCGAGGTAATCTTCAAGAACTACCGTGTCGGCTTTATCGAGGACCTGCTCGAGGACTAGCCGGGCGCAATGGGACGAAACAAAGCGGGGTCGCTGGCAACATCGCCAGCGGCCCCGCTTTTTGCGCGATACGCTATCCCCTACTCGGCATCCTCGACCTCATACGAATCCGCCTCGGCTGGCTCATCGTTCGTCTCTGTCGCGGCCCCGCGCGCCTCGTCAAACGCTGCTTTCATGGTCTTGTTGCCCCACGTGAGCTTGCGAATGGTAAGATCGTCGGCTTTCTTGTTGGCAAGGCGCAGATTGTTCTCGGAGGACAGCAACGCCTCCTTGGTTTTCTGCAGATGGCTAATCGTCTTGTCGATCTCATCGATTGCCGTTTGGAACTTGCGGCTCGCGATCTCGTAGTTGCGGCCGAAATCGTTCTTGAACTTCTCCATCTTGGCTTCGAAGTTCGTGACATCGATATTCTGCTGCTTGTACTCCGCCAGCTCCTGCTTATAGCGAAGCGAACCCATGGCGGCATTGCGTAGCAGCGTAATGATGGGAATGAAGAACTGCGGGCGGATCACATACATCTTCTCGTAGCGATAGCTCACGTCCACGATTCCCGCGTTGTAAAGCTCGCTCTCGGGCTCGAGCAGCGTGCAGAGCACCGCGTACTCACAGCCTTTCTGGCGACGATCGTGATCGAGTTTCTTAAAGAAGTCCTCGTTTTTATGCTTGGTCGCGGTCTCGTCGTTCTCGTTTTTCATCTCGAACATAATCGAAATGACCTCGTTGCCGCTCGCGTCGCGCTCACGGAAAATGAAGTCTCCCTTGGTGCCCTCGGATGCATCGTTATCTTTCTCGAAGTACGCATTGGGAAACGCCGTCATGCGCAGACGGTTAAACTCGGTCTCGCAGTGCTGCTCGAGCGACTCGCCCACCATCTTGGTGGACAGGCGAACCTTCATGTCCTTAAGGCGCTCAATCTCTTCATCCTTGTAGCGAATCAGGTCATCGCTCGCGCGCTTGGCCTGCGCAAGCTCGAGCTCGTGTGCCGCCTTGGCTTGCTCCTCGCGAGAATCGCGCACCGCCAGCTCGCTCGTCAGTTTGGCACGTGCCTCATCGCGCTCTCGCTCCGCCGCGGCGACCGCCTCTGACAGGTTCATTTTTGCCATCAGTTCCTGCTCGCGCAGCTGGGCACGCAGGCCCTCGGCCTCTTGCTCGGACTGAGCCTTTGCGGCGGAAAACTTCTCTTGCACCTTCGCGCGATAGTCAGTAAGCGCGCGCTCGGCCTCGCTGCGAGCGGCATCGAGCTCACGCTGCGACTCTGCCGCGGCAGCGGCAAGCGCCATCTCCTGGGCCTTGTCCGCCGCGGCGATCCTGGCCTGCAGCTCGGCAATCTGAGCGTCGCGCGCGGACAGGTCGTTTTGAGCAGCATTGCGTGCCGCCGCCTCGGCAAGCCTGGCTTCATCATCTTTGCGCTCCAACTGCGCACGTAAATTGTCGATCTCGCGCTGAAGCTCGGCATTCTCCTTTTGAGCATCGGAACGAGCCTCAACCGCCGCGCGCTGACTTGCACTCTCGCGCTCTGCGGCAGCGCCTTCGAGCTTGGCGCGCAGCTCGGCAAGCTCAGCGTCGCGCTTGGCAACCTCTTGTGCCAGCTGCTGAGCTGCAGCGTTCTTCTGCTCGACAAGCTGAGCGTCGCGCTGAGACTCTGCCTTTTGCAAAGCAGCCGTCGAGCGCGAGCGCTCAAGCTCCAGTGCCTGCTCGCCCTCGCGCTGGACCGCCTTCACGCGCTCATCCAGGTCGCGCGAGAACTCGGCATCGCGCACCTGCTTGACGATATCCGCATAGCCGGACGCATCGACCTTAAAAACTTCGCCACAATGCGGGCACTTGATCTCGTTCATAGCAGCTCCTCGATGGACGCAAATTTCAACCGCCTACACTCTACCGCGCCGCACGGACAAAAAAGGCGCCGCTGCCATAATGGCAACGGCGCCAGAACCACCACAAAGGCAACTGTCCCCTTTGTGGTGACTTGGGTCCTTACAGGTCGCGGTAGTCGATCAGGCGAAGATCGGATTGAGACTCGAGCCAAGCGCGAAGCTCGGGGTCGATCAGTGCATCGACTTCCTTGGTACGATCGGTCGTGAGCGAGCTGTTCTCCAGGATAAAACGATCGAGATAACCCGGATGGCACACAAAGACGACCGTCTCGCCGTCCACCATCCCGCGAACCGTCTGCATGATTGCCTCTTTGGGCTCGTAGCCCGGCTCCATCGAGCGCATCACCATGCGCAGATCAGTATCTCCGCAATGCACCACAGCCGCGGGGTCGAAGCTCGCCTTTTGCTCCTTAAGGCCCAGCTCCTGAGCAACCGCCGAGATCGCTCGGTTAAGGTTTTTGCTCATGACGGCATGGGCCTCAAAGTAATCGGGCTCGCGGCCCACGATCTCGACAAAGCGGTCATGCTGCGCGCGGATCTCGATGCAGGCCTCGTCGAAGTCTATCAACTCCTCGCCGCGCTTAAAATGATCGCGGAAGGTACGGCTGCTATGGAACTCATCATTCTCGTTGAGCATGCTCGGAATGAGCGCCGGGTCGGCACACGGCTTGCCCAGGCACACGTTGGTATGCTGACCCACCGCAATGCCGGCATCCGCCACGAGCGACCAGCCACGCTCGGCCTCGGGCATATTGGGCATAAGTCCCGCCGAGCGCACCAGGCCCTCATTGATACTGCGGGCAATCCCCAGGTTAACGGCATACGAATAACCGATATCATCGGCACGAATGAGCAATTGCTTCATATTGACCCCCATCTACGGAAAGGGACACTTGAAGCGCAGCCAAGTGCCCCAGATAATTGTCCTACCGAACGGATGCTTTAGGCTTTGGCGGCAGCAGCGTCTTCGTCGAGCTGCTCCTTGGTAAAGCCAAAGAAGTAGGCGATGGCAGCGGCGGCAACAAATGCAGTGCCCGATGCAACGCAGCCCCATACGAGATTAGCAGTTCCGCCTGCAACATAACCTGTAATACCAAGGATATTAGTTGCGCCCAAAACATACGTGGTCACATTAGTGAGAGCCGCGATCAGGCCGCCGATAGCGCCGCCCGCGACCATGGCACCCAGGCAGCGAGTATACTTAAAGCCGCAGCCATACAGCGCGGGCTCCGTCACGCCACCGACAATGCCGGAGAGCGAGAAACCAAGCATAGCGCCCTTTTCGTCGACCTCCTTAAGGCGCAGGAAGGCACCGAAGGCCATGCCCCACGTGGCGAACTGAGCGATAGCACCCGCGACCATAACGCAGGAGTCAGACCCTGAGGTGAGCACCTGCACAATGCCGAGGGCAATCAGAACCTGGTGCATACCGGTCATAACCAGGAACTCCCAAAGCGCGGCAATGGCGACGAGGGAGAGGATTGTGACGATGCCGCCAGCGTTTCCGAGGCCGAACATAAAGTTGCCGACCAGGTCGCCCAGAATGGAACCAATCGGAGCTAGGGCGCACAGGGAAACGGGGGTCATCACAGCCATGGTGCACACGGGCACAAACACCGTGGAGAGCATGTCGGGGATGATCTTCTTCATGAACTTCTCGACGACCATCAGCACCGGCATAGACAGCAGCATGGGGAGCACGGTCGCAGAATAGTTGTTCAGCTGAGCCGGGAGCACGCCGTAAACCATCGTGGTCGTAGCACCAGAATCCGCAGCGGCGTTGACCAACGTCATGAACTCGGGGGCAATGAGCACGCCGCCGAGCATCATGCCGAGCGGCTGGCTGCAGCCGAGCTGCTTTGCGGCAGCCCAACCCAGATAGACAGGGAGGAAATAATAGCCGGCGTTGTAAATCCAGTTGTAGAAGAAGTTGTAGATGTCAGAATCGGCAGACCAGATACCGAGCATGCCGTCGCCGCAAAGTACGGCAAGTGTGCGGAACATGGCGGCGCCCATGATAATGGGGATCGTCATGCACATTGTCTTGGACAGGTAGTTAAGGGCCTTCTTGCCCGCAGTCTTGACCGTCAGTGGCTCCTTGGTGCCGTCATCGAGGTTCTCGTCAATGGAGCCTTCGCCCTTGACGCCCAGCGCAATGGCGGCGTCATAGACCTTCGGCACGTTCTGGCCAATGATGACCTGATACTGGCCGCCAGACCACTGTGCGCCCAGCACGCCCTTGATCTTCTTCACTTCATCGTCATTGGGAATGGACTGATCCTTGAGGTTCAGACGCAGGCGGGTCATGCAGTGCGTCGCGTTCGTCACATTGGAGGCGCCGCCGACGGCAGCGAGCACGTCCTCGGCAATCTTCTTGTTATCGACAGCCATGTCGAATCCCTTCTCTTCCAACTAAAGGCTCGTGGGGCTTCATGGCACCAAGACACACGATTCCGCTCGCGCCTGCGCAGCGCGCGATGCCCGTTGGCAAGAGATTTCATTGCATGTGATTCCCGGGTGGATCGACATGAAAAAAGCCCCGCGCACAACCGACAGAGACCCAATAATGGTCTCGACAGAATCGGTAGTGCCTCTCGGAGCTGCGCCGTGAGTAACACCCAACACACGGCGAGTATATGCGGCAGATGCGTTCGTTGCGGCTCAGATTACCGACGAACGGTAGCAAACGACCCGCGAACGGTCGCCATGACGGAAAGGAAATACCAGAGAGCCTATTTATCCGAGTGGACAGAAGCCACGCGATTCACATGCATGATCAGATAGACGAGCTCTTCTTGGGCCAATGGCTCGCCAAAGGTCTCTTGAATCAGATCGTTGACACGATGAGCGCAACGCGATGCCGCCGGATACTGCTCCACGAGCACGTCGTAAAGACCGGAGTTCTCGGTATCGATCGGCTCTTTCTTTGCCACGCGGTCGAGCAGATAGCGCACATGAGTGGCAAAGCGGGCAAAGGCGAACGACGAGCGATCGACCGTCACACCCAACTCTTCTTGAATAATCGCGACCGTCATATCGAGCAGTCGCTCCTCGTGCCGCTCGGCAAGCACGCGCCGCTCGCTCGGCTTAACCGATGCGTTGACAATCGACATGGCAATGCCCGCGGCCTCGCTTCGGGGCATACGCACACGGAAGCTTTTCTGGATGCCGCGAACAGCCAGCTCGCCCAAGCGGTATTCGATGGGATGCAGCTGCTCCAGATCGCGCTCGAGCGGCAACGACACCACCATGTGTTCGCGGGCGCGCTTAATGGCAAACTGGATATGGTCCGCCAGTGTAATGGGGAGGTTAGGGCTCAATTCGTACGAAAGCTGTCCGGTTGCGATATCAGCCAGCTGAGCAGAAAACTCCAGCACCTCGGGGTCGACCTCATCAATAAACGCCAGGTACTTTGAATCAATGCCGTAAAAGGTACGCGTGATGACATCCAGGTCGACCTCATGCGGCATATCGCCAAAGCCGATACCGCGACCCAGCGCGATAAGCTGACGCCCCGCGCCGTCTTCGCAGATGGCAGCGTTATGGTTAATGCGCTGGATAGCCCTCATGGATTCATCGCTCCTACTGAAACGCGCCGCACAGACCATCCGCGCGGCGCGTTCATTCTACCTGCACTTACAGCTACAGTCCAAAGAAGCCTAGGATTTGGTCACGGCTTACGGGCTTGTAGTTGTTGGCATCGAGGCCAACGTCGTAGCGCAGAACCGGGCGCTCGCGATCGCGGTTGCGCGCGTTGGTGCGGTCTCCCCTGCTGTGGATATGCCCGTGCAACATGATGGCGCCACGCGCCTTGCCGTTCCAGCTGAGCATGGGGTAATGGCTCATTACCAGGCGATGGCCCTTCGCGTAACCGGGGGCGACCTCCAGATAATCGCGCACCTCATCCCAAATGTGCGGCGCGTCTGGATCTTCCCAGTCGCCGTCATGGTTACCGCGGATGAGCGTTACGTTCTGACATTCGATGCGCTCGCGCAGGCGCACCGCCTCCGCCAGGGGCAAACGATAGGTAAAGTCTCCCAAGATATAGAGGCGGTCGTCCACAGCCACGCACTCATTGATGGCATCGATGACCTTGCGGTTCATCTCCTCGACCGAATCAAACGGTCGATCCATGTCGTGCAAGATATTCGTATCGCCCAGGTGCAGGTCGGCGGTAAACCACATCATCGTCTCTGTCCTCATTTCGCAACGCGTATAAGACCTGTTTAGTATACAGACGCGGCGATGAGACAGTCACCCAAAGAGCCCGCCGAACAGACCTCGGCGACGCTTGTCCTGCTTTTTCGAAGCGTCATCCCGCGTCTTCTTGCCCTGCCGCTTCTTACGGTCCTGCTCCAACTCATCGTCATCGAGTAGCATATCCCACTCAAACGGATCGTCTGTCAGATCGAACAGGTCATCGTCATCAAACACGTGCGCCTCCATTACCGATTAGCGAGCATCCACAACGTAGTTGAGAAGTCTACGGGCCCGTGCGGACACAAATTCATCCTGTCTGCGTCTTTCAATCGTTTGCCGCAACGCTTGCGCAACGGAACGCTTGCAGATAAGATGGGAACACGGATGGCACCCGTGGCAGCGGGTCTTGCCAACTCCGATACACGTTTTCATCGTGAGAAATGGCCGTCTTCGCTTACGCGGGGGCGGCCACTTTGTTTATCCCTATGTCATCTGATTCTAATGCACAAACATGCGCACGAACTTGCGCTTCCAGCTTGCGTAAGGGGCATAGCGGAACGGCACGTCCAGCCACGTTGCCTTGTTCACGATGCTCTTCTTGTGGCTAAACGTATCGAAGCTCTCGCGTCCATGGTACTGTCCCATACCGCTCGCCCCCATGCCGCCAAAGCCCATATGGCTCGTGGCCAAATGCATAATGGTGTCATTAACACAGCCACCACCAAAGGGCACGTAACGCACAAAGCGCTGCTGAACCTCACGGTCTTGGCTAAAGATATACAGGGCCAGCGGCGTCGGACGATCCGTAATAAACGTCTCGGCCTCGTCTAGGCTCTCAAACGACAGCACCGGCAAGATGGGGCCGAAAATCTCCTCCTGCATTACGGCGTCCTCAGGCGCCACGCCGTCCAAAATCGTCGGTTCAATCTTGAGCGACGACTCGCGCGCGGTACCTCCCAGCACAACCTTGTCGGGGTCGATCAGCCCGCGTACGCGCGCGAAATGCTTGGCGTTGACAATATGACCGTAATTCTCATTGTCGAGCGGATGCTCGCCAAACATGCGGCGGGCCTCCTCCTTGATGAGGTCCAGCAGCTCGTCGTGCACGCGCGCATCGACCAGCAGGTAGTCGGGCGCCACGCAGGTCTGCCCCACGTTGAGCCATTTACCAAAGGCGATACGGCGTGCCGCGACCTTCAAGTTAGCCGTCGCATCCACGATGCAGGGACTCTTTCCGCCCAGCTCAAGCGTCACGGGTGTGAGGTTTTTACTTGCACGCTCCATGACGAGCTTGCCGACCGGAACGCTACCGGTAAAGAAGATCTTGTCCCAGCACTCATCGAGCAACGCTTCGTTTTCGGCACGCCCGCCTTCGACGACCGTCACCAAGCGCGGATCAAATGCCTCTTCACAGATTTGCTTGAGCACCGCGCTCGATGCCGGAGCATAGGCGCTCGGCTTGATGACCACGGTATTGCCCGCGGCAAGGGCGCCGGCGAGTGGCTCGAGCGTCAGTAAAAACGGGTAGTTCCACGGAGCCATGATGAGCGTGACGCCATAGGGCACGGCCTGCGTCTTACACACGCTCACGGCGTTGGCAAGGTCACACGGACGCAGGCGCGGACGACTCCATCGAGCCACATGCGCGATCTGATGACGAATCTCGGAAAGCGATGTGCCGATCTCACACATATAGGCCTCGTCATGCGACTTTCCCAAATCGGTCTTGAGCGCATGGGCGATATCGGTCTCGTGTGCCCGCGCCGCCTCGCGCAGGCGCACGAGGGCGCGACGTCGAGCATCGACATCAAACGTGGCGTGCGTCTTAAAGTAGGCGCGCTGGTCGCCGACGATGCGCGCAATTTCCTCGGTGTTCATGGACCCTCCTAGTTCTCGCCCTCAAACATACCACCCGCGACGACTTCGTACATATGCTCGAGTTCCAAGCGGTCCATTAAAAGCGGAACGGGGTACAGGGGATTGGCCTCGGCATCGGCATGCGCCGCCATCTGCGGAATGTCGGAGCGGCGAATGCCCGCCACATATTTGGGAATGTCCAAGGCGGCGTTCATTCGATCGACCCAATCGATAAAGACCTCGGCCGCCAGGCTGTCCTGCGCGTTAGCCGGCGCGATACCGGCCATGCGAGCAAGATCGGCGAGCTTAGGAGCAGCAGCTTCGCCATAGGCGCGAAGCATATGCGGCAGGATGATAGCGTTGGCCAAGCCGTGCGGAATCCCGTAACGCCCACCCAAGCTGTGTGCGATGGCGTGAACGTATCCAACATAGGAGCGCGTAAAGGCAACACCCGCCTTATACGCCGCCGAAAGCATATTGCGACGCGCACGCATGTTATCGCCATGCTCATAGGCCTCGAGCAAATTGTCATGGATGAGCTGGACCGCCTGTCGCGCCATCTTACGCGTATAGGGCGTGGTGCTTCGCCCGATAAAGGCCTCAACGGCATGCGTCAGGGCGTCCATGCCCGTCTGCCCCGTAATGGAAGCGGGCAGGTCGCACGTAAACTCGGGGTCGTGCACCGCGAAGCGCGGGATAAGCACAAAGTCGTTAATGGGGTACTTGTAGTGCGTCTCGTCATCGGTAATTACCGCCGCAAGTGTGACCTCGCTTCCCGTGCCTGCCGTGGTGGGGACGGCGATGAGCAGCGGCAGGCGACGATGAATCCGCAGCAGGCCGCGCATCTTGTTGATGGGCTTGTTTGGCTGCGCAATGCGTGCGCCCACGCCCTTGGCGCAGTCCATGGCTGATCCTCCGCCAAAGCCGATAATGGCCCGGCAGGCGCTCTCTCGGTACAGGGACGCCGCTTCCTCCACGTTTGAGACCGTGGGGTTCGCTGATGTTTTGGCGTAGACCACAACGCCAATCCCCTTGGACGCGAGCGCGCACTCGAGCGGTGCCGTGAGCCCCAGACGGGCAATGCCGGGATCCGTCACGATAAGAACCCGCTGTATCGAACGCTTTTGAAGCACTGCGGGCACATCCTCAGCGTGTTCTAGAATGCGTGGCTCGGTATAGGGCAGCACCGGCAATGCGATGCGAAAAACCGTTTGATACGTTCGGCACCAGGCGCGGCGGGCTAGATGCATAAAGGAAGCTCCCTCATTTGTTGATTGGTCAACATTTGCTCGACCGATTGTACTCAGCGGCGGTCAAAGACGACCTGCCAATCGTTAATCAATCAACATCTTCATATATCAAAATTGTTTTATTAAAAATCATTCCTAATAGGCTTCACATTCGGTCTCATTTATGGATAATAGAACTCGTCAAGACGCACGTCCGGAGAGGGCCCTTACGGGACCGGACGAGCGCACCATCGCCATCGATCGAAAGGATCGAATCATGAAGTTTGTTTGCCCCGTTTGCGGTTATGTGGAAGAGTTCGACGGCGACCAGCTGCCCGAGGATTTCAAGTGCCCCCAGTGCGGCGTTCCTGGCTCTCGCTTCCTGAAGCAGGAGGAGGGCCAGCTCGAGTGGGCTGCCGAGCACGTCGTGGGCGTCGCCAAGATGGAGGGCGTCTCCGAGGACATCGTTGCCGATCTGCGCGCCAACTTTGAGGGCGAGTGCTCCGAGGTCGGTATGTACCTGGCCATGGCTCGCGTTGCTCATCGCGAGGGTTATCCCGAGATCGGCCTGTACTGGGAGAAGGCTGCCCACGAGGAGGCCGAGCATGCCGCCAAGTTCGCCGAGCTCCTGGGCGAGGTCGTGACCGATTCCACCAAGAAGAACCTCGAGATGCGCGTTGAGGCCGAGAATGGCGCCACCGCCGGCAAGACCGATCTTGCCAAGCGCGCCAAGGCCGCCGGTCTCGATGCTATCCACGACACCGTGCACGAGATGGCCCGCGACGAGGCTCGCCACGGCAAGGCTTTCGCCGGCCTGCTCAAGCGTTACTTTGGCTAAGCCAACCGCCTGAGACATAACCTCTAGCTCGAAGAAGGCCCGGACCGCATGGTTCGGGCCTTCTTCGTGCCTCACGAACTTGTTAACGCCCTGAAATAGGACCGCCTTCGGCATCGGCTTCTCGTCAAAAACTAAGTGAGTAGACTTTTTTGAACTTGCCGAGCAGGCCATCCGTATCACTTTATAAAGCCGCAGGTAAATGCCTTGTTACAAAACGGCCTGGTCACCAAAGTGCCAAAAGCCTACTCACTTAGAACCGCAGCCGTCCACGATCGAGCTGTTTTGTGTCTAACGGGCATCTTTCCGTCAATTACTCCCAATTTTGTCCAGTCAACGAATAGTTCAGACCGGAGTAATGTCTCAGCCCTTTGCTCATCTGAGCTTTTATCACGATATTCAGCATCGAGCATCCTGCATATGGCCTTAACGATCGCATGGAATCTATCCTCATCGAATATCTGTCTGTGTGTCAGGAGAAGTACATCGTAGCCCATGGCCTGAAGCGCCGTCATGCGATCGGCGTCACGCAAGCCGTCCCCTGCGCGCCCGTGCGAGGCCTTTCCCTGACATTCAATGGCCACCTGTCGCGCTCCGTCCGGCGAAGAAAGAAGTAGGTCGATATATACACGGGACTTTCCCACAATCGCTCGAGCACTTGTGCTTAGCATCACTTCAACATTAAGCTCTATGCCGCAAAAACCTTCGCCTCCCAGGGATCGCGGCAGTGCAAGTAGCAAATACGCCTCGACCTCAAAAGGCGACTCGGCACCCAATGGAACGAGTTGCGATACCGCTATAAATCTATTGCCGTAACGCATCCCGCAAACATCTGAACAAAAGCGGTCAAGGTCTCCGCCCAAAACCAAAGCGTCTCGACGCCATAAATTTGAGGCGGTGCCGTCCTCGGACGGGCAGCGCACCCAACCGAACGTTGTCGAAATCGCGCCCGAATCAATTGCACGCGAAAGCTCCGCCTCGAGTGCCGCCGGCAGGGCACACACCGCAAACAAACCGCACATCTCCGCCAATACGAAAAGAAGCTGGAGATCCGTCAGATGTCGCGACATGATGAATGCCGTCATCAGAGGAGACGTAACCAAAAACCCATGCTCCGTTTCTAGCACGGATTCCCTGGGAAGCTCACCAAGAAACAGCCGCTGCCTAATGCTGGCAGGACAAGTCCGTTTGTTTCTCGACCGAACCAATGTATACAACGGAAAACCGAGCGCGACCGCAGCCGTCGGGTTGCGGGCGAGATCATATCGCTGCCGGTCTTCTTCCGGTCGTGGAAGCGGCGGACACAAAGCGCGGACTTGAGGAGGCAAACGCCAGTACCTAAAAGCTGATATGTCACAAAGTAGATCCTTCATAGGCACAGGAAAACACGAATTTCAACCCAGTCAGTCACGCATTGGCGCGAACGCACCAAAAATGGCGCCGAACGGACTGCCAAGTTTTCAACAGCCCTCCCCAACTGGCCAAAAGCTTGTCGAGAGCTGGACGAAGCCCTGTTGAAAACCCCATTTTTTCTCATGCAGGAGCTTTGCGCGGCAAGTGAGTAGACTTTTTTGAACATCCCGAGCAGGCCGGTCATCCTGCTTTTCAAAACCGCAGGTAGATAGCTTGTTACAAAACTGCCTGGTCGCCAAAGTGCTAAAAGTCTACTCACTTAGGTTGCAGAGTGCCCCCCCATTAGCTGCAATTCCAAGGTAGTTAGTACTTTTGGACTCAGATCGTCATACTGAACAAGAATTTGAGTTGAGTTTTCAGGGACAGATGCGCCATCGGCACACCAAAAACAGTCACCGATATCGATAAAAGGGATGCTCGAGCGCGTGAGGGCCCGTGCAAAAGAGCTTCCGCCCGCGTCACACTCCACGGCCACGACGCAGTAAAGGCCCGCGTCTGCATGATCGATCGAAACCTCCCCTGCCGGAAACGTTTTCCGTACAAGCGCCGCCAGGCCATCACGCGCCCCACGAGCACGAGCGCGCACGCGGTTCACATGTCGCTCGTAATCACCCGATTCCAGCAAACGCGCCAAGGCAACCTGATCAACAGAACTTACCGACGAGGCGTAGAAACCAAGGTTGCGTTTAAACCTCTCCATTAGTTCATCGGGCAGCACCATGTACGCCAAACGCAACGCCGATGAAAGGCTCTTCGAAAACGTGTTGGTGTAGATAACCGACTGGGCGGCATCGATCGACGCGAGCGCGGGAATCGGCTTGCCGGCAAGGCGAAACTCACAATCAAAGTCGTCTTCGATGAGATACCGACCTGGCCGCTCGGCGGCCCAGCTCAGCAACGCATAGCGACGTGCAATGCTCGTCACAAGACCGGTCGGATACTGATGAGACGGCATCAGGTGAAGGACATCGGTCCCGGTTTTCTGCAGCGCGCTCAAGTCCACGCCCTCAGCATCCAACGGGATATGCCGCACTTCGCAACCCATGGCCTGATAGATGCGCGTCAAGCGCAAATAGCCTGGATCCTCGACGGCATACACCTTGTCCGCGCCAAGCAACTGAACCAACATGGTATCGAGCAGCTGGGCGCCCGCACCGATAACGATGTTGTCGGGGTCGACATTCATGCCCCTTGTCCCGCGCAGATGGTGCGCAATCGCACGTCGCAGTCGAGCGGTGCCCTGCGCCGGTGCGGGCGAAAAGATTTCACGTTCGTCTTCGGACGTCAGCGTCGCCCGTAGCGCACTTTGCCAAAGCCGCGCCGCCTCCAAAGCGGAAGGAGAAAGTGCGTCGAATCGCTCTGCCTGCCCCATGGCATCATGCGCGCTGGGACCAACAGGGACAGCATCTCGGTCGATATCCCCCGCAGCAAAAGCCAAAACCGGCGCATCCGGAAGCTCGCACGCGTAGTAGCCACGACGCGGCATCGAGCAAATATAGCCCTCGGCAAGCAACTGGCTATATGCATTCTCGATGGTAATGACACTGATACCCAAATGACTCGCAAAGGCGCGCTTAGACGGCAGATGCTCCCCCGCCGCAATACGGCCAGCAACAATATCATCGCGAATTTGCTGGTAAACATACTCATAAAGCGATGCTTCGCCGCGATTTTCCAAATTGTAGTCAAGCATGGGTCTATCACCTGACCTTATCGAATCATTCAATCTGGCATTAGTCTGACCTTGTTATTATCTCGAAAACTGAGTATTTCGCCATACCCAGCTCCCCGATAGGATGTTCCGTCAAGCAATGTACATGCCAACCAAGGGAGCAACCATGGCAGAACAGACCAGCAAGGCCGATCGCGTCAAACTCAATCGCGAACTCGCGCAGATGCTCAAGGGCGGCGTCATCATGGACGTCACCACGCCCGAGCAAGCACGCATCGCCGAGGAGGCGGGCGCCTGCGCCGTCATGGCGCTCGAGCGTATCCCGGCCGACATCCGCGCCGCAGGCGGCGTCTCGCGCATGAGTGATCCCAAGATGATCAAGGGCATCCAGGAGGCCGTCTCCATCCCCGTTATGGCCAAGTGTCGCATCGGTCACATTGTCGAGGCGCAGGTCCTGCAGGCCATCGAGATCGATTACATCGATGAGTCCGAGGTCCTCTCCCCCGCCGATGATGTCTATCACATCGACAAGACCCAGTTTGACGTGCCGTTTGTCTGCGGCGCCCGCGATCTGGGCGAGGCGTTGCGCCGTGTTGCTGAGGGCGCCACGATGATTCGTACCAAGGGCGAGCCGGGCACGGGCGACGTCGTTCAGGCCGTGCGTCACATGCGCAAGATCCAAAAGCAGATCCGCGACGTTGTTGCTCTGCGCGACGACGAGCTCTTTGAGGCAGCCAAGCAGCTGCAGGTTCCGGTCGAGCTGGTGCGCGAGGTCCATGCCACGGGCAAGCTCCCCGTCGTAAACTTTGCCGCCGGCGGAGTCGCGACCCCCGCCGACGCCGCGCTGATGATGCAGCTGGGCGCCGAGGGCGTCTTTGTCGGCTCGGGCATCTTTAAGAGCGGCGACCCCGCCAAGCGCGCCGCCGCCATCGTCAAGGCCGTGGCAAACTTCACCGACGCCAAGCTCATCGCCGAGCTTTCGGAGGACCTGGGCGAGGCCATGGTGGGCATCAACGCCGACGAAATCGAGATCATCATGGAGGAGCGCGGGCGCTAGTCCAGCAGAAAGGATCGCACATGAGCGATTATGCAGACCAAACGGTCGCCGTGCTGGCGGTCCAGGGCGCTTTTGCCGAGCACGAGGCAAGACTGTCCGAGCTGGGCGCACGCTGTATTGAGCTGAGGCAGGCGGCTGATTTGAAGCAGAACTTTGACCGTCTGGTACTTCCCGGCGGCGAGTCTACCGTTCAAGGGAAACTGCTTGATGAGTTGGGCATGCTCGAGGAGCTTCGTACCCGTATCGCTGAAGGTATGCCCGTCCTGGGCACCTGCGCCGGCCTGATTCTGCTGGCTCACGACCTTGCCGCTCATGACGATAAGGGCACGTCGCGTTTGGCAACCATGGATGTACTCGTCGAGCGCAATGCCTACGGCAGGCAACTCGGCAGCTTTCGAGCCAAGGGGCAGGTAGCCGGCATCGACGGTGAAGTGCCGCTGACGTTTATCCGCGCGCCCCGCATCGTCGAAGTGCACGGCGACACTGAGGCCCTAGCCGAAGTCGACGGTCGCATCGTCGCCGCCCGCCAGGGCAACCAGCTCGGCGTAACCTTCCACCCCGAACTCGACGAAGACACCCGCCTCCACGAACTGTTCCTGCAAATGTAGGCAGAGTAGAAACGAGCGTGGATTTCCGGACACAGAACAAATGAGAGTGGATAATCTCCCACTTTGAGCTTGAATGCAGGCTCAAACCGGGAGATTATCCACTCTCATGCCATGTAGTCGTTGGGGACGTTCTTAAACGACTAGTCAAACAAGAACGCCCCCAACGACTACATCGCGATAGACGGCCACGTTTGCCCAGATAATACCGACCAAAATAAACCTGTCCCTTTTTGGCAGGTTTGAATCAAGGCAACGCCGATGTTTTGGCACCGACAGCGAAAACCCGCCAGAGCGAGCAAGGTGCCTTGAAACGAGGCGGCATTGACCTTCTGGTCATGCCGCCGAAGTTGAAAGGCAGATTGCCGCTCTGGCGGGTTTGCAGCGTCAACTGGTTACGCG
>CALLSU010000031.1:0-9141 GCA_938011935.1 uncultured Collinsella sp.
GCCTTTCCCCTGCCGTTTCGTTAGATAGCCCTGCTGGACGAGCTCCTCAATAGCGCGTCGCACGGTAACGCGGCCAACTTTATAGCTCTCAGCCAATTCGAATTCGTTGGGTATCCGCGCGCCCGCCTTGTAGGCACCGGAGCTGATTTCGTTTTTAATGATATCGATAACCTGTTGGTACAGCGGTATCGCTGCTTTACCGTCAGTTAGCCCTTCAGTCGGTGGCATATACCCTCTCCCAGCACAATTACGTCTAAAACGGGCTTAAGGGCATTCAACAAGCCCTTAAGCCCGCATTAGCATTAAGTATGCTTGCTGCCGCACCAAAATGTCGGGTATTTACTCATCAGACCCGAAAAACGCGCAACTACCGCGCTCCTAAGAAAGCGTGAGCAGCTCCGGCAGCTGGTCGATAATCTTGTCCGCGGCATCCTGGCTAAAGCCAAAGCGTTCCTCGCGCTTGGCAATGACCGTCAGGCCGGCTCGCTTACCCGCGGTAATGCCCGGAACGGAATCCTCAACGCAGCAGCAGCGATTCGCGGGCAGCCCCAGCAGATCCAGCGCATGCAGGTAGATGTCGGGCTCGGGCTTGCTCTCCTTAAACTGCTCGCCGCTCACCACATACTCAAAGGCATCCGACAGCCCACATGCGTTGAGCACTTCCTCGATGCTAACCATGGGAGACGAGCTGGCAAGCGCCACGCGAACGCCACGGCGCGGCAGCTCTCGAATCGTATCCACGGCGCCTGGGTTAATCAAAGCCTGATAGTCGCGCGGACGTTTATGCGCCCACTCGTCCCAACGGGCCAACGCTTCCTCGCCAGTGAAATGCCCCTTACCGGCGCGCTCAAACCAATCGACCAGCATATGCAGAAAGAACTGATGGGAGGTACCGACCTGCCCATTCAACTCCTCTTGAGTCAGATTAAGCCCCAGCTCCTTGGCAAACGCGGCAGTCTCGCCCAAGTAGTAATACTCGGTATCGACAATGACGCCGTCCATGTCAAAGATAACGGCGTCGAACGGAAATGCGGACACGGCACCCTCCCTAACAAAAAGACGCCCGCGAGCAGGCGCCCGAATCATGCATTAATCGGCGATTCTAGCCCAGCAGCTTATCCAGCGCCACCGCAATACCATCTTCGTTGTTATTGGCGGTCACCATCTGGGCCACAGCCTTAACCTCATCGACGGCGTTGCCCATGGCTACACCCGTGCCGGCCCACTCAATCATGGACTTGTCGTTCTGGCCGTCGCCAAACGATACGACATCGCTGGCATCGATGCCGAGCTTGGGCAGGGCACCCTCGAGCGCACGGGCCTTGTCGATACCGGGCGCCGTGTACTCAAAGTACCAGTCGGCCGTAAACATGCCCGAAAGCGTCTGCTTAAAGGGCGCATACATCTCCTCGTAATGCGCCTGCAGGTAGGCCGGGTCGCCCGCAGTGAGTAGCTTGTCCACGGGATAAGCATCAGCGACCTCATGCAGGCTCTCCACCTCGCGAATCTTAAGATCGCACGCGTCGCGCTCATACTTGACGATATTCTTCTGCAAGCCGTCAGGCAGCGTGATCATGCAATGGTACGAGTCCTCGACGTGCAAATCGCGACCGAGCGAAATCATAGGGATCACGTCGAAATTGCGCAGATGATCAATCAGACGGTGCAGCTCGTCAGCCGGCATGGCCTGGTCAAAAAGGACCTCATCGGTCTGAGCGTCGACCACATGCGCGCCATTAAAGGCAACTAGCAGACCGTCATGGTTTTGAAGGTCGAGCTCCTGCGCCAAGGCGTGCAACCCCCATGCGGGACGGCCCGAAGCCAAGATGAGCTTAATGCCCGACTCCTGCGCCGCGAGCAGCTTCTCGCGCGTACGCGGGCTGATGACCTTTTGGTCGTTGGTGAGTGTACCGTCGATATCCATTGCGATGGCTTTGATTGCCATATATGCCTCCCTATCATTGAACAACCTTGTCTGAGCCATCATACAGAACACCCACGGCGGCTCTGTCTGCAACGGGTAAAAAAGCATATTGTCCCGAACATGAACGGCGCGCCTTCGACGATTGCGATGCCCGTCGAGGCGCCTCCCGATACATTCCATCCTATCCAAATAGCAAGGGGCCCGTATCCCAACGGATACGGGCCCCTTTCAGCCATAAGCCAGCTCGGCCGTAAAGACTACTTACGGTGAGCGCGGTAGAACTCGATGAGCGCCTGGGTCGAAGCGTCCTGCTCGGCCTTGGCGGCGTCGTCGTGGAAGGCAGGGGTGATCTGCTTGGCAAGCTGCTTACCCAGCTCGACGCCCCACTGGTCGTAGGAGTCGATGCCCCAGACCGTGCCCTCGACAAACGTGATGTGCTCGTACAGGGCAATGAGCTCACCGAGTGCGAACGGGGTCAGCGTGTCGCCGAAGATCGAGGTCGTCGGACGGTTGCCCTCAAAGCAGCGGGCCGGGACGATCTGCTCGGGCGTGCCCTCGGCACGAACCTCGTCGGCCGTCTTGCCAAAGGCGAGCGCCTTGGTCTGGGCCAGGAAGTTGCCCAGGAACAGCTCGTGGACATCCTGGCCGCTGTCGGTTGCGGGGTTGGCAGTGTTGGCGAAAGCGATAAAGTCGGCCGGGACCACCACGGTGCCCTGGTGCAGCAGCTGGTAGAAGGCGTGCTGACCGTTGGTGCCGGGCTCGCCCCAGAAGATCTCACCGGTGTCGGAGGTCACGGCGCTACCGTCCCAGCGGACGTGCTTGCCGTTGGACTCCATGGTGAGCTGCTGCAGGTAGGCCGGGAAACGGTGCAGATACTGGCAGTACGGAAGCACGGCGTGGCTCTTGGAACCGAAGAAGTTGACGTACCAGACGTTGAGCAGGCCCATCAGCGCGACGGCGTTGCTCTCGAGCGGCGTGTTGCAGAAGTACTCGTCGATGGCATGGAAGCCCTCGAGGAACTGCTGGAAGCGCTCGGGGCCGAGCACGACGATCAGCGACAGGCCCACGGCGGAGTCGACGGAGTAGCGGCCGCCGACCCAGTTCCAGAAGCCGAAGGCGTTGGCGGGGTCGATACCGAAGGCCTCGACCTTCTCGAGTGCGGTGGAAACGGCGACGAAGTGCTTTGCCACGGCCTCGGCGTTCTGCTCCTCGGAGCCGTCGATGGCGCCCTGAGCCTTGAGCTGCTCGAGCATCCAGGTCTTGACCTCGCGAGCGTTGGTGAGGGTCTCAAGCGTGGTGAAGGTCTTGGAAACGATGATCACGAGCGTGGTCTCGGGATCGAGGCCCTTGAGCTTCTCTGCCTGATCGTTGGGGTCGATGTTGGAGATATAGCGGCAGTCGATACCGGCGTCGGCGTAGGGACGCAGAGCCTCGTAGGCCATGACCGGGCCCAGGTCGGAGCCGCCGATGCCGATGGACACCAGGTGCTCGATCTTCTTGCCGGTAACGCCCTTCCACTCACCGGAGCGAACGCGCTCGGCGAAGGCATACATGCGGTCGAGGACCTCGTGCACGTCGGCGACGACGTCCTGGCCGTCGACGATGAGCTGGCCCTTCTCGGTTGCCGGGCGGCGCAGCGCGGTGTGCAGAACGGCGCGGTCCTCGGTGGTATTGATGTGCTCGCCGGAGAACATGGCGTCGCGGCGCTCCTCGAGCTTCACCTCGCGGGCAAGATCGCACAGCAGCTTGACGGTCTCATCGGTCACCAGGTTCTTGGACAGATCGAAGTGAAGGTCGCCGGCGTCAAAGCTCAGCTTGTTCACGCGCTCGGCATCGGCGGCGAACCAGGCCTTGAGGTCGATACCTTCGGCCTCGAGCTTCTCCTGATGAGCCTCGAGCGCCCTCCAAGCGGCAGTCGACGTAGCATCGATAGGTGCGGCAACAGTTGCCATAGAGTCCTCCTCAGCATACGGGCGCACGCCTCCATGCGCCCGGACATTCAGATGCCACTATTCTAGCGCAGGTCAAGACTATAATCAGCGAGCGTTGCCAATCGGCCCCCAAACGGCAACCGACCAAAAAGGGACAGGTTTATTTTGGCAGGTCAAACGCTTTGCCAACCAAAAATAACCCATCCTTTATGCCAAATATTAGGCCGCGGCGCAGACGCTACCGAGCAACTCACGCAGAGGAGACCCGATGCCCCCCAGCAGTTCGGGCGCGATGATGGCAAAAACGGGAACCTCGCCGGCGCCCACGACGGCAGGCACCTTGCCCTCCGAGACAATGCATCCATAAGGCACAAAGCCGTCCTCGCCGGCATCGAGCACGGCCATGCGACGAGCGAGTTCGCGCGCAAAGCCCGCCGTATCGGCATCGCCGATCGCCAAGACAAAGTCCACGCCTTCGTCGGTCGCCAGGGCCACGGCTTCGTCGATCAGCTCGTCTCCCCCGTCGCCCTCAACCGAACCGCAGCGGAAAAGCACGCGCTCGAGCAGAGCTCGATCAACCGAGCCGAGTGCCGCCGAGACAAGCTCATCGCGCGTATGCTTGTCACCGCCCAGCACGACCAGTGCCTTGGTGCCGCCATAGTGGGCAACCAATCGCCCGCACCAGCGAGCCACATCCCCATCCGCAACCAAGCGCGTCGGCATACCAAACCCATAGTTGACCATTATCCCCACAACCCTTCCGTTCTTTATGGTGGTATCGATCGTTAGGCTCATGCTACGAAGCGAGATTTTCCGAGCTGTTTCGCACTCTTTAGAGCTGCGTTAAAAAACCCGATGCAGCCGCACGACCATACCCGCCAAAACAAACCAGTCCCTTTTTGGCAGGTTTTGACGATGTCCGGACGAGCGGGTATTATCGAACAAGTATTCGCTAAGAACATGTGTTTGATGGGAGGACGCGTGGGGCACGAGCGTCACACCTATATCTGCATCGACCTCAAGACGTTTTACGCTAGCGTCGAGTGCGTCGACCGCGGACTCGACCCACTCACTACGTGCCTGGTCGTTGCCGACGAATCGCGCGGACGCACGACCATCTGCCTCGCCATCACACAAGCCATGAAGGACCTCGGAATCCATAACCGCTGCCGTCTGTTCGAGATTCCCGACGGCATCGACTACATCAAGGCCGTACCGCGCATGCAGCACTACATGGAGGTATCGGCGCAAATCTACGGTATCTATCTGGAATACGTGAGCCCGCAAGACATTCACGTCTATTCAATCGACGAATGCTTTATCGACGTGACGCCCTATCTAGACCTTTATCATACCAACGCCAAAGACTTTGCCTGCATGTTGCGTGACGAGGTCCTCGCGCGCACCGGCATCACGGCGACGGTCGGCATCGGCCCCAACCTATTCCAGGCCAAAGTAGCGCTCGACATTACCGCCAAGCACGTACCCAGCCGCATCGGCATACTCGACGACGAGACCTTTCGTAAGGAAATCTGGCCCCATCGTCCCATCACCGACATCTGGGGCATCGGGCCCGGCGTGGCAGCACGACTCGAAAAATACGGCGTCTACGATCTGATGGGCGTCGCGGCGCTCGACGAAAACCTGCTTTACGACGAGCTCGGCGTCAATGCCGAGTATCTCATCGACCACGCCTTTGGGTGCGAGCCGACAACTATCGCCGATATCCAAGCCTATCGCCCGCAAGCAACTTCAACTACCACAGGACAGGTACTCTCGAAAGGCTATGCCTACGAACAGGCCTACACCGTCTTGCGTGAGATGGTCGACAACGCTGTGCTGGACTTAGTCGATAAGCACGTGGTGTGCGACAGCATCTCGCTCTTTGTAGGCTACGCGAGCGAGCGCGCCGACATACGCCGCCTCGACGCCAGCGGCACAGCGCAATATGTGGACGGATGCGGGCACCTGCGTTCGAGCACGTCGAGCATCGAACCCACCGCAACCGCCGGCCCCGAACTCGCACCCCGTGCGCCCAAGCCCGTCCAGCGCAATGACGAACGGCGCCGACTGGTACGTGAGGCGCAGGCAATCGATGGCATCTTTGTGGGAGAGCATGGCGGTAAACCGCGCGGTGGCTACGCCGCACTCTTTGCACACTCTAACGCCTCGCGAAAGCTGCCCGAGCGCACCAATTCGTTTAAGAAAATCATGGGCTATTTCGATGAGCTCTGGGCGCAGACTGTCGATCCCAAACGACCGGTCAAGCGCATCAACCTGGGATTTGGCAACCTCATGCCCGAGGAATTTGCCACCATCGATCTATTTAGCGATGTCGAGGCCGACGAGCGTGAACGCGACCTGGCACGCGCCGTGTTGGCCGTGAAAGGCAAGTACGGTAAGAACGCCCTGGTCAAAGGATTGAGCTTTACCGCTGGCGCCACCGCACGCGAACGCAACGATCAGGTAGGAGGACATCGTGCCTAAGTCCCAACAACAGCCGATGCGGCCACCGACGCCTTTTGAACGTCTAGCGGACCCCGAGGGAAGACGTCGATCCGCCGACCCCAAGCTCACCGCCAACGGCGCCGTCCGCGCCGGCCGTGCCGCGCAGTTTATGCCCTTTGCCGCCCTCACGGGATACTACGAACTCGTGCGCAAGCAGGAAATCACCGTCGAGCCAAAACGTGAGCTCACGGAAGAAAAAGCCCTCGCGCTTTCTAAAAAGCTCGAGGGTCTCAAACGTGGCGACTTGGTTCGTGTCACCTATTACGATACATACGGCTATCGCAGCCGCACCGGCATCCTCGACGAGGCGCTCCCCGCCTTCAAGCTCCTCAAACTCCGAGACATCGCCATCGACTTCGACGACATCCAAGACATCGAACTGCGCGGACGAGCCTAGCCAAGGAAGCGCATCCAGGGCGGCGCTTACAGCGTCATGACGTAGTAGCCCGCGTCTTTCACAGCCGTCTCGAGGACACCACGATCAACCGGCTGCTTAGAGCGCACGCGTGCCGTGTGGTCCGCATACGTCACCGTTGCCCACACGCCATCCAGCGCATTGAGGGCATTGGCTACGTTCTGAGCGCAGCCGTCACAGCTCATGCCGCCGATGAGCAGCTCATCGCTATAGGGGTAGTGGGACGGATCGGTATCCGCAACCACTACCTTCTTGGCCTTCTTGCCGCTCGTACCATCGCTGCAGCAACTCTTCCCGTGTGTCGAAGCGGCAATGCGACGCAGTCCAAAAAACATGCCGACGGCAATGACGGCCAGCACGATGAGATTCGCAGGGTTGAGCAAGTCGCTCATGCGCTCCCCTTTCAAGTAGCACTATCTAGATACCCCCATGGGGTGTCCCCATCTTAACCCAAAATCATGTCTGTTCGGTCAATTAGTTTCCCTCTTCAAACTTTTTTGTTGACCATGGCTTACTTTCGTGTATAAGTTTTCCTAGGCTAACAACTGAGGACCCGAAAGGAGCATCGTGACTCGAACCATTGACATCCCAACATACCAAACGGCTGTCGTGCGCAACTGCTCCCCTACGCTCGCAGGTATCAAGCCGGCTTCGCTCTTTACCTATCCCGGCGTTTACGCCAACCAAAACGGAAAACCCGGCGCCGCCCATATCGAAGAGCGACGCTCACGCCTGCTCGCCGTCATAGCCCAATGCAACCGCGAGCTCCAGCCACTCGGAATCCATATGAGCGTTTTGGTCTGGCGCCCCTGCGGAGCGCTCATCTATGTGTACCGCCCTGCGGACCTCATGAGATACCTCTCCGACCCCCGCGCCACGACGGCGCTTGCCGCCGAAGGTTACGATGTCCACAACCTGCCCGCATCCCTAGTGCATCTTGCCGCGCGCATCACGCTGGCAAGCAGCAATGCCGCAGAAAGCGCCTATGACGGCAGCGTCTGCGCACTCGCGCGAAATAGGCACTGCGATACGGGGTGCATGTGTGAGTTCCCCCACGAAATTGGCTATTTTTTGGGCTATCCCTACGAAGATGTCCATCAGTTTATCGTCCAGCACGGAGAAAACTATAAGGTCTTTGGCGCATGGAAGGTATACACAAACGTTGAGCAGGCGCTCACGACCTTCGATTCCTATCGTGCATGTACGCAATACCTTACCTACATCTATCAACAGGGCTGCACCCTGGAACAACTTGTCCAGGCAACCCGATAGAGCATACAAAACGCGGCCGCACGCCGCACAACCGAAAGGAAAACATATGAGCAAGATCGCAGTCGTCTACTGGAGCGGTACTGGCAACACCGAGGCCATGGCAAACTTCGTTGCCGAGGGCGCAACCGATGCCGGCGCCGAGGCAGAGGTCATCTCCTGCGCCGACTTCTCCGCAGACAAGGCCGCCGACTATGATGCCATTGCCTTCGGCTGCCCCGCCATGGGTTCCGAGGAGCTTGAGTACGATGAGTTCCAGCCGATGTGGGACGAGGTCAAGGAGACCCTCGGCGACAAGAAGGTCGTCCTCTTTGGCTCTTATTCGTGGGCCGAGGGCGAGTGGATGGACAACTGGAAGGCCGACGCCGACGAGGCCGGCGTCAACGTCGTAGATTCCGTCATCTGCTACGACGCACCCGACGACGAGGGCGAAGCGGCCTGCAAAGCCCTGGGAGCGGAGCTGGCCTAACGAAGCAGTCAGAAAGTCGCAAGGCAACTGACAGCCGAGTACCGTACAACAACAGTCGCTCATGCCCAAACAAAAACGGGGACCGGATATTCACATCCGATCCCCGTTTGTTATATCGATAACCTCGACGCGCCGCTACGAGATATTGCCCAAGAACGCCTTGGTGCGCTCACTCTTGGGGTGGTCGAAGACCTCGCTCGGCGTACCCTCCTCCACGATAACGCCGCCGTCCATAAAGACCACGTGGTCGGCGACATCGCGGGCAAAGCCCATCTCGTGCGTCACGACGATCATGGTCATGCCGTCGCGTGCCAGGTCGCGCATGACACCCAGAACGTCGCGAACCAGCTCGGGGTCGAGCGCCGACGTGGCCTCGTCAAAGAGCATGACGTGAGGGTTCATCGACAGGGCGCGGGCGATCGCCACGCGCTGTTGCTGACCGCCCGAGAGCTGGCTCGGCATAAAGTCAATGCGCTCGGACAGGCCAACCTTGGTCAGCTCCTCGATGGCGATCTGCTCGGCCTCTTCTTTGCTGCGCTTGAGTACCTTTTGCTGCGCAAGCATGACGTTCTTTTTGACTGACAGGTGCGGGAACAAATTGAACTGTTGGAACACCATGCCCAGA
>CALLSU010000032.1:0-4594 GCA_938011935.1 uncultured Collinsella sp.
CGAAGCAAGGGGGAGCGCGGGGGTTTCTTCTGTTCCGGCGGCGATGCGCCGGGTTGCAAGGACGATGCGACTACAGCGCGAAGTCGCCGCCGACGAGCGTGGAGACGGGCTCCTCGTGGTAAACGGCGGAGATGGCCTGAGCGAACTCCTCGGCGACCGAGATAGTCTTGATCTTGCCGCCGACCTCGACGGGGATGGCGTCGGTGACGACGCACTCGACGATGGGGGCATCGTTCAGGCGCTCGATGGCCGGACCGGAGAAGATGCCGTGGGTGGCGCAGACGTAGATGTCGCCGGCGCCCATAGCCTTGAGCTCCTTGACGTTGGCGCACAGGGTGCCAGCAGTGTCGATCATGTCGTCGTTGATGATGCAGGTCTTGCCCTTGATGTCACCGATGATGCCCATGACCTCGGCGGCGTTGTGGCGCGGACGGCCCTTGTGGGCGATGGCCAGGTCGCAGCCGAGCATGTCGGACAGCTTCTTGGCGGCCTTGGCGCGACCCACGTCGGGGGAGACGACAACCAGGTTGTCGGTGTCGAAGTGCATGTCGTTGTAGTACTGGCCAAATAGCGGCAGTGCGGACAGGTGGTTAACCGGGATATCGAAGAAGCCCTGGATCTGGCCCTGGTGCAGGTCGAGGGTGATGATGCGGTTGACGCCGGCACGCTCGAGCAGGTTGGCGACGAGGCGGGCGGTGATGGGCTCGCGCGGGCCGGCCTTGCGGTCCTGGCGGGCATAGCCGTAGTGGGTGATAACGGCGGTGATGGAGCGGGCGGATGCGCGCTTGGCAGCGTCGGTGGCGATGAGCAGCTCCATGAGCATGTCGTTGACGTTGCCGCCGGCCACGGACTGAATCAGGAAGACGTCGGCGCCGCGGACGGTCTCGTCGTAGCGGGCGTAAATCTCACCATTGGCGAACTGCTTTAGCGTAAGGCCCGAAAGCTCGACCCCAAGGTACTCAGCAATCTTCTGAGCGAGGGGACGGTTGGAGGAACCGGAATACACGCGGATGGACTTGCGCATATTCTCCGACTTCTCGGGATCATTAATCGGCATTACCCTTCTCCTTTATACATCGAATGCCATATAGATGCCTTGTTGCATTGTAACCGCGCGGCGGGGTTTATCGGGTCTTGATAACGTCTTTACCGCCAACGGACACGAACCGACCACTCATCCGGTTGCGCAGGTCACGATAGAAAAAGGAGCCGCCCCCATGGAGCAGCTCCTTTTGTGCTTGGTAAAACGTTATACCTCGTCGTCCTCGTGCAGGCGGCGGCGGTAATCGGCGGCCCAGCCCTCAATATTTACCTGACGGGCGCGGCCCAGACCGAGCGCGTCTGCCGGGACCGGCTCGGTGATGACGGAGCCGGCGGCCACGAGTGCACCGTCGCCGATCTGGGCGGGCGCGACCATCATGGTGTCGGAGCCAATGAAGGCGTCCTTGCCGATGACGGTCTTGTGCTTGTGCACGCCATCGTAGTTGCAGGTGATGGAGCCCGCGCCCACGTTGACGCCGGAGCCCATGGTGGTGTCGCCGATGTAGGACAGGTGGGGCACCTTGGAACCCTCGCCGATCGTGGACTTCTTGATCTCCACGTGCGTGCCGGCCTTGGAGCCGTCGAGCATGTGGGTGCCCGGGCGCAGGTAGGCGCGCGGGCCGCAGTCGACGCCGTTCTCGATGACGGCCTCAATGGCGATGGTCTCATCGATGGTGCAGCCGCTGCCGACGGTGGTGTCGGTGAAGCGGCTGTTGGGACCGAGCTGGCACTCCTCGCCCACGGTGACGTGGCCGATCAGGTGCGTCTGCGGCCACACGACGGTATCGCGGCCGATAACGGCATCGGGGCCGATCCAGGCCTGTGTGGGGTCGATGAAGGTAACGCCCTCGGCCATCCAGTGCTCGTTGATGCGGTCGCGCGCGATGGCGGTGAGCTGTGCGAGCTGGATGCGGCTGTTGACGCCCAGGCCGTCGCGGTAGTCGTCGCAGTGGAAGATGGAGACAGCCTGGCCGTGGCCTTTGAGGATCTCGAG
The DNA here is from genome assembly GCA_938011935.1 of uncultured Collinsella sp. Taxonomy (GTDB): domain Bacteria; phylum Actinomycetota; class Coriobacteriia; order Coriobacteriales; family Coriobacteriaceae; genus Collinsella. Next base: position 2,036 of record CALLSU010000032.1, read on the forward strand.
CATGTCGGGCAGGTAGTACTCGGATTGCGCGTTGTCGTTGCCGATCTCGTTGATGTGGGCGGCGAGCTGCGTGCCGTCAAATGCGTAGCAGCCGGCGTTGCACTCCAGCAGCGTGGCGGCCTGCTCGGGCGTGCAGTCCTTCTGCTCGATGATGCGCTCGATCTGACCATCGGCGCCCAGCTTGATGCGGCCGTAGCCGAAAGGATCGGGCGGGGTCATGGTCATGACGGTGCAGGCGAGCTCGCCGGTGGCGACGGTTTGCGCGAACTTGGCGACGGTGTCGGCGGTGATGAGCGGCAGGTCGCCGTTGAGCACGACGACGGGGCCTTGCGTGATGCCGCAGGCCTCGAGCGCGACCTTTACGGCGTGGCCGGTGCCCAGGCGCTCGGTCTGCTCGACGCACTCGACCTTGGTGGCGCTGTTGGCGTAGGCGCCGTCGATGAGGGCGCGCATCTCGTCGGCGTGGCTGCCGATGACGACCACGACGCGGCTGCAGCCGGCCTTGATGGTAGCGTCGACGATCCACTGGACCATGGGCTTACCCAGGATCTTGTGCGAAACCTTGCAGTGGTTCGACTTCATGCGGGTGCCCTCGCCGGCAGCGAGGATAATTGCGGTTGCGTCCATGTGATCTCCTGTTACGTTATAGAGACGTGTGTTTGGAAACGATACACGGCGCAATATGATACCGCAGGCATATGACGAGCGCGTAACGATTGGTTTGCGGCGGTTGAGGCTTGCGCCGCCGGCGTGGCGTTTGCACTGCGTGCGTGCGGCGTTGGCGGTGCTGCGGAGCTGTTGTTTGAGCGAGGGAACGGGGGTGCCCGTGGATAACATACGAGAGGAGTTTGGCGGCGGGCCCGTCGCGGCATTCTCGATGTCGCATCCGGCTGTGCCGGCACTCTATATAGTGCTGACGCTGGGGCTCACTATGTTCTCGATGCAGCCGGTACTGATCGCGCTGTCGCTCGCAGGCGGGCTGGCGTATGGATTTGCGACGCGTGGGGCTGCCCGCACGCTGGGCGCGCTCCGCTGGCAGCTGCCGGTGATTTTGATCGTCGCGCTGCTCAATCCGCTGTTTAGCGCCTCGGGTTCGACGGAGCTGTTCCGTATTGGCATGCGCGCGGTGTATCTGGAGAGCATGGTATACGGCCTGTGCATGGGCGGGCTGTTTGTGGCGAGCGTGTTGTGGTTTGAGGCGGCGGCATCGATGCTCGAATACGACAAGGTACTCGCGCTGCTGGGCAATGCCGCGCCGGTGATTGCGCTCATGATCTCGATGTGCATGAGGCTTATCCCGCAGTTTTTGCGCCGCGGTCGTACGGTGCTGGCGGTGCAGGATGCGATTGATGTGCCGGGCAGCGCGCCGGCCGACCCCGTGCGTTCGCGTTTGCGGGCATCGAGTGTGTTGATGGGCTGGGGCATGGAAGATTCGCTGGAGCGCGCGGACGCGATGCGCTCGCGCGGGTGGGGTGCCGCGACGCGTCGTACGACGTATGCGCGGTATCGACTGGGGCGCAGCGACGTTGCCGCGCTGGCTGGGCTTGCGGTGTTTGGTGCCGCCGCGGTGGCGGTGGCATGGACCGCGACAACGCAGTATTCGTTTTATCCGCAGCTCTCGGTGCCGGCGCCGTGGCGGGGCTATGTCGTGTACGCTGCCTGGATGATGCTGCCTTGCGCGTCGCACGCGATTGATGAGAAGAGGTTTGGCTGATGGCTCGGTTGGATAGGGGCCCGGTGTCGGGCGCGGCGTGCGGCCCGGATATTCCGGCGATTGAGGTGCAGGGCCTTAGTTTTGCCTATCCCGGGGCCGAGGCACCGGTGCTCGAGGGGCTTGATTGGCGTGTTCCCCAAGGTGCATTTGCGCTGCTTGTTGGCGGTACCGGTTCGGGCAAGTCGACGCTGCTGTCGCTGCTCAAGCCCGAGATCGCGCCGGCGGGCGAGCGCACTGGTGATGCGCGCGTGCTGGGCGAGAACGTTGCCGACATGGACGTGCGGGCATCGGCGGAGCGCGTGGGCTATGTGTTCCAGGATCCCGAGAACCAGATCGTGTGCGAAACCGTGTGGCACGAGATGGCGTTTGGCCTGGAAAACTTGGGGCTAGCACGTGATGAGATGCGCCGTCGCGTAGCTGAGACCAGCTATTTCTTTGGTCTGGAGGACTGGCTTCATCGCGATACCGATACGCTTTCGGGCGGCCGCAAGCAGCTGCTGTCGCTTGCCGCCGTCCTGGCGCTGCATCCGCGTGTGCTGCTACTCGACGAGCCCACGTCTCAGCTCGATCCCGTTGCCGAGAAGAATTTTCTGCACGCGCTGTTTCGCGTGAACCGTGAGTTGGGCTGCACGGTTGTTGTGGCTACGCATCAACCGCGTCCAATGCTCGAGTATGCGACGTGTGCGTACCGGATTGAGGACGGTCGCGTGCGCGAGGTGGCGGATATGGCTTCTTTGGGACGCCGAGAATCGTTGTTTTCCGACGACATGTTGGGGTGGGGTGCCGTCCGATGTGCAAAAAACGGAGTATTCAGCAGGCGTGAGGACAATTTGGGCTCTCTGGAG
>CALLSU010000033.1:0-11714 GCA_938011935.1 uncultured Collinsella sp.
GGCACATCAGCAAAGGAGAACATCATGGCAAAATTCTTTAAGGACCCCGACGGCAAGCTCATTGCCGCCCTTGGCAACGACGTTGCAACCCCTGCCGGTTGCACGGAACTGACCGCAAACACTGAGGACGCGGCGCACGAGAAGCACGTGCCCGTCGTCGAGAGCGAGCGCGACGGTCACGTGATCCGCGCACGCGTGGGCTCGGTCGAGCATCCCAGCCTGCCCGAGCACTACATCGAGTGGATCGCGCTTGAGGCCGAGGGCCGCCTGGAGGTCCATTACCTTGAGCCCGGCATGAAGCCCGCGACGTTTTTTGCCGGCGGTTCCAAGACCGGTACCGTCTATGCCTACTGCAACCTGCACGGGCTGTGGTCCGCGACGTTCTAGGAGCGCGCCCCCGCTCGGGGTATCATAGCTAGCATATGCACATGCGAGCGCCGACTGCATCATGCGGCCGGCGCTTTTACTACGACAACGATGGTTTACGACGGAAAGGGCTGGGCCATGAAGCTCGCACTTGCACAGATCGATATGCGCCTGGGTGACATCGAGGGCATTTGCGGCCGCATCGAGGACCAGGCTCGTCTGGCTCATGAGCGCGGTGCGCGCGTGCTGTGCGTTCCGGCTCCGCTCTTTATGGGTGCCATGCCCGGTGGCCTGGTGGGCGCTGCCGATTTTGAGCACGATATGCTGACGGGCCTGACGGGTGTTGCCGAGCGCATCCAAGAGCTCGACATGATCTGTATCGTGCCCGCTGCGGTTTCGTTTGAGGGCCAGCCCCTGCTTGACTACATGATGCTTAAGGATGGTCGCGTGGTGCCTGCGCGCACAAGCATCGCCCTGCAGCGTGGCGAGAGCAACGACGCGCGTTGGGCGCCTCCGGTGTTTGACGTGGACGGCGTGCGCATCGCTGTGGTGTTTGACTTGGACCGCGAACTCGAGATGTTGCCGACCGGCGTCGACCTCATTGCCTATTTCCAGTTCAACGCGTTTGACATGACAGACCGCGAGACGGCCGCTATTGCCGCCGTGCGCAGCGGTGCTTACCGCAAGATCGCCTCCAAGCGCAGCGTATGGTTTGCCTGCATGGCTCCGGTCGGTGCCTATGACGAGTCGGCGTATACCGGCGGTTCGTTTGTGCTCGACGACTGCGGTCGCGTGGTGGCCCAGGCGCCGTGTTTTGAGGAGAGCCTGCTGGTTCAGGAGATTCAGCGCGGCGTGATGCTCGATGCCCTGGAAGATCACGAACTGCCCGAGTTCCGTTCCGAGGAGTGGCTGTGGCAGGCGCTGGTGCTCGCCGTGCGCGACAACGCCCGTGCTCGCGGTGCGTCGCGTGCTGTGGTGGCGCTCGAGGGCGATCTGCCGTCGTCCCTGCTGGCGGCGCTGGCCGTCGACGCTCTGGGCCCGCGCAATGTGATTGGCCTGGTGCTGGGGCGCAACCGTATCTTTACGCCGGCGCAGGAGGAGGCAGAGGCCGCTCGTTGTTCTGCTGTGCGCTCAATCGCCGAGCGCTTGCACATTCGCACCGTCGAGCGCGATGCGCCGGATGCGGCGCGCGTGCTCGACCGCGACGTATCGGCGGGCGATGCCGAACGTCTGCGCTCGCGTGCGCTGGGCCTGATGCTCGAGGATACGGCGCTCGAGCTGGGCGCCATGGCGTTGAGCCCGCTTTCCAAGACTGAGTACGCACTGGCGGCGCCCGCGCTGTCCGGCGGCTACCAGGGCGACTTTGCGCCCTTTGGCGACGTGTATCTGTCGACGCTCGAGTTTGTGGCACGCGTGCGCAACCGTGCCTCGGCCGTGGTGCCCCAGGAGCTTGTGACGCTCAACGCGGTGGAGGATTGCATGGATCGCGTGCTGGCGCAGGCGCTCTCGACGCTCGCCGGCCCGGTTGATATGCTCGATCGCACGACGCAGCTGCTGGGCGGGCTTGAGCCGGGTGAGGTCGATGGTGCGCTCGAGTCGCACGTAGACCGCAATCGACCTTTCGACGACATCCCGATGGCCGCCGGCAAGCCCGAGGCCTGCTCGCTGCTGCTGATGCTCGTGCGCCAGGGCGAGGCTGCTCGTCGCATGCTACCGACGACCCCGATCGTCTCGGCCCGTTCGTTTGCCGAGCGCGCCTGGCCGTACATGCTTGCGTGGTCCGATCTGGGGCTCAACGGAAAGGAGCGCATGACGGTTGATTCGCTGGCACGCGCCGAGGTGCGACGCTTTGCCGACGACGATACGAGTGACCGGATGCGCGGCGAGATGATGGGCCTGTTGGGTGAGCTGCTGGGTATTTCGCCCGAGCAGATGGAAGAGCTGCGCTCCGAGGACGGTCAGCGTCGTTTGCACGAGGGCATGAAAAAGTTTGAGGGCGAGGTCCAGGACGCCATCGACAAGATGATGGGCGGCCAGGGCGGACCGCAGGGTGGGCCCCAAGGTGGTCCGATACCGCATCCGCCGGTTGATCCGAGGCAGTTTCCGTTCTTCTCGCAGAATTAAGCTGGGGACGGGATTTGCTCCCAACGCCGACACTTCAACTAAGCACTTTGGCCCCGTTGTGTTATTCTAGAACAGACGTTCGTGAATGATGTGCGGGGCCTTGTCTTGCGCTGTGCTTGTGACGAGGGGAGGTTGGCTTGGTTATCTTGGGTATCGATCCCGGTTTGGCCCATACGGGCTGGGGGATTATCGAGGAGCGGCGTGGCGAGGTTCGTTGCCGCGCCTACGGTTGCATCGAGACCAGTGCGGGCAGTCCGCTCGCGGTGCGCCTGTCGCATATCGCCCGCGACCTCAAGGGTGTCGTGGAGCGTTATCGCCCCGATACCGCTGCTATCGAGAGCATTTACTTTGGCGCCAACGTTCGCTCGGCCATCCCTACGGCGCATGCCCGCGGTGCTGCACTCGTGGCGCTTTCGGAATGCGCGCTCGAGATTGGCGAGTATACGCCCATGCAGATCAAGCAGGCCGTGGTGGGTACGGGCGCTGCGGATAAACGGCAGGTTGCCTACATGGTGCGCACGCTCACGCAGCTCGATCACGACCCTCACCCAGACCATGCCGCCGATGCCCTGGCCTGCGCCATCTGCCACGTTAACCTCAGCCGCACCCGGGCGCTTACCGGCGGCGAGTTCTATCAACAGAGAGGAACCGGATACTGATGATTTCCCAGCTCCATGGAACGCTTGTTGAGGCCACGATGAGCTCGGCCGTCGTCGATGTGTCGGGCGTGGGCTTTGAGCTCGGCATCTCGGGCAGCACTGCCGCCACGCTGCCTACGCCTGGCGGCGAGGTTCGCCTCTATACCCGTATGCAGGTGCGCGAGGACGCCATGACACTCTTTGGCTTTGCTTCCAAAGACGAGCGCACAATGTTTGACCGGCTCGTGTCCGTGTCGGGTGTCGGTCCGCGCCTGGCGCTTGCCGTGCTTTCCACCTATACCGTGGGACAACTGTATTCTCTGGTGATGGCCGAAGACGACAAAGGCATGGCTAAGGTGCCCGGTGTGGGCAAAAAGACCGCCCAGCGCCTCATCTTGGAGCTCAAGAGTACCTTTGCCAAGGACAAGGGCTTTGTTCCGGTCGACGTAATTCCCGGTCAGGTTGCGATGCCGGTTCCCGCCGCCGCTCCCTCGGCGATCGATGACGCCCGTGCGGCGCTCCTTTCCATGGGCTTTAGCCCGCAGGAGACCGAGGTTGCCCTGAGCGGGTATGATGGGCAGGATATGCGTGTCGAGGATCTGCTCGGCGCGGCGCTTAAGCGACTCGGAATGGATGCGTGATGTGGGAAGCCGATGACTCTCAGGGCCTGTGGGCGACGCCCGGCAACTCGCCGGCGGCATCCATGGCGCACGGTGAGCGCATGGTGGGCTCGGAGCTGACGCCCGAAGACCTCGATGTCGACCGTACTCTGCGTCCCCAGCGCTTGGACGACTACTGCGGCCAGGAGCACATCAAGCAGAGCCTGCGCGTGCTCATCGAGGCGGCGCAGAGCCGTGGCGAGACGCTCGACCACGTGATCTTCTCGGGCCCTCCGGGTTTGGGCAAGACCACGCTGGCTACGGTTATCGCCAACGAGCTGGGCGCTCAGATCAAGACGACGAGTGGTCCGGCTATTGCGCGTACCGGCGACCTGGCGGCTATCCTTACCAACTTGCAGCCGGGTGACGTGCTGTTTATCGACGAGATCCACCGCCTCAACCGCTCGGTCGAGGAAGTCCTGTATCCCGCGATGGAGGACTTTGCCCTCGATATCGTGATCGGCAAGGGTCCGGCTGCGCGCTCGATTCGCCTGGATATCCCCAAGTTCACGCTGGTGGCGGCAACGACCCGCTCGGGTATGCTGACCGGCCCGCTGCGCGACCGCTTTGGCATTTCGTATCGCCTGGACTACTACACGGTCGAGGAGCTCGCCCAGATCGTGACGCGCTCGGCGACCATTCTGGGCGTGACGATCGACCATCCGAGCGCGCTCGAGATCGGCTCACGCTCGCGTGGTACGCCGCGCCTCGCCAACCGTCTGCTCAAGCGCGTGCGCGACTATGCGCAGGTGCGCGGCAACGGTCCTATTGAGCTCGATATCTGCCGTCAGGCGCTCGAGTTCTTCGAGATCGACGAGCTTGGTCTAGACTGGATGGATATTCGCATCTTGGAGACACTTGCCAAGACGTTCTCCGGCCGTGCCGTGGGCCTGACGACCCTTGCCAGCGCGGTGGGCGAGGACCCGGGTACGCTCGAGGATGTCTATGAGCCCTATCTGCTGCAGTGCGGCTTGATGATTCGCACGCCCCAGGGCCGCCAGGCAACGCTTCGCACTTTTGAGCACTTAGGAATTGAACCAGCCGTTTAGAGACGGGTTTGTTTTGGCTGGTCTGCGGGCTATCGCTGAGCATTGGATAAACATATCGCCATTCATCGGTTACGGGTGTTTTACTATTGCGCGCCCGTGCTATGCTGAATTGGTCTTTTTCTCATCCTGTAACGAAAGGACCGCCCATGCCTACTGACATCGAAATCGCACGTTCCGTCACGCCGCTGCCCATTACCGAGGTGGCTAAGAACGCCGGCGTTGACGTAAAGCACCTGATTCCGTACGGCTTCGACAAGGCTAAGGTCGACTATTCACTGCTCAACGAGCCAACTGATCACCAGGCCAAGCTTGTCCTCGTGACCGCTATCAATCCCACGCCCGCCGGCGAGGGCAAGACCACCACGACCATCGGCCTGGCCGACGGTCTGCGCCGTCGCGGCGTCAAGAGCGCTGTGGCCCTGCGTGAGCCTTCGCTCGGTCCCGTCTTTGGCGTAAAGGGCGGTGCCGCCGGCGGCGGTTGGGCTCAGGTCATCCCCATGGAGGACATCAACCTGCACTTTACCGGCGACTTCCATGCCATCGGTGCCGCCAATAACCTGCTGGCCGCCATGCTCGACAACCATATTCAGCAGGGCAACCGGCTCGGTATTGACGTTAAGCGCATCACCTGGAAGCGCGTCGTCGACATGAACGACCGCCAGCTGCGCCACGTTATCGACGGCATTGGCGGCAAGGCCCAGGGCGTGCCGCGCGAGGACGGCTTCGATATCACCGTCGCCTCCGAGGTCATGGCAATCTTGTGCCTGTCCACGAGCATCAACGACCTCAAGGAGCGCCTGGGCGAGATCGTCGTCGGCTACAGCTTTGCCGGCGAGCCCGTCCGTGCCCGCGACCTCAAGGCTCAGGGCGCCATGGCTGCCCTGCTCAAGGATGCGCTCAAGCCCAACCTGGTGCAGACGCTCGAGGGTACGCCCGCGTTTGTCCACGGCGGCCCCTTCGCCAACATCGCCCACGGCTGCAACTCCATCATGGCTACGCGCATGGCTATGCGCTTTGGCGATGTCGCCATTACCGAGGCAGGCTTTGGCGCCGATCTGGGTGCCGAGAAGTTCCTCGACATCAAGTGCCGCATGACGGGCGTTCGCCCCAGCGCCGTCGTGATTGTCGCCACCGCTCGCGCGCTTAAGTACAACGGAGGCGTTGCCAAGGCCGACCTCAACGACGAGAACCTCGAGGCCCTCAAGGCCGGCATGCCCAACCTGCTGCGCCATGTCGACAATATCCAGAGCGTCTATGGTCTTCCCTGTGTGGTCGCCATCAACCGCTTCCCGACGGACACCGAGGCCGAGCTTGCGCTCATCGAGTCCGAGTGCCAGAAGCTCGGCGTTAACGTTAAGCTTTCCGAGGTTTGGGCCAAGGGCGGCGAGGGCGCGCTCGACCTGGCCGATGAGGTCATGCGCCTGATTGAGCAGCCGAGCGAGCTCAAGTTTGCCTACGAAGACGGTGCCGATGTCGCCGATGCCCTCGAGGCCGTCGCCACCAAGGTCTACCGCGCCGATGGCGTTGACTTTACCCCGGCTGCCAAGCGCCAGCTCGCCGAGCTGCGCGAGAACGGCTTTGGCAACCTGCCGGTGTGCGTCGCCAAGACGCAGTACAGCTTTAGCGACAACGCCAAGGCCCTGGGCGCTCCCGAGAATTTCCGCATCACGGTGCGCGAGCTCAAGGTTTCCGCCGGTGCCCACTTTGTGGTTGCGTTGACTGGCAGCGTTCTGACCATGCCGGGCCTGCCCAAGGTGCCCGCGGCAGAGAACATCGACGTCGACAACGACGGCAACATCACCGGCCTGTTCTAAGCAATAACGCCTTCATTGTCGCCTGCCCGCCCCGTCGCGCCCCATAGCACGGCGGGGCTTTTGTTTTGCAGCCACGCTTGTCTTGTAGATACCGACGGGCTTTGCCCGTCACAGGCTTTTGCGCGGGTAGAATGCATGGATAACTTGATGCTTACAGGCGACGGAAAGGAAACGTTGCATGGACCAGGACAAGACGACCGTGATGGGCGGATATGGCTCCGCACAGGCTGGCGACAGCGCCGATGCGACCCGTATAGTGCCGAATCCCGGCAATGCTGCCTTCGATGCGACGCAGGCGTCCGCCGAACCCACACGAGTTATGGGCTATGGCGATACACCGCGGGATCCGTTTGATTATGCACCGCAGGACCCGTATGGCAATGCGGCGACAGATGCTTATAACAACCTGCCGCAAAATCCCATTCCGCAGCCTCAGCAGACGACGTATATGCCGCGCACGGCGCAGGCCCAGCCTCGTTATGAGTCGCGCGATCCGTATGCGCGCCAGCCTTATCGCGAGTATCCCAAATCGATTCCGCAGTACGGTGAGGACGAGGAAGAGGTGCCGTCGCGTTCGTCGAGCGTAATCAAGAAGATCCTCATTGTGCTGGCGATCTTCTTTGCCCTGTCGGTTGTGTTTGCCATCGTGTCGGGCATGCTCAACAAGCGGGGCGCCACGACTGATACCACGGCAGAGCAGACCGAGACTACCCAGTCCGGCGCCGTCGATCTGAGTGATATTCCGGGTCAGTACTGGTCCAACGCCAAGAAGCTCCTCAAGTCGCGCGGCGCCGATCTTTCGAATGCCGTGGTCCTGACTGATGATGGCTCAACGCCCGTCGTCGATGCCAACTGGGTTGTTATTTCTGCCTACTATAACGACAACGGTAGCCTCGAAATTCAACTCACGCACAAGAACAACTCGGGCAACTCGCCCGACGGCCAAAGCGGTACCGACAGCTCGAGCTCCAATACGCTGGAGGACTTGAGCAACAAGGCGCAGGAGTTGGGAGACAAGGCGCAAGAGCTGGGCGACACGGCTCAGAACCTCGGCGATACCGCGCAGAACCTGGGCGATATGGCTACCAATGCTTGGGACGCGCTGCAAAACGGCATTTCGGGCGCACAGGGAAACTAGTGGCTGAGCGGTTAGAGCCTTAGCGGTGCAAACAAAAACGGGACGCAGGATCGCGTGACCGGGCGCATAGGCGCGTTGGTCGGCGGTCCTGCGTCCCGTTTTGCTGTCGATTACAGCTGCTCTGCCGGACGCTCGGGCGAGCTGAAGCCCGAGTCAAATGTGACGACGCACGAGGCGTCGGGCCTGCGCTCGTGCACGATGCGCGTGACGAGCTCCAACAGTTCCTCGTCGGATATGTCAAAGCCGTCGGGACGCACCAGGTCAAACGAAACAAAGCCATCGTGCTCGTGCAGGTCGTGGATGGAAAGCGTGGGGTCGATCTGCGCTACGCCGCGCTTGACCCAGCCGCGCAGGTCGTCGCCGGTGGTGGCGATGGGGTCGCAGTGCAGCGTGATGCCGATGCCCATCTGCCGTTTGATATCGTGCTCAATGGTGTCCAGGATCTCGTGATGTTCAAAGGCATCGCCCTCGCCGGGCATTTCCACGTGTGCGCTGGCAAACTGGCGGCCGGGGCCGTAGTCGTGCACCATCAGGTCGTGCGTGCCTAGGACCTGCGGATACGACATGATCTTGTCACGGATTGTCTGGACGAGCTTGGGGTCGGGCGCTTGCCCCAGCAGCGGGCTGATGGCGTCGCGCACTAGGCCCAGGCCGCTGATGCAAATGAAGACGCCCACGCCTAGGCCCGCCCATCCGTCGAGGTCAAAGCCTGTCGTCTGCGAAATAAGCGCCGCCGCCAAGACCGAGGACGAGGTAATGACGTCGTTTTTGGAATCCTGCGCCGTGGCGATAAGCGTCTCGGAATCTATGCGGTTGCCCAGCGTGCGGTTGAACGCCGCCATCCAAAACTTGACGAGCATGGACAGGACAAGGGCGGCCATCGAGAGCGCCGAATACGCGGTGGGGGAAGGCTTGATGATCTTGGTGGCCGACTCCAGGATCAGGTTGATGCCGACGGCGCAAACGAGAACGGCGACAAACAGCCCCGCCAGGTACTCGTAGCGGCCGTGGCCATAGGGGTGCCCCTCGTCGGCCGGGCGGCTGGCAAGGCGGAATCCGAGCAGACTCACGATGTTGCTCGAGGCGTCGGAGAGGTTGTTGAAGGCGTCGGCGATAAGCGAGACGGAGCCGGCGAGCAGGCCCGCGATGCCCTTGGCCAGGCACAGGGTAATGTTGAGGCCGATGCAGATGAGGCTTGCGGCAAAGCCCGCGTTGGTGCGGCAAGTCGTATCGACCGGCTCGTCCTCGCTGCCGGGAACAAGCGTATGTACCAGCCGATTTACAAATAGCATGGCGATCGTCCTCACAATCATGGTTAAGGGGATAGTGTAGCTCGCATGAGCGCACCGTGCGCCGATGCTCAGAAAATGCAGCAATGGTCTGCTGGCGCTAACGGGCGCGAGGCGGAGGGGGACGACTGCCCGCGCCTTCGAGTTCACTGCGCCTTCCCGTCCGACCGAGTGGTCCATTTTGGGCCACATGGGTATGGGCAGCCTCAGCGCGCGCCCACATACTTAAGGTGTCGGCCCGTGCCTAAGGAGGACGTATCCATGGACGAGATGTTTGCCATTAAATGCCAAAACTGCGGCGGCCCTATGTACTCACACCAGGCTAAACGCAGCTTTGAGTGCGCCTATTGCGGTACGGTCGTTCCGTGGCAGGCCGATGCGGGGGAGCCCAAGAGTGCCCTGGACATTCGTCATACGCCGTTGACGGTGGTTGATGGGCTGCTCAAGCTCACGCACGTCTCGCAGCTCGAGCGCCCGGAGGACCCGGACTGGTTTTTCTTCAATTCGCACTGGCGCAATCAGTCGGTTCTGGAGCATCTGCTGTGGGAGGACCGCGGTACGGCTCAGGAGTTCCAAGAAGCTACGCACGTGAGCATTCCCTGCCCCTTCTGCGGCGCGTCCTTTGAGGGGTCATCGACCCAGCGCGTGTTTGAGTGTCCGTCCTGCGGTAATAAGATCGGCGTTGCCGACTTGCTCAAACCCGGTACCTTCAGCAAGCGTCTGACCATGGGCGTTGGTGCCGAGTACGTGCCTGAGCAGGGTATTCCTTGCGAGATAACGCCGCAGCAGGCACGTGCCAATGCGCTGCAGCTGGTGCGCCAGTACCCGGAGGTCTTTGCCGGGCACGATGTGGAAGATGCGATCCAAAATGACATGATGCTCTTCTATTTCCCCATGGCGCTCGCGGATCTGCGCATGATGGCGTCCTTCCCGGGCAGGGGCCTGAGCAAGGAGACCCTGGTGTACTATGAGGTGCTCGACTGGGCGTATCCGCGGGCAAACTACCTGGACGTTCGTCTTTTGGGTATTTTGGAGCCGTGGGACTTTGCCAAGGTTGGGCCGTTTGACCCGGCCATGCAGGAGGGCGACTTCCGCGTCGTCTCCGTCGATGCTTCTACCAAGGACCAGGTGGTCATTGATAAGCTGGCGCTCGACATTGCCGGCAACGATGCCGAGGCTGTACTGGGGCTCAATAAAAAGAGCATCCGCACGTGGGCGCGCAAGGCCCGCAAGCATAAAGACGGTCTGGTGATGGTGCCGGTCTACTTTGTCGATCGCCCAGCGACGGACAGCTGCGATGGCGAGCAAGTGCGCATCGCCGTCAACGGCCAGACGGGCCGCGCGGCCGCGGTGGTGTTTAGCGACAAGCGCGAGACGCATGTGCTGGCACCGCTCAATCCGAGCGTGGTGCTGTCGAGCGAAAGTACCGTGCATGCCACGCCCATCGAGGTCAAATACGTTAAATCGCCCTTCCTGTACCAGATTGTACGCAAGGGAGGCGGCGAGCAACCGCGTCAGGTGGCAGCGGTCGCCGAGGGTTCCTACCGAGAGGAGAAGCCCAAACGCAAGGGATTGCTCGCTGCGATTTTTGGTAAGTAGGGGAGTGGTGCCGGGGCGTCGGGCTGCATCGCAAGGTCATGAGACGAACTTAAGACTGCTGGGAACGTGCCACCATTGCCGATAGCCTTAATCTTGTAAGAAGCGGAGGCCAGATTATGGGTTTTGCGGATCAGCAGCTTCAGCTTCAGGTACCGTATTCTCCTGACGACACGTTTAATGCCTTGAAGGCAGCTATGGAAAAGCTGCCTAAAGTAAAAGTTGATAGTGCATCGCCCACAACAAGAACAGTTACAGCCGAGATTGGTATGAGCCTTTGGTCTTGGGGCGAAAATATCAGTATTTCGGTTGTTCCAGTTGAAGGCGGATCTGGCGTTACTGTCAAGTCGTCATCTAAGGTCAGGGCAAACGTATTAAACGGGGGCAAAAATACAAAGAATATTGCCAAGATAGTCGATGCCCTATCGAAGGAGCTCGAGCGGTATCCGCAGGTTTCACAGACTATTGAGACGCTGGCGGATAGTGGTTGATGTAGTTGCAAGGCTTGAGAGGCTTGCAGCGCTGCGTGAGAGTGGAGTACTTACCGAGGAAGAGTTTGCTGCAGAAAAGGCAAAAATCCTTTCGTAATCAGACACGATGGTTGGATTTGCATTCTATTATTGAACTTGTTTATACCAGGCTGAAAACATCGTGTGTAATAAAGGTGCGTAGTAGCCTCGTCTTGATTGGCGGATGTAAATAAACGGTGGAACGGCTGTAAAAGAGCCTTGCCACTGGGTAAAATCAGGATGTGCCGCGGAACCCGCTCCTTAGCCGGTTAAACTTCGGAGACGCGGGCAACGCAGGTATTATCGTCTAAAGGGCCGGCTGCAACCGACCCTTTTCTGTGACTCCCTTCGCTATCCGTTACTGCTTATATTCCCGCCGGATCGCGTAGAGGTTCCGGGCAATGCCGGTCACGTACATCGAGAGGCGCAGGATTTCAAGAAGCAAGTTCATAGGCTTCACCCCAATCGGAGATCGGAGCGTTGCCCGCAGGCGGATTCCGCGGCAGTCAAGATTTCACCTCACAGGCCGCGG
>CALLSU010000034.1:0-6246 GCA_938011935.1 uncultured Collinsella sp.
CGGGGCATTTCCGATGCCTCCCTTTTCTCGAACCTTAATTTCAAAGTCCAAGAAATGGGATGCAGTTCAAATGAGTGGTCGCCCAATGACTACTCATTTAAGTCTGTCCCCAATGACAAGATCCGATCCAATTAGATGCTCAGGTCATGGGATGCCTGAAACCAGACGATGACTCCGAGAATCCTGATTCGGCGTTTGTCCAGCACAATATCCGGTTCCGACGTGCGATATGAGTAGGATGACAGCATCACTGTGTTCGTGCCGGTGCTATATCGCCGTATGACCATTCTGGAATTATCGACCAAGGCGATGACGGAGCATCCGTTCCAGGGTTTCAGGTTGGGGTCCACCAGGAGAAGTGATCCTATCGGATAGCATTTGGACATGGCAGATGTGTCCATTTGAACAAAAAAGCACCCGCGATGGTTTTTGAATACGGATGAGGGAAGCGCGGTTATTCCGGTTTGTTTAAGTCCCGTTCTGCCTCCATTCTTCAAGATTTTAAATACATCGCAAAGGGAATCAGTAGTAACTTCTTTGGATTCCCCCTTCCGCCCCTCGTGGTCGAGCTTTGCGGCAAGCCCTGCGGTTTCAGATGTGAGGTCGTCGAGCTGCAGGTTAAATTTCGATACTATCTTGAGCAACGTTGAGCGGCGGATTGTATAGCGGTCCTTTTCCCAGCGGCATACCGTTTCTTTGGAGACGCCGATGAGTGCCGCGAACTCCTCCTGTGTCAGCTGGTCGCGCTTACGAAGCGCCTTTATGTTTTGACCCGTTCCCATGTTATGAAGTGCGGACGAGGGGGAGGCAGAGGCAGTTGGGGCCGCCAAAGCCGTTTGTCAGCTCAAAGATAGAGATGGGAATAAGGTCAATACCGGCCTGCTCCAGCGCTTTGTTGGTTTCGGCGTTTTCTTCGTATACGCAGACCTTGCCTGGCTCCAAACAAAGGGTGCTTGTGGCATTGTTGGTCCTTTCGACCTCTGCTGCTCCGGGATTTGAGCCACCGCAAAGGATAAATTGCAACGAACTTGAACCTAGGGCTAATCGCAACGCTTCTTTCAGTCCGCCTGCGACATGACACGCACGGGTTGTCCCTTCCGATCTGCCCCGCGTAATGCGGTAGACTCGCGCTTGGTCGAGAAGCTCTCGAGCAACGAGGAATGTCTCGTAGTCAACGCGAGTGAAATATGTGTCGAGATGAATGCAGAGGTCATCGTAGGGGACCTGAATGGCCCATACGGACTCAATAGTCGAGTTCTCATCCCACAGCAAGTTATTTGCTAAAGTGTCTATCGCCGCCGGCTCGGTTCGTTGCGAGATTCCAACGGCTATGTTTTCGCTGTTGAGGTTGTGCAGGTCGCCGCCTTCAATGTGGTAAGTCGATTCATGCTTGAAGAACTGAGGGGTCTCGCGGAAATTTGGGTGATAGGTAAAAATCGTTTTGTAGGCGATAACCTCACGGTTGCGCTCTGGCCAGTACATATGGTTGAGCGTAACGCCTTCGCCGATGACGCTCGCCGGATCGCGTGTGAACCACATGGTGTTAAGGGGGCTTACGAGAAGATCGTCAGGTGAGTATGCGTCTGCCGTCAGTTTCGTGAGGCTGAACACCTCTTTATCTGTGTTGAAGACCTGGGAGTAGCGGATGCCGTTGACTGCTGCTTGAGCAAGGGCGCGGGAGCCTTCGATGCGCTCGAGATACTCGCGAATGGCAGACTCGAGCTCAATGCCCCGCGCGCCGCATTCTGAAATGTAGCTATCGATAAAAGAGCGACGCGCTTGCTCTGTCGCATCAAGGGCTTCGGTAAGAAGGTTTTCAAGATAGAGAATCTCTACCCCTTCGTGCTCGAGCATCGCCGAGTAAGCATGATGCTCCCTAAGGGCTTTATCAAGATCGAATGAGCTGCTAGACGGACGCAACGTAAAGACCCGATTGAACTGCCCGTCGGGGTAGTTGCGCGTTTCGGGGCCGGGACAGTGCAGAAGCACCTTTTTTAGCTTTCCTATTTCATTTTGAACATGCAATGCGGACATGTGACCTCGCTTTGGCGGTGAGTATTGATTGCTTCCATAGTGGCACATTACGAGTTTGATTCAATTTACATCATATCTGTCACAGGTGAATGGCACGAACCGGCTTAGTAATTGATGTTAAACATCAATTTAGAAAGCAAATTGACAAATTACATCAATCTGGAATCCGTTTACGGGTCGATGCGCTTCGCTGGCGGGCGAAGAGACGGAAGGGTGTTTTGCGCGATGACACAATGGCTTTGCCGGCAACGAAAAACCCCTGAATTAAGGAGGAGAGATGGCAGAGACAGAAAAGAAGCGCACTCTTCGAGTGCCGCACGTGTACACCATCATTCTCGTCTTGATGGCCGTATTTGCCGTTCTGACCTGGGTCGTGCCTTCGGGTTCGTTTGAGCGCCAGGAGGTTAACGGTCGCGAGGTAACGGTCTCGGGCACCTATGAGCCTGTCGATAAGGTCTATACGGACGAGGACGGCAACGAGGTCGATCTTCGCCAAGGCATCTTCGAAGTACTTGAGGCCCCTGCGATCGGCATCCAGCAAGCTGTCGAGGTCGTTGCATTCATTATGATTGTGGGAGGTTCCTTCCAGGTCATCACGGCGACCGGAGCCATCACGAGCGGCGTCGCCCGAGTGGTGAAGAAGTTCAAGAGCAAGGACGTCCTCATCATTCCGATCCTAATGGCGCTTTTTGCCTTGGGCGGCAGCACCTTTGGTATGGCAGAGGAGACGCTTCCGTTCTTTGCGATTCTTATGCCGATCATGATGGCCATGGGCTTCGACTCAATTACAGCGTTCATGACGGTGTTTGTGGGTGCCCGTATCGGATACATCGCATCTACCGTTAACCCGTTCAACGTCCTGATTTCCCAGGGTATCCTCGGTATCCAGGGCAACCCCCAGCTTTGGTTGCGTACTATCGCCCTTGTCGTGCTCACTGCAGTTGCCATCGCATGGGTTGTGATGTATGCCCTCAAGGTTAAGAAGAATCCCGAGGCATCCCCAGCTTTCCACGATGATATCGAGAAGCGCAAAGAGTTTGGCGCGGACGAGAATCTCCTCGATAGCGAGTTCACCGCTAGGCAAAAAGCCGTCATGGTTATTTTCGTGCTTGGACTTGGCGCTATCATTTGGGGTCTGGTAACCCAGGGCTGGTACATGAACGAGATCTCTGCGATTTTCTTGGCCATGGCTCTTCTTTCGGGTGTTGTTTCCGGGATGAATGAGAAGGAGATCGCTGGCGAGTTCGTTAAGGGAATTGCAGACTTCGCGTTCTCTGCCATCGTTGTTGGCCTCGCCCGCGGAATCCTCGTAATCGCCAATGACGGCCTCATCATCGATACGATTCTCAACACGCTCGCCACGGCTCTCTCTGGAGTTCCGGCAGTTATCTTTACGAGCATTCTCTATGTCGTGGATAACCTTCTGTCGATCCTCGTTCCGAGCTCCTCGGGCATCGCTGCTCTTACGATTCCCATTTTCGGCCCGCTTGTTGAGCTGATGGGCTTAAACCCCGAGGCCGCAGTTACTGGTCTTTCCATGGGTAGCGCGGCCATGTCTCTCATTTCGCCAACAAGCGCGATGCTCGTTGCCGGTCTTGGCGTCTGCAAGATTCCGCTTGGCCAGTGGTGGAAGGTCGCTTGGAAATTCTTCCTGGTCGTGAGCGTTATCTGCATGGCATTCACTGCGGTTTCGGGCCTTATCCCCTTGCCGTAAAAGCAAAACCCTACATACAGTTGTAAGAAAGAAGGATAGAGATGAGCAAAGGACTGAACGTTCATAGCGAGATTGGCGCCCTTAAGAAGGTGTGCGTCCATCGCCCCGGTATGGATCTTGTAAACATGAAGGCGGAGGATTTCGACCGCGTTTGGATTCACGACGCGTTCTATCTGGACTATGCCCAGAAAGAGCACGATCAGTTTACCGACCTTCTTCGCGGCGCTGGCGCCGAGGTCGTCTATATGGAAGAGCTGCTCGCTGAGACGTTTGACAAAGTCGAGGGCACTCGCGCAGAGTTCATGACGAAGTTCATGGGTGAGTCCGGCATCTCCAACGCGGCCCTTCGCCAGGCCGTTGTCGAGAAGCTTGATTCGATTAAGGACAACAAGGAGTTTGTCCTTGCTGCCATGGGCGGCCTCTACGTTCGCGACCTCGAGATCCCCAAGGTCGGCGGTTCTCTTGCCAGTATGGACGGCGAGGAGTTGAAGGCTGACGATATGGTGCTGTTCCCCATGCCGGCCTCGTATTTCTCCCGTGACCCTCTGGCTGTCGTGGGCAAGGGCGCTACCATGAACCGCATGTACTGGAATCAGCGCAATCGCGAAGTAATCTTCTACGAAACGGTGCTCCGTAACCATCCTGATTACGCTGGTAGCCCCATTTGGTATGACCACAACAGCGAGTGGCATATCGAGGGCGGCGATATCCTCAACATCAACGCCAAGACGCTCGCCATCGGTATTTCCGAGCGCACCCAGACTGCGGCCATCGATGAGCTCGCCAAGAATATGTTCTGGGGTTCCGATGAGGCCGAGATCGAGAACATCTATGCCATCAAGATCCCGCACGGCTACGCCTACATGCACCTCGACACCGTCTGCACGCAGGTCGATCGCGATAAGTTCACGGTCTATCCTGGCATCTACCAGACGCTTCGTGCCTACCGCCTGACCAAGGGCGATTCGGAGGGGGAGGTGCATATCGAGGAGCTCGAGGGCACCCTGCAGCATATCCTCGAGCTTGCGACGGGTATGGACCACATCACCATGATTGAGTGCGGTGGTGGCGATCCGATCGAGGCTTCTCGTGAGCAGTGGAACGATGGTTCCAACACTCTTGCGGTCGCACCGGGCAAGGTCTGCGTGTATGAGCGCAACGTTGTCACCAACGATGCTCTTTACAAGGCCGGCGTCGAGCTGCTCGTCGCCCCCTCCGAGGAGCTTTCTCGCGGTCGCGGCGGCCCACGCTGCATGACCATGCCGTTCTGGCGTGAGGAAATCTAGTCAGCGTTAGCGTATCTGGGCGGCGCGTGTGCGTCTGCGTCGCCCATCCCTCCTTGTGTGTTCCAACAATCGAAAGGACTCAAATCATGGCTCTTAATCTTTCTGGTCGAAGCGTTCTTACCCTGCTTGACTTTACGTCCGAGGAAATCGAGTACATGCTCGACCTCTCAAAGAACTTCAAGGATATGAAGCGCGCCGGTTATCCGCACCGCTTTCTCGAGGGCAAGAACATTGTCCTGCTGTTTGAGAAGACCTCCACGCGCACGCGCTGTGCCTTCGAGGTCGGCGGTATGGACCTGGGTATGGGCGTGACCTACCTCGACCCCGGCTCGTCGCAGATGGGCAAGAAAGAGTCCATCGAGGATACCGCCCGCGTGCTCGGTCGCATGTATGACGGTATTGAGTATCGCGGCTCCGACCAGTCGATCGTCGAGGAGCTTGCCGCCAAGGCTGGCGTTCCCGTCTGGAACGGCCTGACTAACGAGTACCATCCCACCCAGGCCCTTGCCGACATTCTTACCATGCGTGAGGAGTTTGGCGACACGCGCGGCATGAAGCTCACCTATATGGGTAAGGAGCAGGGCAACGTCAGCGACTCCCTGATGGTTATCTGCGCCAAGCTCGGCATTAACTTCTGCTCCTGCGGACCCAAGGGCGATGTCGAGGGCGCCACGCACTTCGATCCCGAGCTTCTTGAGCGCTGCCAGGAGATCGCCGCTCAGAATGGCTGCACGATCCAGCTCACTGAGGATATCGACGAGGGCGTCAAGGATGCAGACGTGATCTATACGGACGTTTGGGTCGGTATGGGCCAGGCTGAGGAGCTGTGGAAGAGCCGAATCGATCTTCTCTCTCCCTATCGAGTAACGCCCGAGGTCATGGCCAAGGCAAACCCCGGCGCCATCTTTATGCACTGCCTGCCGAGCTTCCACGATACGCAGACCACCATCGGCGCCGAGATTGCCGAGAAGTTCGGCGTGACCGAGATGGAGGTTTCCGACGAGGTCTTTGAGAGCGCGCAGTCTCGCGTGTTCCAGGAGGCCGAGAACCGCATGCATACCATTAAGGCCATGATGTACGCGACGCTTCGCTAGTAGCTGGGAAGTGAACGAACACTATGAGTAAACCGTACGGAAAGCCCGATCGTATTGTCGTCGCCCTCGGCGGCAACGCCCTCGGCAACAACCCCGTCGAGCAGATCGAGGCCGTGAG
>CALLSU010000035.1:0-1789 GCA_938011935.1 uncultured Collinsella sp.
TTTCAATGCTCTTGGACTGACACTCGCCGCTCAAGGGGATATCGGCGAAGCGAAAAACGAGCGACCAGTCGACGCCCCGCATGGCAATCCGCTGCCTCGCAGCATCCCCAGGCGCCATCACACTCAACGTCCTCATCATCGCAACCGTCGTAGTACCCCCATTCCGGCTCTTGCAGATGCCCCCTTTACATCCGCACTCTACGACGAGGTCTTCGCCGATTTCGCCATGTCCAATCTCGGAGTCTCGATTGCCGCAAACGTATCTAACCAAACCAAGCCCGAAGGGAAATAGCCAATGGCCAGAACATCACTTCGGACCATTATTTGCGGCGTACCTGCGGGAACGCTCACGCAAGATGAGAACGGTCTTATCAGCTTTACCTACGATCATGACTATGACGGGCCAGCCCTATCGACCAACATACCCGTATCGAATCGCACATACGGACAACAGGTCATGAATCCGTACCTGTTTGGCCTCCTACCCGACAGCGAGGACCAACGAAAAGCGATTGCCACCGAATTCGACGTTAGGCCCAACAATCCCGTTGCGTTGCTCAGCCATATCGGACTCGACTGTCCGGGCGGAGTGCAGTTTTGTGCCGAAGAAGAGGCCGACGCCGTCCTGCATCGCGCTGGCGAATATCGCCCTATAGACGACCACGAAATTGCTCTCCGTCTCAAGTCGATCAGAGATAACCGCGATGCATCGTGGATGGGTCTAGATGAAAGTTGGTCACTCGGAGGCAATCAGGGCAAGTTCGCGCTCGCGTTCATAAACGGCCGCTGGTGCGAATGCATGGGCTCCTCGCCCACGACGCATATTTTCAAAAATGGCGTTATCGGATTTAAACTCGAGGCTCTGAATGAGTTTGTCTGCATGAAAAGCGCCCAGCGCGCCGGTATCGCAACGGCAAACGTCGAATATCGTATGTTTGAGGACGAACCCGCCCTCATTGTTGAGCGCTATGACCGCGTGAAAGTCGAAGACGGAACGATCAGGCGCCTACATCAAGAAGACCTCTGTCAGGCACTTGGGGTGATGCCCGCCCAAAAGTACACGGCAGACGGCGGCCCGACCACCCGCGATATTCAAGAGCTCCTCGTAAATACGAGCCACCATCAACTTAACCTGTATCTGTTTACGCAGATACTGTTCTTCAACGCCATTATCGGCGCACCGGATGCGCATGCGAAAAACTATTCCCTGCTCCTTGGAAACGACGGCGCAGCCATGATGGCTCGAATGTACGATGTCGCTTCGGGCTTGGCGTACGAGCGCATGCGCCGCCGGGCGCGCCTTGCCATGAGCGTTGGCGGCGAAAATCGTGTGGGGCGCATCGGTCCAGGCGCCATCCACCGATACCACGGTATGGACGACCCCGCACTGGAGGCGGCACTCACCGATGCCGGGCTATCTGAGAAGTTTTGCTTTGCGACCATGACGGACCTCGCCTACGAGGTGCCCGTTTGCATGGAAGAGGTCATGGACGAATACGCCGACCTGCCCGGCATGGCGGACCTGCGCGAACATATGCTCGGCCCCGTCCGCGAAAACTGCCAGCGCACCCTCGACCTCATCAAGGCGGATATGGGCTAGGTGGCCGCAATTTCCCATTTCTTAAAAGAAGAGAGGGGCACCCATCGCAAAAGCTCGGGTGCCCCCTCTCATAATGTCATCTACAATCCGCTAGCACGTGGCTCGGGCTGCTGCTAGCGCAACCTTTACGCAGCGAGGCGCTTGAGGACGTCGATGAGCAGCTCGTAGAAGCGCTCGGCAGAAGCGAGC
>CALLSU010000036.1:0-3663 GCA_938011935.1 uncultured Collinsella sp.
AAAGCGTCCTAGTGTTCGCTTCTAATAAAGAAGGCCAAGATTCGGGACGCAGTTCAATTTAAGTCTGTCCCCAATGAGTAGGTTGGAAAAAAGTCGCGCACGTCGCTTAAAAATAGTTCGCCCAGGTTTACTATTACCCTAGAAAAGTAGCAGAAGGCTAACAACGGGGGATAACATGGCGACAAAGCAAGCCTATGTCCAGGTCAAAGGGCTCAAGAAACACTATGGCGACGGTGATGCGCGCCTGACGGTGCTCGACGGCATCGACACGTCCATCAACCGCGGCGAGATCTGCGTCATGCTGGGACCCTCGGGCTCGGGCAAGTCGACCTTTCTCAACCTCATTGGCGGCCTGGAGGATGCCGACGGCGGCTCCATCATGGTGGACGGCTGCGACCTCACCGCGCTCAAGCCTGCCGATCTGGGCGAGTACCGCCGCCGCGAGCTGGGCTTTGTCTTCCAGTTCTACAACCTGGTGCCCGACCTTACCATCAAGGAAAACATCGAGGTCACGGCGCACCTGTCCAAAAACCCGCTCAATGTCGACGACCTGCTGCGTTCGCTGGGCCTCTACGAGCACCGCAACAAGTTCCCACGCCAGGTCTCGGGCGGCCAGCAGCAGCGCTGCGCCATCGGCCGTGCACTCGTCAAAAACCCAGGCCTGCTGCTGTGCGACGAGCCCACGGGCGCGCTTGACTACAAGACGTCCAAGGAAATCTTGCAGCTCATGGAGGATGTCAACCGCACCTACGACTGCACCATCATCATTGTCACCCACAATGCCGCCATCGCGCGCATGGCAAATCGCGTGCTGCGCCTGCGCGACGGGCGCATCGTCGAGGATGAGCTCAACGAGTCACCCGTCGCGGCCGCCGAGCTCGATTGGTAGGCGGCGCCATGACACCTCTCGCAAAACGTCTCCCGCGCGAGCTGCGCCGCAATATCGGCAAGTACCTGGGCATCTTTTTGCTTATGTGCGGAAGCATCGCCCTTACCTCGGGCTTTTTGCTCGCGGCGCATTCCATCGGCTGCCTCATCGACGACATGCGCGACGAGTACACGATCGAGGACGGCCGCGTGACCACCTCCTTCGAGGCTACCAAAGACCAGCTCAAGGCCGCCGAGGATGCAGCCGGCGACGTCGGCGGCGTTACGTTCTACAAGAACTTCTCTATCGACGCCATCATCAAAAAGGCGGCTGGCGACGACGGCACCAAGCGCACCCTGCGCACCTACGCGCATCGCACCAAGGTTGACATTGCGTCCTACTGCGAAGGCAGGCAGCCCAAGACGGACGATGAGGTGGCAATCGACCGTGTCTTCGCCACCAACAACGACCTCGCCGTGGGCGATAAGGTCGAGCTTGAGGGCCGCACCTACACCATCTGCGGCATCATGACCCAGCCCGATAGCCAGGCGTTGTTCCTCGACAATTCGGACTTTACGGTGAACACCATCACGTACGGCGTGGCCGAGGTCACCGACGCCGGCTTTGCCGCGCTTGAGGACGCCGGCGGCGCGCCTGCCTACACCTACTCCTTTACCTTTACCGATCGCGACCTCCCCACCGCGGATCGCATCGATACGGAGCAGGATATGGTCGAGGCGCTGGCCGATGCCGATGCGCGCGTGGACGATCTGATCGATGCCGATTCCAATCAGGGCATTGGCTATGCGCGCGACGACGTCGACGGCGACTCCATGATGTGGATGACGCTGCTCGACATTATCATCGTGATCATGGCGTTTGTCTTTGTGGTCCTTACCGACGCCACCATCGAGGAGGAGAGCGCCATTATCGGCACGCTGCTCGCCAGCGGCTATCGTCGTCGCGAGATCGTGCTGCATTACCTGGCACTTCCCGCCATCGTGGGCGTGCTCGCGGCACTTTTGGGAACCGCGCTCGGCGTTGCGTTCTTTACCGAGCCCATGCGCGGTCTCTACTACGGCTCGTACAGCCTGCCGCCCTTCCAGGTGTACTGGAGCTGGGAGATCTTCGTGAAGTGTGCCGTGGTCCCCGCCGCTGCGCTCATCCTCATCACGCTGGTGGGCCTGCTTCGCAAGATGGGCAAGACGCCGTTGCAGTTCCTTCGTCACGAGGCGAGCGGCAAATCGGGCACCAAGCGCGGCCTGCAGCTGCCGGAGTGCATGGGCTTTGTCTCGCGCTTCCGCCTGCGCGTCTTCCTGCGCAACCTGGGCAACTTCGCCACGCTCTTCGTGGGCATTGCATTCGCCTCGCTGCTGCTGCTCTTTGGCCTGGCGATTTTGCCCACGATGACGCACTACGCCGACAACCTCGAGACGAGCCTGGTCGCCGAGCATCAGTACACACTCAAGGCGCCGCTGGAGCTCGAGGGCACTACCGAGGAGCGCGAGCAGTGGTCGGCACTCGAGCGCTTGCAGTCGGTTGACGGCGCGCTGCTTTCTGCCGCCCAGGATGCCGATGACGAGCTTGACGGCGCGGCCGATGCGGCGCAGACGGCAGCCGATGCCGCGACCGCATCTCCGTCTGCCGAGAGCCTGACCGCAGCGCAGGATGCGCTTGCCAAGGTCCAGGACAAGAAGGATGCGCTCTACGCGCGCCTTGACGATCTTGCCGATGCCCTCGGCTGCAACCGCGATGAGGCCATCGATCTGATCGACAAGGCCTCTAAGATCGACACTGACAACGACGATATCCACCCGGTCAATACGACCGACAACGGCGCGGGCGCAATCGCGCAGGCCGAGAAATATGCCGTTCACCAGCTGCAGTACGACCGTGGCGACGGCAATGGCGAGGAGACGATTTCTGTCTACGGCATCTCGTCCGATTCGCGCTACTGGAAGGGCCTCAACATCGGCGATGGCCGCGTCGTCTTTGGCGGCGGTCTGCTCGATAAGTTTGGCTGGAGCGAGGGCCAGAAGGTCACGCTCAGCGACAAGTACGAGGGTGAGCATTATTCCTTTGAGTACGCGGGCAAGGACTGTGCCTGGGGCTCCAAGTCGGACATGAACATCTATATGAGTATCGACGACTTTAACGAGCTGTTCGACAACGACGCCGCCTACTTTAACGGCTATGTGAGCGACGAGAAGCTCGACCTCGACGCGCGCTACTTTGCCGGCGACACCACGCCCGACGACATGCGCGCCGTGGGTGACCAGTTCATCGGCATGATGAGCAAAATGATCGGCATGATGGTCGGGCTCGCGGTGTTTATCTTCCTGCTGTTTATGTACCTGCTGACCAAAGCGGTGATCGACCACAGCGCCCGTTCGATCAGCTACATGAAAGTCTTTGGCTATCGCGATAGCGAGATCTCGCATCTGTACATCCGCTCGATCACGCTGTGCGTGGCGGTGTCACTCGTGCTGAGCCTGCCCGTGATCATTGGCTCGCTGACCGCGATTTTCCGCTCGATGCTGCTCGCCTACAACGGCAATATCGAGATCTACGTGCCCGCTTGGTCCATGGCTGCATGCATCGGCATCGGCTTTGCGACCTACCTGGTCGTGGCGCTGCTACACACGCGCTCCATCAAGCGCGTCAGCCTGGCCGAAGCCCTCAAGGTGCAGGAGTAGTCATCGGGGACAGTCTTTGCCGTGAACTGCGTCCCGAATCTTGGCCTTCTTTATTAGAAGCGAACACTAGGACGCTTTCAATAGCCGTTTCCGAAACTC
>CALLSU010000037.1:0-2499 GCA_938011935.1 uncultured Collinsella sp.
CATGCTTCACTCTCAAATCAACGCGCATAAAGAAAGCCTCCCATTTCTCATGTCCAAGAAATGGGAGGCAGTTCATGATGCGGAGCCGGGCCTTAGTTGTTAGGATGACGGAACTCGATTACTCGACAGTAACGCTTTTCGCCAGGTTTCGGGGCTGGTCGACGTCGCAGCCGCGCAGGATGGCGACCTCGCGTGCGAGCAGCTGCAGAGGAACGCTCGCCGTGATGGGGCTGAACACGTCGCGGACTGCTGGCACGCGGATAATGCAGTCGGCGATCTTGTCGATCTCCTCGTCGCCCTCGGTGGCAACGACGATGACCTTGGCACCGCGCGCCTTGCACTCCATAAGGTTCGACACGGTCTTGTCGTAGGTGGCACTCTTGGTGGCCACAGCGATGACAGGGAAGCCCGGGTCGATCAGGGCAATGGGGCCGTGCTTCATCTCGCCGGCGGCGTAGGCCTCGGCGTGCAGGTAGCTGACCTCCTTGAGCTTGAGCGCACCCTCGTAGGAAATAGCGGCACCCATGCCGCGGCCCACGAACAGCGCCGACTGCGCATCCTTGCACAGCAGGGCAGCCTCATGCACGGCATCGGTCTGCGTGTCCAAAATCCACTGGATCTGCTCGGCAGTATCGGAAAGCTCGCGGAACAGCATGCGTGCCTGTTTGGTGGTCAGGCGGTACTTGACCTGCGCCAGCAGCAGGGCCAGCAGCGTCAGGCTCACAACCTGGCCGATGAAGCTCTTGGTCGAGGCGACCGCGATCTCCTTGTTGGCCTTGGTGTAGATGACGCCGTCGCTCTCACGCGCCACGGGGCTGCCCACCACGTTGGTGATGCCGAAGACCTTGGCGCCCTTGATGCGCGCGTCGCGGATGGCGGCGAGAGTGTCGGCCGTCTCGCCCGACTGGGACACGGCCACGACGAGCGTCGTCGGCGTGATGATGGGGTTGCGATAGCGGAACTCGCTGGCCGCCTCCACCTCGGTGGGAATGCGTGCCCAACCCTCAATAAGGTTCTTGGCAATAAGGCCGGCGTGATAGCTGGTACCGCAGGCGATCACGTAGACGCGGTCGATGTCGTTGAGCTCCTCGAGGGACAGACCCAGCTCATCGATGTCGAGCTCGCCGGCAGGCGTCATACGGCCAACCAGCGTGTCACGCACGACGCGCGGCTGCTCGTGGATTTCCTTGAGCATAAAGTCGGGATAGCCGCCCTTTTCGGCCATGTCCAGATCCCAGTCGATGTGGGTGACCTTGGGCTCGATCACGTTGCCGGCCTCGTCGGTGTACTCGACACCCGCGGGCGTGAGCTTGGCAAACTGTCCGTCCTCGAGCACAACGACGTCGCGGGTGGCGTCGATCAGCGCGATGACGTCGGAGGCAACATAGGAGCCGGTCTCGCCCACACCGACGACGATCGGAGAATCCTTGCGGGCCACAGCGATCACGCCGGGCTCGTCGGCGCACACGGCAGCCAGGCCATAGGCGCCCACCACGTGGGTGCAGGCCTCGCGCACGGAGGCCATCAAATCGTGCGTCTCGGCATAGGCCTCTTCGATCAGATGCGCGAAGACCTCGGTATCGGTCTCGCTCTTAAAGTGATGGCCGCGGCCCTCCAGTTCTTCGCGCAGCTCGGCGAAGTTCTCGATGATGCCGTTGTGGACGATGGCGATACGGCCATCGCAGCTGGTGTGGGGGTGAGCGTTAACGACGGAAGGCTTGCCATGGGTAGCCCAGCGGGTGTGGCCGATACCGCAGGTAGCGTCGCTATCGATATTGGAAAGCTCGCTCTCCAGACCCGCAACCTTGCCCACACGGCGAATGACGTCGAGGTGTGCCGCGGCGCCCTCGCCCACCTCGAGCGCGACGCCCGAGGAGTCATAGCCGCGATACTCCATACGCTTAAGGCCTGTGACCAGGATGTTCTTTGCAATATCAGAGCCGGTGTAGCCGACGATTCCGCACATAGGATAAATCCCTTCGTTCGCGTGACTGCAAGACGTCCACGCACAGGGGGCGCTGAGACGTATAACGTTCGAGTATTGTACTCACGCAAACGCAAGCTGATATACCAGAAGTGGTATCTCAACTTAGATACCACCCGATGCACACATGCCCAAACCGCCACAATGGGGACAGGCACCTTTGTGGTGGTTTGGGCAGGGGTGGTGCCCTGTCCGGCGATTTATCTCGATCTGTAACATCTAGGACACCAAAAGCGGGCTTACTGTTACAGATTGAGATTTTCCGTCCGGCCTCGGCGTTTCGTCTCAATCTGTAACAGGTAGAGCCGGTTTTGCCGTCCAGGTGTTACAGATCGAGACAATTGAAGGCCCAGGCAGCTCAAACCACCACAAAGGTGTCTGCCCCCTTCGTGGTGGTCGCGCTGGCAACGGCGTTTCCCCAGATAAAACCTGCCAAAATGAACTGCGTCCCGAATCTTGGCCTTCTTTATTAGAAGCGAACACTAGGACGCTTTCAATAGCCGTTTCCGAAACTC
>CALLSU010000038.1:0-9006 GCA_938011935.1 uncultured Collinsella sp.
CGTCCTTGCCGGCCGAGACGGCGTCGAAGCCGCCGTCCGCGCCCGCCGCCACGTACACGCGCATGCTCGCGGCGACCTTGGAGGGGTCGAGCCCCGCGCTCATGGCGTCGACGAACTGCACGGTGTAGGCGTCGTAGGCGGTGAGGCCCGCCGGGACCGTGGCCGAGAGGCGCCAGTACAGGTCGTCGCCGACCGTTGAGTCGGCGGCCTTCTGCCAGGCGGCCGTGCTGTCCTCCAACACGTGCTTGGCAACCTTGGGCGTCGCCGCCTTGGGCTTGACGGTGACGGCGCTGCCGCCGACCAGAACCATGATCGGCGCGGTGCCGGCCTCGTTCTGGGCGATGGCGCCGTCGTCGGCGACGATGAGCCAGTAGCCGCAGGACAGCTCGGCCGCCGTGCCCGCGTTAAGGGGCGCGGACACAGCGCCTGCCTTGACGACCGCGCGGGCAAGCTCTGCCGCCAGCGCGGTCGTCATGTGCCCGTCGGCTTTCATCCATTCGGCAGCCTCTTGCGCCGTCGATGCCGAGCCATCAAGCCCCGCATCATGAAGCACAGGGAGAACAGCTTGGCGAACGGCGTCGTTCGCCCACGTTATGTCAGTTGCCACCTTTTGGTCGGCATCGGCGTCGTCGACAACGGTCGCCGAAAAGAGCTGGTACGCGTCATACCGCGTCGCAACTGTACCGTCCACCGTAATGGCTCCGGTGTCGGCGGCGCGGGCCGCCCCAGGGGCGATCGCAAAAGAGAAGACGGTAGCCACGAGCATCACCACGACGGTCAGCATATGACGGAGCGGCTTACTCATTGCGACCACCTCGATCCAGATCACGGTGGCGGCGAGCATGCATCCACGTCGCGGCAAAGCACAGCAACGAAGCGCCGGCCAGATACGTCATAGTCAAGCCAGCCCCGCCCGCCTCAGGAAGCGTGGTCGAGTACCTGTTGGTAAAGGTCGGCGGGGTTGTGGGGTCAGCGCCGTCGTAGGCGACGGTGGTTTCGAGCTCATTCGTGCCATTGGTCACCGTAACCGTGACCTCGTGCTTAGCCGTATCGTAGGTGATGTGGTCCTTCACGTTATTTTTGGCGTCATCGGGGACGACCTCAGAGATGGTGTAGTGGTACTCGCCGGCCTTGTTGTAATCGACACTGAAGGATACGCTGCCATCGGCGTCGTTCGTCACCGTTTGGAGTACCCTGCCTTCGCCATCCTTAAGTTCAAACGAGAACTGCCCCGCCTTGAACGTTCCGCCTTCGAGCACCTTCTGCGCATTGATATCCGCAGTCCCCGTTAGGCGATTGTCATAGACCCAAATATCATCCTTCTTGGCATCACCGATGATTTCCGCGTTTTCGACGACGTCTTTTGCCTTGGTAAGCGCCTCTTGGTAAGCTTCGTCGTTCGCATCGCCCTTGAGCATAATCCAAGTGGGCTTCGCCGCGGCATAGCCTTCAGGTACATTCGACTCAACGAGCTGGTAGAGCACGCAATTGTTCATCCTCGGACCGCTCGCGCCGAACGAAATTTTTCCGTCGTCACCTGTTTCCGCAGTGCCAAACAGCGTTTTGGCATTCTCAACGCCCGTCTTCGCAGCCTCTTCCATATCATCCACGCTATAAAGCGTGAACCCTGCACCCTTGAGCGTCGCGCCGACCTGCTGGGCGTCATACTTGGTCATCGTGATGCCGTAGCCTTTGCCGTCTGCGCTGGCGGACGCATTTTTAATTTCCCAAGTCCGCTCATCGGCCGCGGAGCCATCCGTCACCCCCGTGAGCGCAGCGGTGTTGGAAAGAAACACCTTGTCGCCAGGATTTCAGCTCGGAATCACCTCATACTCGACTTTGAGATACTTCCCATCGGGCACGTTAAGCGTCAACTTAGTGCGTACGCCGGTTTCATCGTTGAGCTGCTCCACTTTTGATGAATAGTCCTTATCGGTCAGCTCAGACCAATCGTTGTTCGCGCGCTCATAGACCTTAAGCGTCGACGGCACCAAAGTGCACTTGGCATCCATGGTGTCGACCAGCTCGAGGATATCGGTGCCACTCTTAAGATCGACAGCTGACTCGTTGACCAGAATGGTGTACTTGATGCGGTTGCTGTTAGCGGGCTGCTCGCCGGTCTTCTTAATGACATTGTTCTTAATGGTGACAGTACCGCTGCCGGAGCCAAACTCCTTGCTCCCCGACTCGGCGCTGGCAGAGTTGGTAAACCTCGCCTCGTTCGTGGAAGTGTCGAGCTTGCCTCGCTTGATCGCCGTCCGATACGTAAGTTTGGCGTAACCAGCATACTGGCCAAGCTTTGTTGTGGGGATGGAGAAGGTGACCGTGTTGCCGTTGCTTTTCACGTTGCCGGCATCGAGCTGTTTGTCCGCAACGATCGTCTCCGCCTCGCTTCCGCGACCGTAGCCGGCATGCTGATCGTAGGGATTCTGCACGAGCGTGTATTTGGCGGAATTCACAACGTAGCTCATACCGTCCGGAAGGGTGTCAACGATATTCAGAGGTTTGTTGCCGAGTTTTCCGGCTCCGTAGTATTCGTACTCACCATTTGCACCCTTGTTGCCCTGCTGGCGGTTCGCGTACACTGTCCAGTCGACGAGCCAAGCGCCCTTCTCTGACGAGCCATCGACGGAGCTCCAGTCAAAGTTCTCGCTCCAAGACACCTTCGACTCCGCTTCCGGCTTCTCGACCGCAGGCGTCGTTTCTTTGTTGACAACGTACATAACGAGGTCGGTGTACTGCCGCTGAAGGTTCAGGCCAGACGCACTGACCGACGCGAAGTTCGAGTACCAGCCCGGCAACGCATCGGACGTGGTGGTGTAGGTGATGACGGCGTAGTCCTCGTTCTCGAGGGCGGCCTTTACCTTGTCGTTCACATTTATATCAAGGTTGAAATTTCTTTTTGTTCCACCGACCGTCCAGTTGGCCGTCAGGTCCCAGTCGGCGTTCCGCCCCCGTTCCAGCACAGTTTCGCCGATTGTGATGGAAATGGAGTCTACGTCGATGCCGAGATTTTGCGACCACGCCGACTGGAACGTGTCCTTCACCGTCACCCTGTCCGGGTGGACCGCATTAACAATCGCCTTCAACGCGACCTTCGTCTCCCACGTCGCCCTGCCCGTCGTCCCGGCCTCGTCGGAGCTCACGCGCCTCTTGGTGATCGGCGTACCCACTAGCTGCGGCGTAAACTTGCCTTCGGCTGTTCCCGAAACGCGGTCTTCATGTTCGATAGTCGCACTGTTGTGCACGGTGTCATAGGAGTTCGTATCGTTCATCCTGGTGTGATAAACGATGCAGTAGGAGGCATACTTATCCTCAAGGTTGTCCGGGAACGTATAGGAAAAGGTTTCTTCCGACGATTTAAGAGCGCCCCCGTCGATCCTGGCTCCATCCGATTCCGACGTACCCTTGTAAACCGTGTAGCTCCCCGTATACGTCTGCTTGTCGTCCAACTTATCGGTGAACTTGTAGCCACTCATGTCAGCCTTGAGCTCGCCTTGGTTGAGCCTGACCGTCCATTTGATGTCCGACGACGTGCCCGAGCCGTTGGACTTGTTGATCATGTCATAACGAAATTGACTAGGAGCAGCCGTGGCCGTACCGTTCTGGCGATCGTTAGGGCCGCCCCATTCCCACGCTGCCGTGTTTTTGGAGCCTCCCTGTTCGTTGATATACTCGCCGTTGTTCACGGAGACGTCACTCTTCAGCTTGGTTTCATACGTAATCGTATGGTCACCCTGGGGAAGGCTGCCCAGGTTCTCGATGGTCGCTGTCTGGCCTTCGATTTTTGGCTGCGATTCAATCGTCTTATTATCAAGCTTGAAGCTGCCCTCCACAAAGCTGAAGTTCTCGCCTAACGTATCGGTGAACTTGACGTTCGTGGCATATGACTCGACGGTAAGCTTGACGGTCCAGGTGACCTTGGCCACGCCGTCGGAACCCTGAGAGAAAACCCCCGATTTCTCTCCCGTAACGTTACCGTCCTTGGTGGAAATATCGACCTCTCCCTTGCCGGGGAACACGACAGGCGTCACGCCACCAGAACCAACGTCCTTGTTTTTAAGCTGGAACGAGAAGTTCGCCGCGACATATACATTCGCGGGGTTGGACAAGAGCCACGTCTCGTCAAACGTAAAGATAGCCTTGTTGTCCTCGATCTTCCACGTGCCAGCCTTGACAGCGGTAGCCTCCGGTCCTTCCATGAGGTCACCGCCGGCGTTATCGACGATAACGGTATCGGGAAACTTATAGACAGCAATGTTATTCCCAGGCGTAGGAGCCTCGCCAGTCTTGAAATTTGCCGAAAAAGCCCCGTAAAGGGTTGATACAGAGGTCACGGCACCTTTTAGCTCCTGAGTACGATACTCGTCGGTATAGAGCTTAACCGTAACGCTCGCCGTCGTCCCATCAATCACAATCGGCGTCGGTGTCGTCGTCGCATCCTCGGCGCGCACGGGGGCTGCGCCGTGAAATACCGCGGCGGTAAGGCTAATTAGAATGAAAATCAGGGCCGCCATACCCAGCGACCGTGAGCGGTGTGCGTCCATAGTTGTCCCCTAATTCCTACAACACAGTGTGGAATACGGCGAATCGTCGAATCGAACACAAACCCCAACATCAACAAGAACCTGCCTAGCGCATTGCAAGAACCCATTGGGGAGCAACTTCTAAGACGGTTCGTCTATGCCACAATGCATAAAATACAATATAGATACCAGTCATGTAAACCGCAGGTAAAGAGGTCTTTTAATTTAATACCAGTTGATATTTACCTGTTAACAGTTTTGTATCAAAACGGTCGCATTTCGATAATTCCTGTATATGTTTAAACAACTTAACTTTAACCGGAAAGTCACTCTAAGGGATAACCACCCCCGTCGTGGTGCAAACTAACCTGACCCCCTTGCACCAAAAAGGGCACCGACCGTTATGGTCGACGCCCTTTCTTATTGGCGGCTTTAAACCTCAGCGCTTATTTGTTGACCTGGCCGGCGCGAACGGCAGCCTTCTTGCGGTCGGTGGCGTTGAGCAGACGCTTGCGCAGGCGAATGTTCTTGGGAGTGATCTCAACCAGCTCATCGTCGGCGATGTACTCCAGCGCCTCCTCCAGCGAGAAGGTGCGGGGCGGCACCAGCTGGACGGAGATGTCGGAGGTCGAGGAACGCTGGTTGCCCAGGTTCTTGGTACGGGCGATGTTGACGACCATGTCGCCGGCCTTGCTGCGCTCGCCCACGATCATGCCCTCGTAGCACTCGGTGCCCGGCTCAACGAACAGCTGGCCGCGCTCCTGCAGCGTGCCCAGAGCATAAGCAACGGCCTTCTCGGTGGTCATGGAGATCATGGCGCCGTTCTGACGATTGCCGATCTCGCCGGCGTAGGGACCGTACTCCAGGAAGGTGTGGTAGAACACGCCCTCGCCGTGGGTGACGTTCATGATGCGGTTCTTAAGGCCCATGATGCCGCGCGTCGGGATCTTGAACTCAAGGTGGGTCACGATGCCCGAGGTATCCATGCTCGTCATGATGCCGCCAGAGGTACCGAAGACCTCGACGACCTTGCCCGAGTACTCGTCCGGGCACTCGACGACGGCCTGCTCGACGGGCTCCATCTTGTTGCCGTTCTCGTCCTTCTTAAACAGAACGCGGGGACGGCCGACCTGGAACTCAAAGCCCTCGCGGCGCATGGACTCCATCAGGACGGACAGGTGCAGAATGCCGCGGCCCGAGACCTCGACGCCACTCTTGTCCTCGAGCTCCTCGATCTTCATGGTCACGTTGTTCTCGGCCTCGTTGAACAGGCGCTCCTTGAGCTGACGGGCGCCCACGATGTCGCCGTCGCGGCCGACGAGCGGGGAGGTCGAAGCCTCGAAGACGATGGACAGGGTCGGCGGGTCGATCTCGATGGGCTCGAGCTCGACGGGGTTCTCGGGGTCGGTGTAGACATCGCCGATGTCGGTGCGGTCGATACCCACGACGGCGGCGATGTCACCAGCGCCGACTTCCTGGCACTCGGTGCGGCCCAGGTAATCGAAGGTGAAGAGCTGCTTGACGGTAGCGGTGGCGCTGGAGCCGTCGTTCTTCACAACCAGGATCTGGTCGCCCTGGTGAATGGTGCCGGAGTACACGCGGCCGATGCCGATGCGGCCGACAAAGTTGGAGTGGTCGATGGTCACGCACTGCATGGCCAGCGGGGCGCTCTCGTCAACCTCGGGCGCAGGCATGTCGTCGATGATCATGTCGAGCAGCGGGTACATGTCCATGTTGCCGTCCTCGGGATCGAGGCGGGCGAAACCGTTCATTGCGCTGGCGTAGACGACGTGCTCCATGGCGAACTCGAGTTGGTCGTCGGTAGCACCAAGGTCGGCCATGAGGTCGAGGCAGTCGTTGTAGGCCTTCTCGGGGTTGGCGCCCGGACGGTCGATCTTGTTGATGACGATCATGATCTTGAGGCCGGTGTCGATAGCGTGACGCAGCACGAAACGGGTCTGGGGCATGGGGCCCTCAAAAGCGTCGACCAGCAGCAGGGCGCCGTCGGCCATACGCAGCACGCGCTCGACCTCGCCGCCAAAGTCGGCGTGGCCCGGGGTGTCGATGACGTTGATCTTGACGTCCTTGTACTCGATAGAGATGTTCTTGGCGAGAATCGTGATGCCGCGCTCGCGCTCCTGGTCGTTAGAGTCCAGGACGCGGTCCTCGACCTGCTGGTTGGCACGGAAGGCGTCCGTGGCACGCAGGAGCTTGTCGACCATCGTCGTCTTGCCGTGGTCGACGTGGGCGATGATGGCGATGTTCCTCAGATTGTCTACGCGCATGTAGTTCCCCTATCTTCTATCCATATACAAACGGCACGCGTATGCGGCCCGCCCAGCAATACAACGCTCGGCGGGAATAATGAGCCTTTTACCGAAAACTCGTTTATTTTAGCGATTTTAGATAAGAGGGGTTTCCTCGCCTGCAGGTTCAGGGTCGCTCCACATAAAACCATCGCCGGCGCCCACACCCTCGTACAGCACGTATGCCGAAAAGCCGCTCTCGAGCGTCGTCTCAAAGAAACTCACGAGCAGGGCGTCATGGTAGCCGCCATCGATCTCGACACATCCGGTGTAGCCGATGGCGTAACGGGCGATGCGGCCCAGGCCCTCGTCTTTAAGACCCATCTTGTGCTCGGAGATAAAGTTGGTGGCAGCCTCGAGGCACGCCTCCTCGCCGTCCTCGTCGAGTGCCGCCAGATAACGGTTGGACGCGGCGTCCTCGATCGCAACGACAACGCCGGGGTTCTCACCAGCGGCAAGATCGTCTAAAAATGCCCCGATAAGGTCGCACACCATGGCGTCGAGCTCGGCGGAGACGTTTCCGGCGTCCTGCATATCCTGTGCCATTTTTTGACCTTCCCATCGAGTCCGGCGTCGTTACATCTCTTGTGCCTCGGCAGCGATCTTGGCGGCGGCGTCGCGGGCACGCATCATATCGGCCGCGCGCTTATCGAGTACCTTGATCTGGTTGGTCAGCATCACGGCATCGACCACGCCCCAGATGACCAAGCCCGTCGAAATCGAAAACCCAAGCGCACCAACTGTACCACGAAGGCGCGAGGAGATTGCCGCGACAAGTGCGGAGACGGCAACCATCTTGATAAAGGAGGCACGGCGCTCGCGAAGCGTACGGGCCTGCGTCACGTAGGCGATGCGTGCGGCCTCGGATGCCTCCGAGCGCATCTGGGCCTCGCGGGCGATAGCGGCGGCCTCGGCTGAAACGCCGCGCCCCATCAGTGCACACTCCGTCTCATGGCTACCCGTCATTTAAAAATCATCGGGCGAGAGCGTATGGACGAACTCGTCGAACTTCTCAAATTCCTGCTCGTCATCGATTTCCTCGGCAACCGGAGAGACGGTCCCCAGGCGGTTCATGATGTCGTCCTCCACAAACATGGGGGCATTGCTGCGCACGGCGAGGGCGATGGCGTCGCTCGGACGCGCATCGATGCCGTGCTCGCTGCCGTCGGCCAAAACGACGACCGTCGCGTAGAACACGGGAGGCTCGGCACGGACAATCTCAATACGCTCGAGTTTTGCATCCAGAGCATCAAGCGTATCGAGCAGCAGGTCATGGGCAATCGGGCGCTCGGCACGACCGCTGTCGATACCGCGGCTAATAGCCGCAGCCTCAAACGAACCAGTCTGAATGGAAAGGGAACGCAGCGGCGCGGGCGAGTCCGATTTGCTGCAGCGCTCGCGAAGCACGATAAGCGATGGCACGGGACCGGCGGCCATGACGATGGTCTCTATGTCGACACGAACCATGGAACACCTCCGGTACGTAGCGGTTAACACGCGGCAGCCCGCCGCATTGAATAGCTATACTACCCAAACTTTCGCACAGCACACAAAATCAAAGTAGTCTTTTTGGGACGGGGCTCTTTTGACTACTCCAGCAGGTAAGAAAAAAGCCCCGAGGAAACCCTCGAGGCTCTTCACAGTTTTGATGGTGGACCTGACAAGATTCGAACTTGTGACCTCCCGGTTATCAGCCGGACGCTCTAACCAACTGAGCTACAGGTCCATCATGGTGGAGGTTAGGGGGATCGAACCCCTGACCTCAGGCTTGCAAAGCCCGCGCTCTCCCAGCTGAGCTAA
Organism: uncultured Collinsella sp.; assembly: GCA_938011935.1. Classification (GTDB taxonomy): domain Bacteria; phylum Actinomycetota; class Coriobacteriia; order Coriobacteriales; family Coriobacteriaceae; genus Collinsella. The sequence continues at coordinate 8,633 of CALLSU010000038.1, forward strand.
ACCCCCACGGAGACAGTAATAAACACCCCAGCGGCGACTCGGCTCTCGCTGGGGTGTTTATTGCGAAAGAAAGTGGTGGACCTGACAAGATTCGAACTTGTGACCTCCCGGTTATCAGCCGGACGCTCTAACCAACTGAGCTACAGGTCCATCATGGTGGAGGTTAGGGGGATCGAACCCCTGACCTCAGGCTTGCAAAGCCCGCGCTCTCCCAGCTGAGCTAAACCCCCACGGAGACAGTAATAAACACCCCAGCGGCGACTCGGCTCTCGCTGGGGTGTTTATTGCGAAAGAAAGTGGTGGACCTGACAAGATTCGAACTTGTGACCTCCCGGTTATCAGCCGGACGCTCTAACCAACTGAGCTACAGGTCC
>CALLSU010000039.1:0-1641 GCA_938011935.1 uncultured Collinsella sp.
GCAGTATCGGGCGGTGAGCAGAAGATATCGCAATCGTCGTGTGGGCGATTTTCTCAAAGAGCTGCATCTTACCGAAGGCCGTAACACGGGATTTCACAAGATCCTGCACGCGCTTGAAGTTAACGGCTCGCCGGCGCCGCGGTTCGAGACGGATGAGGACAGGATATATTTCCTCACGACGCTCTTTGCCTGGCGCTCGGATAAAGCTACTGGCGATGACGGCCACTATGTACGGCGCGGCTATGCGGGCGCATCGGGGATTGCTGCGCGCCGTGATTGCGTGCTGGCTTATTTTGCGGAGCACCCCGAGGCAACGCTGCTCGAGCTTTGTAACGCGATTGGCATTACAAAGAGCATGGCCGACAGGGACGTTAAGGCTCTTAAGCAGGATGGCCGTTTAAAGCGGGAGGGCTCAAGCTTTGCGGGGTATTGGAGGGTTCTCAGCTAGCTTAAACGCGCCCTTAACCTCATCTTCACCTCAAATGAGGTGAAGATGAGGTTAAGATGAAGCAAGCAAACAACTGGGCAAACACTGAAATATCGCTATCGTTGACCTCAAAATGAGGTTAAGATGAGGCAAAGCCAATGGACCGGGAGGCGCACGAATGGCACTGCCAATAAACATACAAACGCTGCTTGGCGGCGGTGTGGTCGAGTGGGCTCGCATTGAGCTCAAAGAGACATGGGATCCCCAGGCTTCGCTCAAGACGATTTGCGCCTTTGCCAATGACGTTGACAACTGGGGCGGTGGCTATCTCGTTATCGGAGTTTCCGACAACGGGGAGGGAAAGCCTGCTCAGTTCAAAGGCGTGCCGGATAGCAAAATCGATGCGTATCTCAAGGATATGCTCAACAAGTGTAAGCTGATTCAACCAAGCTACATTCCTATTACCGAGGTTGCCGAATATAAGGACAAGAAATTTATTGTTGTTTGGGCTCCGGGTGGAAGCGTGCGACCTTATTCGTCCCCAAAGGTCGTAACGCGTGGCAAGTCGGAGCGCGTCTATTGGATCAGAAAGATGGCTAGCACCATCGCGCCGAGTGAGGAAGAAAAGCGCGAGCTCTACAACTTGGCCAACAATGTTCCGTTCGATGATCGCATCAATCACTCGGCCGAGCTGAGCGACTTGAGTATCCCTCTCATCAAGAGCTATCTAAAAGAAGTGAACAGCTCGCTGTATCCGATGGTCGACACAATGGACCTTGCCGATCTTTGCCGCAGCATGAATATTGCAGATGGTCCAGACGAGTACATTAAGCCTAAAAACGTTGGGCTTCTGTTCTTCTCGATGGACCCAGAGAAATGGTTTCCGTACGCGCATATCGATGTCGTAGAGCTTCCCGATGGCGAAGGGGGAGACCGACTCTTTGAGCATACGTTTGCAGGGCCGGTCGATCAGCAGCTGCGCGAAGCGCTTCGTTACATTCAGAATTCCATCATTGAGGAGACGGTGATAAAGCGTCCGGATGTTGCTGAGGCGGATCGGCATTTTAACTACCCCTATGCCGCGATCGAGGAAGCGCTTTCAAACGCCGTATATCACAAGGGCTACGATTCTCGTGAGCCAATTGAGGTTCGAGTGCTGCCGGATAGGATTGAAATTTTGAGTCACCCGGGGGCCGACCGTTCGATCACAATCG
>CALLSU010000040.1:0-13268 GCA_938011935.1 uncultured Collinsella sp.
CCGGGGGGGCCCCCCAATTCTGAATGTGACAAATGGACTGTTCCTTTGTCACATCGGGGACTGCGGAATCGAGGTCTAATACTTTTCCCGAGAAGTGAACGAGTGAAAACGGACTCCCGAAGCATCGACACTTTTGGCGTGCAATTTCCTGCGGTTTTGCCAGTCAAATCCTGCGGTTTTGACGCCTAAAAATGTCAATGCTTCGGGGGTCCAAATACAGCCGTTCACTTCTCGGGAAAAGTATTAGACCTCGAAATATGGGCGGCGTTCGCGAACGGCAACTAGCTTGCGTCCGGTAGCCGGCACTTGGGGCAAAGGGACTGCCCTTTTGCCCCTTCACCATTGCATCGTATCTGGTGTGGAAAAAATATCGCCTGCGTTCTCGCGCCTGCGAAGAGTTCCTGAACCGCTTGAATGGGATGTGACAAAGGGACTGTCCCTTTGTCACATTGATTTGAGAGTGGATGTTGATGAATTTATCGCTGGCCCCTATGGAGGGGATTACCGGGCATGTGTTCCGTCGCGTGCATGCGGAGTGCTTTGGCGCGCTCGATTGTTATTACACGCCGTTTTTGCCGCCGCCGCGGGTGGGCAACCGCTTTGGTGGCAAGGCGTTTAAAGAGGTCGATCCTGCCAATAACCAGGGGCTTAACGTAGTACCTCAGCTGATGTCCAAGAATGCGGACGAGTTTGTGTGGGCGGCGCAGGTGCTCGCCGAGATGGGGTACCGCGAGGTCAATCTCAACCTTGGCTGCCCCTCGGGTACGGTTGTTGCCAAAGGCAAGGGTTCGGGCTTTCTGCGCAACCTGGATGAGCTCGAGGTGTTCTTGAGCGACGTGTGCGAACGCTCACCCTTGCCGGTGTCGGTCAAGACCAGGCTGGGGTTGGAAAGCGATGACGAGTACGAACGCGTGCTCGACCTCTATTGCCGCATGCCGCTGGCAGAGCTGATCGTGCATCCGCGCGTGCAAAAGGACCGTTATACGGGCTCGCCGCGTAAAGAGTTTTACGGCGAGACGTTGGAGCGGGCGCCGTTTCCCGTGGCCTATAACGGCGACATCTTTGATCTTGAGGACATGGATGCGCTGGTGGGGGCCTATCCCGGAACACGCCACGTAATGTTGGGGCGCGGCTTGCTCGCGAACCCCGCGCTGGCTCGCATGGTTAAGGGCGGCCCTGCTGCCACGGCCGCTGAGCTGCAGCGCTTCCACGACATGCTGTTTGCGGCCTATGCGGACGAGATTGGGGACAACGCGGTCTTTCGCATGAAGGAGTGGTGGTTCTACGCCAAATGCGCCTTCGCCGATCCCGCGACCGTTCACAAGCTCGTTCGCAAGACCAAAAAGGTCGATGAATACCGCGCTGCTGTCGAGCGCGTCTTTCGCGAGCAGCCGCTTGCGCCTGTTGCCCGCTTTTGTGGCTACTAGTCGTTGGGGACGTTCTTTAACGACTAGTCATTCAAGAACGTCCCCAATGACTAGATTGAAAAGCTGTACGTCAGCATCCAAAGATGTCGGAAAATGTCGACTTTGGATGCTGGCGTACATGTTTGGTTCGTATGGGTTCGGCTCGGTTGGCGCGAACTGGCCGCAGTGCGCGTGCTAGAGCAGGTTCTTCTGCACCCACGCGATGATGTCGCTCGACTCGTAGAGCGGTTTACCGTCGATGAACAGGCAGGGAACCTGGCGCTTTCCGCCGACGGCGATGAGTGTCTGCTCGGCATCGGGGTCGGTCGAGATATTGCGCTCGGGGATGGTCACGCCGTTATCGGCCAAAAAGCGCTTGACCTTTATGCAATACGGGCAGCCGGTCATAACGTAGAGCACGAGTTCGTGATCAGTAGCCATGGTGTCTCCAATCGGTTGAGGTTTCGGTTGAGATACCCAAAGCTGCCGCAGTCTATGCGCGATCCATTGATGACTCGATGGCATGGACCAGAAACGCCGTGGCTCCGGTGCCGCAGGGCTTGTCGTAGTAGTCGATAAAGCGCTGATCGGCAAGATAGCCGTGGGCGAGGCCCAGGTATGCTTCGTCTTGGGGCTCGTGTCCCCAGTTAAGGCCAATCCATCGACGGTGCATTGCTACAAGCTTGCGGGCCTCGCTGCCTTCCGGTTCGCCATCGCCCATGGCAATCGAGAGCTGGCCCAGAACAGCGCGTTCAAGTTCCTTCATGTCGTTCCATGTCTCGGGGTCCATGCCCAGCAGTGCCTCGTTTGCTGCATCGACAGCCTCGTCGCCATAGCGCGCCCGCGCCTCGGCGCCGAAGCGCTCCTCGTTTTCCTGCACGGCGCGCCAGCGCTCCAGCTGCGGCAAGACGGCACCCATGAGTGAGACGGCCTCGTCGAGCGACATGCCGGTGTTTTGTGCCAGGCGCGGGGCACAATCCTCGATCATTGCCTCCATCGTGGTGTCGTAGGTGTACTTGCCGTGCTCGTAGCACCACTTGCAGTAATGGTCGGTCGTGGCGCCCGTGGCGTCGGTGCCGCAGTCGTTGGGCGTGAGTATCATGCCGCAGCTCTGACAATAGTGCTCGGGCATTTCGAGCAGGTGGGACAGCGGTTCTCCGGTTATGGCGGCAATGAGCTTCATCATGTCGATGCCCGGTGTGACTTCGCCGCGTTCCCAACGGCTGACGGCTTGGCGTGTGACGAAGAGCTTGGCGGCGAGTTGCTCTTGGGTAAGATGATGGGCGCGACGGACAGCAATGAGCTTTTCTGCGAAGGCCATAACGGCTCCTTTCTGCTGGTTGTTGGCTTTAAGCATACGCGGCGGCAGGTGCCCTTCCAAGCAACCGTTGGTTGCGCGACGGGGGCTGCGGCGAAGAATTGCGTACAACGTCCCACGCCTCCATGCCGTACAATGACCGGCATGGAACCTATTGCACACATACATACCGATCTGCCGCAGAAGTTCGGCATTCCGCGCAACAGCTTTTTGGCGCCCCATTTGCAGGGACGCATCGTCTTTGAACCGGAATTTGCCTCCAACGCAGCAGTTGAGGGTCTGGATTCCTTCTCTCACCTATGGTTGCTCTGGCGCTTCGAAAACGGCACGCCCGGCGGCACGGCTAAGGACATAGCCGCCGATGCCAAAAAGCAGGACAGGTCCGGAACTAATGCCAAGTGGTCGAAAACCGTGCGTCCGCCGCGTCTGGGCGGAGCCGAGCGTGTGGGCGTCTTTGCCACGCGCAGTCCGTTTCGCCCTAATCCCATCGGTCTCACCTGCGTCAAGCTTGATCGTGTCGAGCTCACCGACGATGGTCCCATCATCCATGTGTTGGGGGCCGACCTGCGCGACGGCACGCCCATCTACGACATTAAGCCCTACATTCCGTTTGCGGATTGCCACCCGGATGCGACCGGCGGCTGGATTGAGGATGCGCCGTGGCAAGAGCTCGACGTCGAGTTTCCGCAAGCGCTGCAGGATATGGTCCCGCCTACAAAGCTTCCTGGCTTGGTTGAGGTTCTTCGCCAGGATCCGCGCCGCGCGGGCAGCAAGCACGAGCCAAACCGTGTTTATCACTTGGCCTTCGCCGGGCTCGACATATCTTTTACGGTCGATGAAACCCGGCTAACCGTAGTCGCCGTCAACGACGCGCAAGACTAATCAGCCATTCGTCCGCACCCGTCAAATTAAGAGCCAAACCCCATGCCAAAACCGCCCATGCTGGTGGACAATAACGCCTACCAAAACAATCCGCTTTGCATGGGAGCCCAGGATGAAATACGACTTTACTTCGCTTATCGACCGCCACGGCATGGACTCCATCGCCGTTGATTCTTGGGGTGAGATCCCCGGCATGGCTCCAAACGCACCCGACGAGGGCTTCGATCGCATTCCCATGTGGGTGGCGGACATGAACTTCGCCACGGTGCCCACGGTCCAGGAACACATCATTCAGCGTGCCCAGCACCCCATGTTTGGCTACTTTGATCCGCGTGCCGAGTACTCTGACCGCATCATCGAATGGCAGAGCCGCCGCAATGGCGTCGAGGGTCTGCGCCCTGAACATATCGGTTACGAAAACGGCGTGCTGGGCGGTGTTGTGTCGACGCTGCGCGCGTATGTCCAGCCGGGCGATGCGGTGCTGGTCCACAGCCCCACCTACATCGGCTTTACCAAGTCTATCGAAGCCGCGGGCTATCGCATTGTCCACAGCCCGCTTAAGCTCGACGACCAAGGCGTGTGGCGTATGGACTATGAGGACATGGAGCGCAAGCTCGCCCAAAACCACATCCATGCCGCGGTGTTCTGCTCGCCGCACAATCCCTGCGGGCGCGTATGGGAGCGCGACGAGATCGAGCGCGCCATGGACATCTATCGCCAGCATGATTGCGTGGTGATCTCGGATGAGATTTGGTCCGATATCATCCTGCCGGGTCACAAGCATATCCCGACGCAGTCGGTGAGCGAGGATGCCCGCATGCGCACGGTTGCCCTTTATGCGCCCAGCAAGACGTTTAACCTGGCGGGCCTGGTCGGCAGCTACCACATCGTCTATAACGAGACGCTGCGCGACCGCGTGTGCGCCGTGTCCGACAAGACTCACTACAACGAGATGAACGTCCTCTCCATGTATGCGCTTATCGGTGCCTATCAGCCTCAGGGCTATGAGTGGGTGGACGAGCTCAACCAGGTGCTTGCCGGTAATATCGAGTGCTTCTGCGATTACGTTGACGAGCATTTTGCGGGCGTGTCCTATTCGCGTCCGCAAGGCACGTACATGGTGTTTCTGGACTGCACCGAATGGTGCCGCGAGCATGGCCGCGATATTCAGTGGCTGCTCGACGAGGGGGCGCGCGTGGGCGTGGGGTATCAGGACGGCCGCCCGTTCCACGGGCCCTGCCACATTCGCGTGAATCTGGCGCTGCCGCTTTCGCGCGTAAGGGAGGCGTGCGACCGCCTGGACCGCTACGTTTTTGGGGTATAGGGGGCGCTCGATTCGAGTGCTGCCCCATGCGCCCACGCCGTCAAAATGCGTGGGCGCATGGGGCGCAGAGGGTAGCGAGCGCGTTTTCCGCATTCGCTACTTTTCCTGAATCTGCTTGCCGCAAAGATACTCAATCGAAATCTCGTAGAGTTGGACGCCCTTGATGTCTTTGGCGATTTCCTCCTCGACTTCTTCGGCGGAAGGGTAGTACTTAAGCGCGAGCTGGCGGACTTTGTCCTCGATAAACGCGGGCGCTTCATCTACCAGGCGACAACGACCAAAGACAACGGTACTCATAACGTAGGGAGCCCAGTCGCCGTCCTTGTGCCACTCGTTGCCGTAAACGGTAAAGCAGACTTTATCATCATGCCTGAGTGAATCGACCTTGTGGCCGGCCTTGGCGCCATGGAAATAAATCTTGTCATACTCGGTGTCAAAGAAGTAGTTGACGGGAATGGCATACGGGTAGCCGTCGTCGCCATTGACGGCAAAGACGCCGCGCTTGCAGGTGGCCAGCAGCTCGCGCGCCTCCTCGTCGGTGATGGCGCGTTTCTTTCGACGCAAGGGCCTAAACATCGTTGGCTTCCTTTCTACTGCGCATGGTGGTTGAGCACAAACTATAGCGAAACAGCCCCGTTTTTCTTGATACAGGCGAGTATGTTTTTGAGCTTGTTAAAGTCGAGCGGTTTGGGCAGATGGGCGTTCATGCCGGCGTCGTGTGCCGCCTTGGCGTCTTCGGCAAAGGCGTTGGCGGTGAGCGCGATGATGGGGATGTCGGCCGCATCGGCCTTTTCGCTCAGGCGGATCGCGCGGGTTGCCTCGTAGCCGTCCATGCCCGGCATCATGATGTCCATTAGAATCGCATCGAAGCTACCCGCGGGACGGCCAACGTATAGGTCGACCGCTTCGTTGCCGTCGGCGGCGCGAGTTACGACGATGCCCTCGCTTTCGAGCAGAGCCTGGGCAATCTCGGCATTGAGCTCGTTATCTTCTGCCAAAAGAACGTTCATGTCTGCAAGCGAGCAACTGTATGCCTGCTCGTCCGTACGTTCTTTTGCCTGAGGGTTCTTGTCGATCTCGAGCGGAATCCGGACGTTAAACGTACTTCCCACGCCAACTTCACTCGAAATCTCAATCGTGCCGCCCATCATGTCGATGAGCGATTTGACGATAGACATGCCAATGCCGGTTCCTTGGAACTTGCTGCGCGCATCGTCGCCTTCCTGGGCAAACGGCTCGTAAATGTGTGCCAAAAACTCGGATGTCATACCAATGCCGGTATCCGAGACGCTAAAGCAAAACACGGCGTGCTCGTCGTCGACCGGTTTGATGGTCGATGAGAACGTGACGGTGCCTCCGTGCTTGTTGTACTTGATGCTGTTGTCGAGCAGGTTGACAAGGATCTGCCGAATATGGGTGGGGCTGCCGATCATATATTGGTCGACAGCGTAGGGCTCGCTGGTGTCGAGCATGGTTATGCCGCGGTCCGATGCGCGGAGCTTGCACAGTACGAGCGCATTGTCGCACAGCTCTTTAAGGTTGAATGATTCGTGCTCGAGCGTCACTTTGCGCTCCTCGATCCTGCCCATCTCGAGGATGTCGTTAATCAGTGACAGCAGGTGATTGGCGGCAACGCGCGCCTTGGCGCGGCTTTCGCGGGCGACCTGCATGTCGCCTTCTCTCAATTCCTCAATTTCGATAAGGCCCAGGATGCCGTTGAGCGGCGTGCGGATGTCGTGGCTCATGCGCGTGAGGAAAGCGGTTTTGGCGGCGTTGGCGGCATCGGCTTTCTGCCGTTCCTCCTGTGCGCGGTAAAGCGACCAGACAAGGATGACGATGCCGGTGAGCAAAATGCAGATGACGACTGCCGCAATGACGATGCGGTTGCGGTAGAGAAGTCGGAACGCATCCGATTCTTGCGCCGAGTACGATGTGGGGGAATAACTGCTTGCAGAGAGCGATTCGCCGGCATTGACGATGCCCTTATTGATGATTCCCAACAGCTCGGGCTTGCCGCGCGAAATCAAACACGATAGCTGTGCCGTGCCGGTAAGCTCCTGTGTTTGGAAATCCTCGATGTTGTAGGTGTCGCGGATGGTTTTCAGGCGCGTGCTGGGGACAATGATGCAACTTGCCTCCCCCTTATTGAGGGCTTCGAGCGCCTCGTTGCCATTCGGATAATCGGTGATCGTTGCGTCGGGGAAGAGGCTCTCGAGCGCAGAATGGTTGACGATCACGTCCTGTGTACAAGCGATTTTCTTAAGGTCGCTGTTCAGGTTGTTGCTGCTGTGAATGGCGGTTAGGGAAACCGTTCCCATCGGGTTTGACTGAATGACCCCTTTCTGTTCGGCAAGCCAGTAGTCGCGAAACAGAGGCAGGGCGACATCGATGGTTCCGTTGGAAAGGGCTTTGAGCATTTGCTGGTTATTTGAGATCGCGACCGTTTTAACCGTAATGCCAAACTTGTCGTGCAGCGTCGTTGCAAGCGAGGCGAGCGACCCTTCCATCTCGCCGTCGTCATTTTGCGTGCAATAGGGAAGTTGGTTTTTAAGATAGCCAATCGTGATGGTGTTGCCGTTTGCTTTGAGCCAGGAGGTCTCGGTGCCGGCGAGCGATGACGAGCCGCTGTTTTGGGCCGAGTAGCTCGATTTGACTTCGTCGTTATAGCGCGGGTTGACGCGGGCGATTGCCGTCATGGCGGCGTTGATGTCGTTCATCAGATCAGGGCGGCTTTTGGGAACGGCAAAATAGTAGTCGCTCGAGCCTACGTAGAACATGGGTGACGCATCGGGCGACGAAATGGTGTCGTTCATGATGACGGCGTCGACCTCGCCGTCTGCAAGCGCCTCAAAGAGGGCACTGCCGGTGTCGATTTCTTTATAGGTGCAGGTAACGCCTTCGTCGGCGAGCCACTGCTGGCCGACGATAGTTTGCATAACGCCGGCGTTGCAGCCGATGGTAAGGCCTTGGAGCGCCTGGGGGTCGCCTTTGGCAAGGTCGTCGCGATCGGGCCTGGCGTAGATGTAGTAGCGCTCGGTGCCCTCGGGGTTCGAGGAAAAGAGCAGCTTCTGCTCGCGCTCTGCCGAATACGAGATGTTGGGCATGAGGTCGATTTCGCCCGCCTCGAGCATGTCCATAAGCTCGGAGAAGGTGCCGCTAACGTATTCGTATTGCCAGCCCTTTGTGTAATACGAGAGGGTCTGGAGGTACTCGTAGCCCCATCCCGAGAGGCGCTCGCCCGGCGTGCCTTCCTGGAAGCCTTTGTTGTTGACGAGCCAGCCAACGCGGACCGTCTTGACCTGCTGGTCGGAGTCGGCGGCAAAGGCAGGGGCGGGCATGGCGGCGCTCAGTACGGCGAGTGCGGCAAGCGCGACGGCCAGGGTGCAATATAGAGTCAAACGAAGGACGGTGGAAGGTTTCACATGAAATCCTATCGAGTCGAGACAGTATCACATAAGGATACCAGCTCAACCTGCCCACTCAGCCACCGCACCGCTAAACGGTCACTCCCGGCAGTTGGGGGCAGTCCCTAACTGCCGGTTGCCCAAGTGCCGGTTGTGGGACAATACCGAGCGAATGTGATTGGGCGTCTGGGAAAAGGGGTCGCGATGAACAAGTTGAGGACGCTTGCTGACGTGTTGCGCCAGGCTGGCTTTGCGCGCATCACGGGCCTGTTTCTCGTCTTCTATCTGCTGTGCTCGACGGCCGTCTGGCTGTCCGAGCCCACGACCCTTACATTTGGCGATGGCCTCTGGTTTAGCTTTGAGACCGTATCGACGATCGGCTTTGGTGATATCCCGGCCGAGACGCCGGTTGCCCGCGCTATCACCGTCGTCCTGAGCGTCATCAGCATCTTCTACATCGCCATGCTCACGGGCGTGGCGGTGAACTACTGCAATACGCTCATCAAGATGCGCCAAAAGGACACCATGGCGCGCTTTATGGACGATCTTGAGCATTTGGAAGAGCTCGATCGTGACGAGCTTGCCGACCTATCGCGCCGTGTGCGCGAATATCGCCGACGCCAACGCTAGAACGGGCGCCGCGCGTCATGACGAGGGGGACTGAATATGGATATCACGGTATACCTGGGCGCCAGCGTCGGTAACGACCCGGCGTTTCTGCCTGCGGTGCGGCAGCTCGGCACATGGATTGGCTCCAACGGCCACGCGCTGGTATACGGCGGGTCCAAGTCGGGGCTGATGGGCGCGCTTGCCGATAGCGTGCTCGATGCTGGCGGGCACGTGACCGGCGTGGAGCCAAGCTTTTTTATCGAGGCCGAGTTTCAACATGACGGTATCGACGACCTCATCGTGACGAGCGACATGGCCGAGCGCAAGGCCAAGATGATCGAGCTTGGTGATGCCTTCATTGCCTTTCCCGGCGGGACGGGTACGCTCGAGGAGATTGCCGAGGTCATGTCGGCCGTGTCGCTGGGGCATCTGAGCGCGCCGTGCATCCTGTATAACCTGGACGGTTACTACAACGATCTCAAGGCGCTGCTCGGACACATGATTGATAAAGGACTTTCGAGCCCGCAGCGCCAGCACGGCATCTACTTTGCCGACGATTTGCGCGAGATTGCCTCGATTATTAATGGATAAGTCTTGAGCCTGCCCCACTATGACTCCCAATGGTGCCGTTTGCAGCGCAGACGGTTGGCTCGTTCGGGCAACGCTCGCTCTACAATAAAACGTATCTATGCCGACTTTGACCACGGGAGGCCCCGATGGATAACCTTGCAAAACCCAAAAACCGAGCACTGTTTTTAGTGAGCGTGGCTGTGACCGGTGCGTTTGCGGGCGCCGCGGTCTGGCTGTTCTTCTTTGCGATGGAGCACGGTATCGACTATTTATGGACCGAGATTCCGCATATGCTGGGCGTCGCCTCGCCCGAGCTTGCCAGCGGCCCGTTTGGCTTTCTGCCGTACCCGTTTTTCGTCTGCCTGCTGGGCGGCCTGTTAATCGGTCTGTACGAAAAGATTACGGGCACCAAGACCGACGACCTCAACCAGGTGATGGCCAAGGTCAAACAAGACGGGCGCTACCCGTACGACAACCTGGGCAAGCTTTCGCTCGCGGCATTGCTGCCGCTGCTGTTTGGCGGAAGTATTGGACCGGAGGCCGGCCTGACCGTCGTTATCGCGGGTCTGTGCAGCTGGGTCGGCGACCGCATGCGTCGCTTTGGCGCCGAGTTTAGGGAGCTCACACTGTTGGGCACCCAGGCCGCGCTGACGGCGCTCTTTACCGCGCCCGTCTTTGGCTTTGTGGCGCCGCTCGCCGGTAGTGCCGACGGCCAGGGCGCCGGCGACGATGGGGATTCCGCGTCCGACGAGATCACCATCAAGCTGCCCAAGGCGCAAAAGACCGTGGTCTACGGCATTGCGATTGCCGGCGGTCTGGGCACCTACCTGCTGCTTGGCCAGCTTGTGGGCGGCGGCATGGGCATGCCCAGGTTCGAGTCCGCCGAGGTGGGCAACCTGGAGCTTACCTGGCTCATTCCTCTGTCGCTGATCGGAACAATCTGCGGCTGGCTGTACTTTGTCTCTGAGCATGCAAGCGAGGCGCTGTCCCATGCCATAGGGGAGCGTCCTGTCGTCAAGGCAATGCTGGCTGGTCTGGCCCTCGCTATCTGCGGCACGGTTTTGCCCTACACCATGTTTGCCGGCGAGACCCAAGCCGACGTGCTCATGGAGACCTATCTGACCATCCCCGCCGGCGTGCTTATCGCGACTGGTCTTGTCAAGGCCATGCTGACGCCTGCACTTATCAACCTTGGTTGGCGCGGCGGCCACTTCTTCCCGGTTATCTTCTCGGGCGTAAGCCTGGGCTACGGGCTTGCCATCCTCACCGGCGCCGATCCGGTCTTTTGCGTCGCCGTCTGCACGGCATCGACGATGGGCGCCGTCATGCGTCAGCCGGTCATGGTCGTGGGCCTGCTGCTCATGTGCTTCCCGCTCAAGGGTATCGTCTGTATGATCATCGCCGCCGTTATCGCCGCCGGCATTCCGCTGCCCAAGCCGCTGCGCAAGTAGTACGGTGGCGCACGCCGGGGACATGCCGTTTGCCATGGATTTACGGATGGGCGATTGCGACCGATTGTGGCCTACGTGGGTCAAGTTTCGTGTGGCTACAAATCGCGTACTCGATAAACCTTGGTGCTGACGGTGCAGCTGATTGCACATAGCACGAGGGCAAGTGCGGCGATGCCTGCACACAGACAGCCAAGAACGGCAGGGTCGGGATTCGCTCCGGCAATCGACATGAGCCAGTTGCTAATGGGGCTGGAGGAGCTCAACGTGGCCATGGCAAGGCATCCGAGCAGGGCAAACAGGCCGACGGAAAAGCGCAGCGCCTCCATGTGTCCAAATCGGAAGAACAGCGGCTGTGCCAAAAACACCATCATGAGGGAGATGAGCATCGATGCGGCGGAGGCTATCGTGGTCTCAAAGACGATCTGTCCCGTCGAGGGCATGCCCATGTGATCGAAGAACGGAAAGGTGATGATGCTCAAAAGCGCGGCGGCGCAGGTCATAACGGCCGAGAAGGCAATGATGCTCAGGTAGCGTGCACAGATGATGTCTTTGCGCGAGATGGGCAGCGTCGCCCGATAACGCTCCCATCCGTTTTGATTGTCGAAGCCGGCCAGCGAACTCATGACCATGATGGGCGACATGGCACTGACCGCGCAGGCGCCGGCGCTCATACCGGAATCGCCATCCGATGCGTTGGCGAGGGTCAGTACGACGAAGATGAACAGGCCGACGCCCGCGATGCTCGGGGCGAGCGTGCGAACGATGGCGAGCTCGGACATAAAGGCGCGTTTCATTTCGAAGCCCCTTTCAGCATGAGGCGAAGATAGTCATCAATGGTTGCCCGATCGCAGGGAATCTCTGGAAAGGCCTCGAGCGTTTCGCGACGGTCGGGCACGAGCACGTCCACGCTGTAGGCGTGGTGGGCGGCGCGGGCGTCTTCGACGCAAGCCATAAGCTCGGCGGCCTGTGCCTGAGTGCAGTGAGCGATGCCAGCACGGTCAGTAATGTCCTCGCGCGGCAGGTCAAACACAATCGAGCCGTTATCGATGCAGATGACGCGGTCGGCGGTGTGATCGAGGTCGGACGTAATGTGGCTCGAGAGCAGCACGCTGCGCTGGCCGTCGGCGACAAAGGCAAGCAGCTCGTCGAGCAGTTCCTCGCGCGCCATGGGATCAAGGCCTGCGGTGGCTTCGTCCAAAACGAGCAGCTTGGCATTGTGACTGAGTGCGCAGGCAAGCTGCAACTTCATGCCCATGCCGCGGGAGAGGTCCCTGACCTTCGTCTTGGGATCGAGGCCAAATCGGTCGATGAATCCGGCGAACGTTTCGCAGCTCCACGTGGGGTACGCCGGGCCTACGAGCCTCTCGACCTGGCCCACCTTGAGCGTGGAGGGGAAGGGGCATGTGTCCAGGACAAGGCCGACGCGGGAGCGCAGGTGGCGCTGTGCCTCGTCGGGCGCGTTGGCGTCGCAGCGCTGTCCAAGCAGATGCGCCTCGCCGGCATCGAGCTTTATAAGCCCGAGCGCGGCGCGAATGGTCGTCGTCTTGCCGGCGCCATTTGCGCCCACAAAGCCAACGATCTGGCCGGGCTCCACGGCAAGTGTGACGTCTCGCAGTGAAAAACGGTCGCTCACACGGCGTGAGATGCCTTTGAGTTCTAGAAGGTTTTGCATGGTATAGCCTTTCTTGCAGATGGCTACTGCATGGTTTCGGGGGCTATCAGGTCGAGCATCTCGTGCAGCTTGTCGCGCGTAACGCCCAGGGCTTCGGCTTGGCTCGCCGCTTTCGCAAGCAGTTCTTCGATATGGCAGAGCTGGTTTTCGCGCAAGAGCTCCTGGTTGCCCTCGGCGACAAAACAGCCCTTGCCCTGCACGGTGCAGATAAACCCGAGCTGCTCCAGGTCGGCGTAGGCGCGCTTGGTGGTGATGACGCTCACGCCAAGATCGCTCGCGAGCGCGCGGATGCTGGGGAGTTTGGCTCCCGCAGTGAGTGTGCCCGAAAGGATCTGAGCTTTGACCTGTGAGGATATCTGTTCGTAGATAGGCTTATCGCTCGAATTGGATAGGATGATGTCCACAGCGGCTCCTTAGCTGTTGGGTTACACGTGTATATAACCGGTAAGCACAGTATATATACACTATGTACAGTTACGCAAGAGACAAATTCGGATTGGGCGGCTACCCAGGCCCCAACTGATGAATTTGTCCTGATAGGCGCCCTAGAGCGGGATTTCGCGGCTACAATAGTACGGTTACATCGACGTAATGCACTCAATGCAAGAAAGGATCCGCATGGCAAGCCTGTC
>CALLSU010000041.1:0-3723 GCA_938011935.1 uncultured Collinsella sp.
CGGCGCTCGAGCGTGTGCTGGTCGACGCTCACCTTGCTATGGGCGGCTCAGTGCTCACACTGTTCACCAACAGGCGTGACATGGAGGAACTGTACGCTCGTGTCGAGCCCAAGATGGCTCGTGCGGGTCTGGAACTCAACTGCCAGCAGCGCAACTCGTCTCCTCGCCGTCTGCGCGATCGCTTTATCAACGAACCGACCTCATCACTCTTTGCGCTTAAGGCCTTTTGGGAAGGGTTTGACGCCAGCGGCGAGACGCTGCGCTGTGTCATCATCCCCAAGCTGCCGTTCTCGAGCCCCACAGACCCGCTCTCATGCGAGCGCAATCTGCGTGAAGACCGCGCTTGGGCGCGCTATTCGCTGCCCGAGGCCGTGCTCGAGGTCAAGCAGGCCGCCGGTCGCCTCATTCGCTCATCGACCGATTGTGGCGTACTCGTCTTGGCCGACCCGCGCCTGGTGACGAAGGGCTACGGCAAGAAATTCTTAACGTCGCTGCCCACGAGTTCCTATCAGCGCATCGAGTCGGCACAAATCGGGCACTATCTACAGCTGTGGCGCGCGCGCCACGAGCGGCGCCGCTAAAGCGGACAGACGAGGGATTTTGCCATATTGCACAGACGCTCTGACAGGGCGGGGTCATCCAGGATGCGGATGGCCCCGCCCGCTGCGATTACCTGGCTTAACAGCCAGCGCTCGGAGCCGTAGCGCACGTTTACTGTTGAGCTGTCCGCTCCATTGGGTTCAATCGACATGACGCCGGGCCAGTCTAGGCGCTCTGCCAAGGCGCGCGGCATGAGAAGCTTCGCGCTCCGCTCCGCCTGGGCGAGGGAGTCATGGAGGGTCGCGGGCTCCGGTGCGTGGCGCACGACGGAGTCGTCGGTCAAGACCAGGCCCTCGATTTTATCCATACGATAGGTACGCTGCTCGTCGACCGCGACATCCCAGGCAATCAGATACGTTTGGTCGCCGTTTGTTGTGATGCGCAAGGGGTCGATCAAGCGCTCGCGCGCCTGCGCGTCATCCATCGAGCGATACGAGATGCGGCAGCGAACGCCGTCCCGAATGGCGCAGCTCAGCTGCTGCCAGTGCGATCCGTGGGCGACGGTGTCAAAGACGCGCTGGTTGTAGCCGAGCTCTTTGGGAAGAAGGGCGCGCCGTATTCGAGCCGCCGCTTGGGGTTCGATCCCCAATGATTCAAGTTCATGGTTGAGCACAGCGCCCTCGGCGGCACTCAGGCGCAGCGGTAGCACGCGCCCCGCGTCACCGGTGAGGACCACGCACTCGCCGCGGCGTTCACAGATAATACGTGCACCCGATTCTCGGTCCGCAAGCGTCGAGACGATCTCGAGAATCTCGTCGAGCGATGCCCCCGTGATATCAAAGCGGCTGCAAAGCTCGTCTCGTGTCATGCCATTCTCGCCGGCGGCGTAGAGGGCCTCCATGATGTCGATGGCGCGTGAGAGTCTTTGCTCGCTGGTGAGTTTACGCACGGGCATGCTCGTGCACCGTCCTTTCGATGAGGTGATTCCACGCCTGCTTGAGAGAATCGGGGGCGACGGGCCTCATGCCATCCATGGCATGGGCCATGCAAAACGAGGCTGCGGCTTCAAAGTCGCGCACGTCAACGGTCCAGGTCCACTCCGCTTCGGTGCGCATGAGTTCGCCTCGTCCGCGTGTGAGACCGCTGATCATATCGGCCTGCGCTTCACGCGCGAACGAGAACGTGGCCGCAACAGGTGGGCGGTCGGCAAAATCGAACTCAAAGAATAAGTAATCGTTGAGGTTGAAATCCGCAGGAATGGCGTAGGCTTTCGAAGGCCTCCAGGCGCGAATGATGCGGTCGCAGCGGAATGTTCTGATATTGCCGGTGGCATTGTCGAGGCCGCAGAAGTATGCCGTACCCTCGCGCTCGAACATGCCGTAGACGCAAACGGTCCGCTCGCGTTGTTCACCGCGTCCGTTTTGGTACAAAAAGCGCAGCGCGCAACGCTCGGCAAAGGCACTCCATACCGCATCGACGGCGGGAGAGCGGCGGATCGGTGCCTCTCCTGTCGTCGACATGCCGGTGAGGTAGGCAATCTTGGAGCGAATGTCGGCAAGCGGCGCGGCAAAGGTGGATGAGCCTGCCGCGAGTGTCTGGTTGATGGCGTTGAGCAGGATGTCGGCATCGTCTGCGGTGATGAGACCGCCCGCGGCAAACGTGTGCTCGCGGTCGATCGTCCATGCGCTCTCCTCGGTTTCCTGCGCTCCGGCAGCACGAACCTCCCTGATAACGATGCCGCGTTCGAGCAGCTTGTCGCGATCGCGGCGGAACTTGCGCTTGTCTGAGTCGATATTGCCCGAGCCGTACCCCAAATCGGAATCCAGGACGATTTGCTCGGTCGTCAGCGGTTCGGGAGAACTGTTGAGTACAAAGAAAAGGTTGAGGATGCGCTGAGCCGTTTTATCGAAACCGGGCTCGGGTGCACCCTTTTTAATTGTCGCGGTCGCGTCGATTGCCGTCATAGAATCCTCGCATGAGAAGGTCGTTTGATGCCATGATTTTAGTCCGATATGGAGATTAGGCTATATCCTTGTCCGCTCGCGGCGTTAAGATGCCCCGAATTCGGTCGTTTGCGCTCGCTCGGGGTATACTTTCGACTATATACGGTTCTAATGTGCATACATTGGGCCTATTTGTCGGATTATGGATGTGGAGCGCACATGGCGAACACCCAGAACTATATTAACCACCTGCTGCAGAACACCGGCATTACGCCGTCGTGCAGTGAAGAAGAGCGCCTGGCTGCTGAGGATATCGCTCAGATTTTCCGCAACCACGGCTTTGACCCCGAGGTGCAGGAATTTAATGCTCCCGCACCCAGCAGGTTGGCGTTTGCCGTTACCGGTATCCTGGCGTTTGCCGGCGCCTTGCTGATGGGCATCGGCGGCGGTATCGGCTTGGTCGGCACCTTGCTGGCCATTGTCGGTGCCGTGCTCTACGTGCTCGAGCGCACGGGGCATCCCGTGGTTTCGCGCCTGGGAAAGACCGGTGTGAGTCAAAATGTCATCGCCTATCACAAGGCCTCGGGCCCGCTCGCGTCTCCGCGCAACCGCCCGGTCGTCGTGGTGGCCCACTATGATTCCCCCCGCGCCGAGCTCCTTGCTCGCGAGCCCTACGCCCCGTATCGCGCGCTCATCGCCAAGCTCCTGCCTGTCGCCACGATCGCGCCCGCGGCTGTCGCCATCCTGCGTATCCTGCCGCTTCCCGGCGTGCTCAAGGTGCTGCTGTGGGTTGTCGCGATTCTGGCCTCCCTTGTGGCACTGGCCAACGCCGCCAATATCATCTCCAACCGTTTTGTGCTTCCCTACACGTCTGGCGCGGTGTGCAACAAATCCTCTGTTGCCGCCATGCTCGGTGTCATGGACAACGTTGCCCCCTATCAGGGCGAAAACGAGTTCCCCGACGACATTCCATTCGATACCTATTTTGGCGAGCAGAAGCGTCGCGCCGAGGAAATGGCGCGCGCGGCGGCCGAGTATGCCGCGGCCCAGCAGCAAAACGATTACGGCAACACCATTGAATATGAGGAACCTTCCTACGACGAGGACGAGTTTGGCCAGCCGGTTGCGCCTGTCGACGCACCCGAGCAGGACGAGACTTTTGATGGACAGATCGATGGTTTTGAGGGCGCCTCTGCCGACGAGACGCTAATCGGCGTTATCGCGCCCGAGGCTCAAGACC
>CALLSU010000042.1:0-3144 GCA_938011935.1 uncultured Collinsella sp.
GGTCAAGGCCGTACGCTAGACAATTGCGGCGTTGAAGCGAGTAATTGGCCGTCTTTGCGCTTAAGTAAAGGCTCTGTTAGACCATGATTGACATCTTGCCCAATCATCTTTTTGTAATTGCAAAATATTCGCCCCTTTGCTGGATTTAAAACCGGCAAAGGGGCGATACTCTCAAGCTCGAATAAGTCAATCGTTACGACTCTGTCGTTTCATCCCACTCGTCATCCGCATGTAAGATGGCATCAAGTTCGTTTTCTATGTCGGAAACGCCAATATAGGCCTTCGCGATATTCTCCCGTGCATTTCGCACCTTTAAGGCGATCTCCTTCTGCTTCTCTATGGGAGGGTAATAGACGAGAACCTTCCCGAAGTCAGAAGACTGCGTTCTCCTTCGATTGCTGTGGCCGGTGTTGATGGCGCGGAATGCCTTTTGGAAGCGGCGGCTTCTCAAGAGTATCGACAGGAACTCCGGATCGATGACATTTGGGTCTTTGACCCGTAAGATCGGATATTCTTGCGTTACGAGGGCATGGTCGAATTCCTCGGTGACGAAGCATACGACCCCCTTCCAAAGATCGATTCCGGAGTAGACGATGTCGGAGGTTCTTACCTCAAACCAGTCGCTGCTTGAGTCGTAGAAATACATCCCCCGCCATTCGGGAGGGTTGTTTCCGACGCCTGGTTCCCTAAGCCTTGCAACACCAGTTTGGGAAAGAGTCAAGACCTTGTATTCCTTCATCGGCTCTTTCCCGAAGTCCACGTTCCTTCTCATCCGTTTCACTAGATCCATCATGGGTGCAGATGACCAGCCATGCGGCACGTAATCGCCCTTATGAGCCATGTAGACATGGTATTTCGGGTCCACTCTATGACTCGGATGGCTTCTCCATACTGACGAAGCCCTCTCGGCGACGCATCTCGGGTCGGAAACCGCCCCGTTTTCCTCCCAGACGTTCCACTCTCCCAATATCGAGCCAGTCTGGTCGTCTGAAAGATAGCCGTTCTCGTCGGCGATATAGAGGTCGTTTCTAGGATCAGGTCGACCGGATGGCGTATATCCGATATGAGATGCCTCCCCGAAAAAGATGTTGTAGTCTAGCCCGCTATCCTTGAGAGCAACCGCAATGTCTCCCTCACAGGCTTCCAGTTGATTGCCCAATCTAGCCGATTCCAGGTCGTAGAACTTTTCAAAGATCAATATCGAAGTCTTGTTCGTGGCGCCAGACCTGCGAAAAGCGAAGTCTGGAAGGGAGATCACGGACAGTATTCTTCCCGATTTAAAGAGCCATTCACGAAGGGCCGGACAATTTGATTGAGACCCGCTGTTGTTGAGAACCCCGTCGGGCAGGACCATGCCGAGCCTGCCGCCCGGCTTGAGCCAGGAGACGCTTTTCTCCAGGATAATTTGTTCCGACTGTATCGATTGCTTTCCGCAGCCTAGGACGAAGTCATCTAGGAATGCGCCGTCAAGCTGGTCCTCATCTCCATTTGCGACTTTGGTTCCGAAAGGCGGATTTCCCACAATCAGGTCAAACTGGCGATCCTTCTGGAGTCTCGGCTTGCTCAGGTTTGGGCTGAGGCAGCTCTTGTCGGCCTCGATGTTCGTGTGACCATCGTGGTGCAGGAGCAAGCTGATTTTGCAGATTCTAGCCAGGGTCGGGTGAATTTCGATTCCGTAAACGTTCTGCGCGGCAAAATCGGATTTGATTCTCGCGAGGTTCCCCTGCCCGGCAAAGCCCGCATCGGTATCGTTCCATACTTGAAGGAGGGTTTCGAGCAAAAAGCCTCCCGAGCCGCACGTCGGATCTAGAACGTAATCTTCACTCGTGGGATTGAGCATCCCTACCGTGAATCTCGCTATCTGCCTCATGGTGAAATACTGACCGAGGCTTCCGCGGAAGACCGATCCGAAGAAATCCTCGAAGGCCGTTCCGATGACGTCGGAATCTGTATCGATGAACGAAATCTCCTGAATGACGCGAACGACCTGGGCGACCTTGCTATCCGGAAGCTCGATTTTCTCATCACGCGGGAAAATGGCCTGATCTTGCTCCTTAGCGTCGCTAAACAGCTTGTGGACCCTCGTGGCGATAGCCGAGTCGGACTCGTTGACACCAGCTTGGAACGAGCGGGGGTGGCCGTTTCGCGTGTAGCGCTCGTCGCGGACCTTGGCGAACATCAGCTTGCTCCACTCATCGAAAGCCGATAGCGGATCGCGTTTTCCTCCAGCCCAAATGATGGAGTGCGCGCGCCTGATGGCGATGCTGATATCGAAGGCGCTCGCCGGCTTAATATCCATTTCCGTGCCCGCGTGAAGCGGATACACCATATCCTGAGAGTAGTTCCTCGGAAGAAGTTCTCTGTCGCCCAGCTTATTTCTCCTGCGCTCCCTAGCGCCGAAGCCCTCGAGCTGCCAGACGCATGACTCGTCTCCGTAGTCCTTCATGGTGTATTTTGCGCCCAGCGCGATGCCGTTGGCGAAGGCCTGCGCTTCCCCTTCCGCCCTTTCAGCCGGAGTCGCGCCCTCTTTCTTGTTCTCGACGACTAGCCAGGGCTTCGTGCATCTGTCGTCTTCGTAGAGTACGATATCCGCGAAATCGTTGTGCGAGCCTTCCACCTCGGTATCGATCTTTCGCGAATCATAGCCTTTCGACAGGACCAGAAACGCTACGGCGTCGGCCCTGACCTTTTCCTCGGGATCGCTGATCTGATAGCTTTTCGTCCTGCGGAAGGAATACTTTATCTGAGTGCCGTCCAGCGAGAAAAGCCCGCGCATGATCGCGGTTTTCGACAGCTCCGACAATCCGAGCGAAGAGGCCAGTGCCAGCTGCGTTTCAAGTTGATTTGCCAACTATCTCACCGTTTTTCCGTCAGATGCCGACGTCTTGACCTTCATCTCGAATGGCATCCCGCCCTCCCGGACGAGCTCCCTGAGAAACGCATTGACGGCGGTGGACATAGACAGGCCGAGCTCGTCGAGGATGACGGTAGCCTCTTTCTTGACCTCCGGTTCGATGCGAATCGTCGTGGCGGGTATGTTCGACGGCATGGTTGTACCTTTCCTCGTATATCACGGTGCAACCATTTTATCGTCTCTATGCGGCGGATGCGACCCAGTAGTCCATATAGGGCGGCAGGACGTTG
>CALLSU010000043.1:0-40457 GCA_938011935.1 uncultured Collinsella sp.
GGAAGAGATACGAAAGAACTTACAGAGACCGGTGTGACCAAGGCGGCGGTAGAAACAGTGGCAGAAAACTGTTCTGACGGAGTGATCGCACCGATGATCTACATGGCGATCGGTGGTGCTCCACTTATGTTCCTGTATAAAGGGATCAACACAATGGATTCCATGCTGGGCTACAAAAACGATAAATATTTATATTTTGGAAGATGCAGTGCAAAGCTTGATGATGTGGCAAATTATCTTCCGGCAAGAATTTCCGGCTGGCTGATGGTGGCGGCCTCTTTTATCTGCGGCATGGACGGCAGACAGGCGGCCAGGATTTATCGCAGGGACAGAAGAAATCATGCAAGTCCAAATTCTGCACAGACAGAGGCAGCTATGGCAGGGGCTCTTGATGTGCAGCTTGCCGGAAATGCTTATTATTTTGGTAAATTATTTGAGAAACCGACGATAGGCGACGCGTCCCGCGAAATCGAGTGGGGCGACATCGCCCGGGCGACAAGGCTCATGCTCGCCGCGTCCGTATGCGCGCTCGTCGTCTTCGGTGCCGCGCGTGCGGCGGTCGTGCTCGCCGTGGGGGCGATGGCATGAGGGAAGACCACGCCGCGCCCCGGGTTGCCGGGGGAATCCTGCGCGCCCGTGCGCATGGGGGTAGCACGCAATCGCTCGGCATCGCTTGCGAAGGGGGCGCCTCCGACCTCATTGACTTCTCGGTGAACGTGAATCCGGCAGGGCCCTCGCCGCGCGCCCTCGCCGCAGCTTGCAAGGCGCTTTCTCGAATCGACGCCTACCCCGATAGGGAAAGCCTCGCCCTCGTTCGCGCCCTAGCGCGCGCCCAGGGCATACCCGAAGATACTATCGTCTGCGGCGCGGGCGCGTCCGACATCATCTGGCGGCTCGCCGCGGCGGTGCGCCCGAAACGCATCGTCGTGTGCGCGCCGACGTTTTCTGAATATGCGGAGGCGGCATCGTACTACGGCGCATGCGTGCAGGAGTTCCCGCTCTCCGAAGCGGACGACTTCGACGTGCCCGCCTCCTTCGCCCGCGCGATTGGGGGGCCGGGAGACGTGGCGTACCTCTGCAATCCGAACAACCCGACGGGGCGCCTCGTCGACCCCAGCGTGATCGATGCCGCGGCTTGCCGCTGCGAGCAGGTGGGCGCGCTGCTCGTCGTGGACGAGTGCTTCCTCGGATTTGCGCCCGACGGCCGCGAAAGGAGCGTGGCTGCACGCGCCGCGTGTTCGCGCCATGTGGCCGTGCTCTCCGCGTTCACCAAGCTCTACGGAATGGCGGGGTTGCGGTTGGGATATCTGATCAGCGGAAACGCCCAACTCATCGAGGGGATTCGCCGGGCTGGGCAGGCGTGGCCCGTCTCCTCGGTCGCCGAGGCCGCGGGCATCGCCGCCCTGGAAGACGTCGAATACGTCTCACGCACGCGCGATGTATTGGCGGGCGAGCGAGCGTGGCTTTCCCACGAGCTCTCCTCGCTCGGGCTTTCCGTCGTGCCGTCGGATGCGAACTTCCTTTTAGTCCGCACGCCGGCGAAAGACATCCCCGAGCGCCTGTATAAACAGGGGGTTTTGGTCCGCACGTGCGACTCGTTTTCGGTACTGTCCCGTTTCTGGTGCCGCGTCGCGGTGCGCACGCGCAAAGAGAATGCCCGGCTTGCGATGGCGTTCAGCCGTGCGCTTCGGGCGGAAGGCGCATCGGGCGAAGGCGAACCCGACGAACGGGGCGGCGCTTCTTGCAGCGGCGCTATGGCGGGCGCGGATGGCCGAGGCTTGGCGAAGGAGGTCGATACCCGTGGGTAGGGCGAAGCCCATCATGATCCAGGGCACCATGTCGAACGCGGGGAAGAGCCTGCTTGCGGCGGGGCTGTGCCGCGTGCTTTCGCAGGACGGCCTGCGCGTGACTCCCTTCAAGAGCCAGAACATGGCACTCAACAGCGGTGTCACGGCCGACGGGCTCGAGATGGGGCGCGCCCAGATCATGCAGGCCGAGGCGTGCGGCATCGCGCCCGACGTGCGCATGAACCCCATCCTGCTCAAGCCTGAAAGCGGCCACCGAAGCCAGCTCATCGTGGCCGGCAAGGCGCAGGGAGCCTTCGCTGCGAGGGACTACTTCGCGCGAAAGAAGGCGCTCATGCCGCAGATTTTGGAGGCGTTCGATTCGCTCGCGGAGGATAACGACGTCATCGTCATCGAGGGCGCCGGCAGCCCCGCCGAAATCAACCTTGCCGAAAATGACATCGTCAACATGGGGCTCGCGCGCGCCGTGTCCTCCCCCGTGCTGCTCGCGGGCGACATCGACCCAGGCGGGGTGTTTGCCCAGCTCTACGGTACGGTCGCGCTCCTTGCGCCCGAGGACCGCGCGCTTTTGCGGGGGCTTGTGGTGAACAAGTTCCGCGGCGATGTGGAAATCCTGCGCCCGGGTTTGGCCCCGCTCGAGAAGATGTGCGGGGTTCCCGTCGTGGGGGTCGTGCCGTATCTTACGCTCGACCTGGACGACGAGGACTCGCTCGCGCCGCGCCTATCTGCCCGCGAGGCGCGCGGCGTCATCGACGTCGCCGTCGTGCGCCTTCCGCATTTGTCGAACTTCACCGACTTCGACCCGCTTTCGCGCGTGCCCGGCGTGGGCGTGCGCTACGTTTCCTCGACGACCGATCTGGGCCGACCCGACCTGGTGGTGCTCCCCGGCTCGAAGACTACGCTCGACGACGCGCGCTGGCTTGCGGCTAGCGGCATCGGAGCCTGTGTACGCGCGCTTTCGGGCGCGGGCACGCCGGTGCTCGGCATATGCGGAGGCTACCAGCTTTTGGGAGACGAGCTTTCCGACCCGCACGGCAGGGAAGGCGCTGGCACCGCGCGCGGGCTCGGGCTCATCCCTGCAAGTACGGTGTTCAAGGAGGAAAAGCGCCTCGCCCAGTCGGAGCTGCGCATCACGGGCGCCCAAGGCGCGTTCTCGGTGTGGAACGGCATGACGGCGCGCGGGTACGAGATTCACGACGGCGAAACGACCGTCTCCTGCGCTCCTGCGGGCACGATTGGCGGCAAACCAGAAGGCGCGGCCTGCGGAAACGTGTTCGGAACCTATCTCCACGGCCTGTTCGACGAACCGGGGGTTGCGCTCGCCCTCGCGCGCTCGCTCGCGCGCATGCGCGGCCTGCCCGAGAGCGTCGTGGATGCTGCGGGCGCGGCGTCCGCGGCCGATCACCGTGCGCGCGAGTTTGACCGCCTGGCCGACGTCGTGCGCGGGGCGCTCGACATGGAGTATGTCTACCGCATTATCGAGAAGGGCGTATGATCCACGTGTATCATGGCGACGGCAAAGGCAAGACCACGGCGGCGATGGGCCTCGCCCTTCGCATGCTCGCTGCAGGCCGCCGCGTCGTCGTCGTGCAGTTCCTGAAAGACGGCGAAAGCGGGGAGGTGCGCCTGCTCGCTGAGCATTTCGGCGTGCCCGTGTTCGCGGGGAAGGCGTCGGACAAGTTTACCTGGTCGATGACGTCGGAAGAACTTGCCGCGACGTGCGAGCTGCACGATGGGAACCTCGCTTCCGCGCTCGCCGAGCTCGAGGGCGCGCAAGAGGGACTGCTCGTGCTCGACGAGGCGCTCGACGCGCTTTCGAAGGGGCTTGTCGACGAGGCGCTCGTGGACCGCGCGCTCGATATGTCCGCGCGCGGCGTCGAAGTAGCGCTCACCGGGCGCGCGCCTTCCCGCAAGATCGTGGAGAAGGCCGACTACATAACCGAGATGCGGTGCGAGAAACATCCCTACGAGCAGGGGATATGTGCAAGGGAAGGAGTGGAGTACTAGATGGATTCTAAGGAGATGGCGCCCGGCGACATCGAGCGGCGCAGCTTCGAGATTATCACCGAAGAGCTCGGCGGCTGCACGTTCCCGCCGCTCGAAGAGCCCGTCGTGAAGCGCGTCATCCACACCACTGCCGACTTCTCGTACGCCGATTCTCTCGTGTTCACCCATGACGCCGCGCACTGTGCGCTCGACGCACTGCGCGCAGGGGCCACGGTGCTCACCGACACGAACATGGCGCTCGCAGGCATAAGCAAGCCCGCGCTCGCGAAGCTCGGCTGCAAGGCCGTGTGCTTCATGGCCGACCCTGATGTCGCCGCGGCTGCGCGCGCCGCGGGCACGACTCGCGCCGTTGCGAGCATGGACAAAGCTTGCGGCATCGAGGGTCCGCTCATCGTGGCCGTCGGCAACGCTCCCACAGCACTTCTGCGCCTCGCCGAGCTCATGGACGTGGGGAAGATCGCGCCCGCGCTCGTCGTTGGGGTGCCGGTTGGGTTTGTGAACGTGGTCGAGGCGAAAGAGGAGCTACTCGCGCGACGCGTGCCGGCCATCGTCGCGAGGGGCCGCAAGGGCGGCTCGACCGTGGCGGCTGCCATTATGAACGCGCTGCTCTACCAGATCACGCGCACAGGCGGCCCGAAGTGACGGCTCCCGCATCCGCGCCGGCGCTGCGCATCTTCGCCGGCACCACCGAGGGCCGCCTTCTGTGCGAATGGGCGAGCGGGGCGGGCATCCCCGCCCGTGCCTACGCGGCAACAGAGTACGGAGGCGAACTTTTGGGCGAGCTTCCGGGCATCGAGGTGCATGCGGGCAGGCTCGACGAGGCCGACATGGAGCGCGAGCTTTCCGGCGCGCGCATCGTCGTCGACGCCACGCACCCCTTCGCTACGCTCGCAAGCGGTAACATCCGGGCCGCTTCGCTCGCCGTGGGTGCACGATGCCTGCGCCTTGCGCGCCCGGTCGAGGCGCTGCCCAAAGGCGTCGTGTCGGTCGCGTCGATCGCCTGCGCGGCGCGCTTTCTCTCCGAGAACCCGGGTCGCGCTCTTCTCACGACGGGGAGCAAGGAGCTTGCTCCCTACACGCGCGTCGTCGATTTCGCGGAGCGCTTCTTCGTGCGCGTGCTCCCGCTGCCCAGTGCTATAACGAAGTGCATCGACGCGGGGTTTTCGCCGTCGCACGTCATCGGCATGCAGGGGCCCTTCACCCGCGAGCTCAACGAGGCGATGCTTCGGCAGGTGGGCGCCCAGTGGCTTGTGACCAAGGACTCGGGAATCGTAGGCGGCACGGCCGAGAAGCTCGCCTCCGCGCGCGACGTGGGAGCGCGCTGCATCGTGGTCACCCGTCCCGCCGAGGGAGGCGGGGCCCTTTCGCTTCGGGAAGTGGAAGACGTGCTCTTACGGGAGTTCGCGCGCTAAGCGCTCGCCGCGCCTGCGCGCCCTCTCGCCCGCGTGGGGGTGTTCCTGTAGTTCTGACAAGAGGGATTCGCCCTTTCGATGGGCGTTTTTGCAATGCTGATGCAGGCCCTGCCGGGCCCAGGCCGACTTCGGCGAGGCCGATCTCTACGTTTCCGGTGTCCGCACCCCCAAACGGTCCCTAATTCGCCGCAACTTGTTGGTGGTGGCTTACTGGTAGCGTAGGCACTCCACCGGGTTGAGCTTTGCCGCGCGGCGAGCGGGGTAGAAGCCAAAGATCACGCCGATGCCGACGGAGACGGCGAAGGCCAGCAGCACCGTGGCGATTGAAAAGCTCGGTGTGATTTGCCCGCTGGCGCCGAGCTCGCTGAGAACCCCTGATCCTGCGGCAAACATCGCGAGGCCCCAGGCCAGCAGATAGCCAATCAGGACACCCAGCAGGCCACCGGTGACGCACAGTGCCGAGGATTCGGCCAAAAACTGAGAGGTGATATCACGTCGGCTTGCACCAAGCGCGCGGCGAATACCGATCTCGCGGATGCGCTCGGTCACGTTGGTGAGCATCATATTCATAATGCCGATTCCGCCGACAAGCAGTGAGATACTGGCGACAGCGCCCATGATGAGCGAGAAGGCGCCCATAAACGAGTTGAGTGCA
Organism: uncultured Collinsella sp.; assembly: GCA_938011935.1. Lineage (GTDB taxonomy): Bacteria > Actinomycetota > Coriobacteriia > Coriobacteriales > Coriobacteriaceae > Collinsella. The sequence goes on from CALLSU010000043.1 coordinate 5,880, forward strand.
TCGATGGCGCTTTTCATGGAGGTCGCCGATACGCTGTCGTACTCATCATCCTCCGAGATGCCCTTCATCGCGCGCACCTTAGACTCGATGGTCTTGCAGAGCTCGTCCATGTCTGTGCCCTCGGCGGCAAGTGCCGTCACGCTGGGGAATGAAGGATTCTCGTCGCCAAACAGGCCGGAGATGGTTTCGCGTGGCATATACAGCGTGAGCGAGCCCATGGAGTCGCTGCCGCCATCAATCACGCCTACAATCTGCACCTCGCCGTTGGACACCTTGATGGTTTTCCCCAGTGCGTCCTGTTCGTTGCCGTAAAGCTGATCGGCGCCGCCGCGGCTGATGAGCGCCACGCGCGAGCCTGATTGAGACTCTGCCTGTGAATAGACACGTCCCGCAACGAGCTTGCTGGCGCCCACGGCATCGAGCATGTCGCTATCGACGCCGTGTGCCATGACGGTATAGCTTTTATCCCCGACCTTGTACTCGGAATAGGCGCTATCGACGATGCCGATCTGCTCAATCTGCGGCACCAGTTTGCGAAGCTTTTCCACATCCGAATCGGTGAGTTCTTGGGACGAATAGATCTCTACCATGCGGGCTGCATTGAGGCCCAGGCTGTTGACCAGGCTGTTTTGGATGCCGCCGATGAGCGAAGTCATGGCGATGACCGAGGCGATGCCAATGACGATGCCAAGGATGGTGAGCAGGCTGCGTCCCTTGTTGGCCTCGAGCGAGTGAAGGGCTTCTTGGACAAGATCGCGGGTGCTCATGCCTTCGCTCCTTTCGGCTGATTGCTGGTTGCAGAAATCGCGGGCAGGTTGTTGACGGCCCCGCGTAACGTATTCGGTGTATGCGCGACATATGCGCCGTCATGGATTCGCCCGTCGCGAATGGTCACGGCACGATCGGCCTCGGCGGCGATGCCGGGGTCGTGCGTAATGAGAACGATGGTCTTGCCGCGTTCCTGGAGCTTGTGGAAGGTTTCCATGACGAGTGCCCCGGTTGTCGAGTCCAGGTTGCCCGTCGGCTCGTCGGCCAAAATGATGGGCGGATCGTTGACAAGGGCGCGCGCGATGGCGACGCGCTGCATCTGTCCACCCGAGAGCTCCGATATGCGATGATCCCAATGGTCGACCGGAAGCGTGACGGCTTGCAGTGCGTGCACGGCGCGCATCTCGCGCTGGCTGCGAGGCACATTGGTGTAGGACAGCGGCAGCATGACGTTTTCGATCACCGTCAGGCGCGGTAGCAGGTTAAAGCTCTGAAAAACAAAGCCGATGCTCAGCGCGCGCACCTCTGTGAGCTCATCATCGTCGAGCTCGGCGACGTTGAGCCCTTGCAGGAAATAATCGCCCGCCGTCGGTTTGTCCAGGCATCCCAGGATGTTCATGAGCGTCGACTTGCCTGAGCCCGAGGGGCCGGTGATGGCGACGAACTCACCGGGATCTACTGCCAGGCTCACGTTATGCAGGATGTGGGCGCAACCGGCCTCGCTCTCAAAGATGCGGTGCACGTTGCGGATGTCAATGACGGGACGCATTACATGCCCTCGTCGGCAGACGTGTTGTCGCCGCCGTCTGCCGTCATGCTGCCGCCGGTATCCATCACGAGGGTGTCGCCGTCGCGCAGCTTGGTAACCGGTACGTTCGGGTTGATCTCGTTACCCTGGTCGTCGCGCTTGACCTGCGTCTTGCCGACCACCGCGTCGTTGTCATTTTGCGTCACAACGGTCACCTTCACGCGGCGCGTCTTTTTGCCTTCCGAATCGGTGGCCAGATTGACGTAATAGTGCTCGCCATCTTCGGTCATGAGCGCCATGGTCGGCACCATCACCACGTCGTCGAGCTTCTCGGTCACTACCGAGACCTCGGCAGTCATACCCGGCTTAAGGCGACTGTCGGGTGCTTCGATGAGGATGTCGACGTTAAAGGTCACGTTGCCGCCGCTCCCGGAGGAGGAGTCGGAGTTTGCAACCGAGGCGATAGCCGTGACGGTGCCCTGGCTCACGATGTCGGGAAACGCGGGATAGGTCACGTTGGCGCTCTGGCCTACGGCAATCTTGGCGATGTCTTTTTCGCCCACCTGGACCGTCACCTTAATCTTGGAGAGGTCGGCGATCTGCATGCACTGCTTGCCGCCGCTCGTGTCGCCTTCGCCCATGATCATGCCTCCGGTTACCGTGGCACCGACTTTGGCGTTGAGCTCGACGATGTTGCCCGAGCTGGGGGCCTTTACGGTGCGCTCGGCCGCCTTTGCCGTTGCCTGCTCGAGCGTTGCCTGGGCCGAGGCGAGGTTGCGCTGGGCGGTCGAGACGGCATTGGCGTTGGCGTTTGCGTCCGATGGGGCGGTCGATCCGTCACCGTCCGTTGCCGGTGCGGCCTGTGCGGCCGCGAATGCCGCCTTTGCATTGTTCAGGTCTTCCTGAGCGGCTGCAACTGCACGCTGCGCCTCGGCAACGTTGCGATCGAGTTCGTCGTTCTTAATGGTCATGAGCACGTCGCCCTCGTTGACGCTCTGTCCTGCCTGAACGTTGATCTGTTCCACCGTACCGTCGACAGAAGGGGAGACGACCGAGGCTGAAATAGGCTTGAGCTGGCCTTTTGCCTCGACGGTTGTGGTAAAGGTGCCTTCCATGGCCATGTCGGTCACGGGGCCGCCTGTAGATTGCGGTTGCGAATTGAGGACAACGCTCACGATAATGGCTATCAGGATAATGCCACCCACGATGCCGGCCGCGATACCGCGGCGAACAAGCTTTTTATGTCGGCGCTCGGCGCGCTTGGCCTTGAGCTTTGCATACGCCTCATCGTCGGATATCCCTGCGTTGGCTTGCTCCTGATCGTTTTGCTGTGCGGCATGAACGCTCGTGATGAGTGGCAGGGTTTCGGTTGCACCTTCCGGTGTGTGCTCGGTATCGCCTGGGCCCGGGGTGATGGTGGGGACATTCGACATAGCGTCTCCTTTATAGAACGTTTCCCGATAAGTATATGCGCTCACCGGTTGGGGCGGGCGCATAGGTGTGTTTCTTTCAGCATTGAAAGATAGGTGGCGCTAGGTTTATTTGTGCTGCGTAAGATGTACTACGAGTGGACAACCACGCACAGACCGACTTTGATGCAATCGTGCAGCGCTTTGGCATCGGCCAGGCGCAAGTTGATGCATCCGTGGCTGCCGCACCACTTGTAGGAGTTGGGGTCGTCGAAACTCTTATCGTTTTGCCACGTTGCATCGTGGAAGCCGACCATGTTTCCCTCAAATGGCATCCAATAGCTGACCGGGCTCTCGTATTTGGGCTTGCCGGTCTCGGGGTCCTTGGCACCGATAAGCTTGCTGGCGCCATCGTTGCTGTTGATCTGCCATACGCCCTCGGGGGTGGCGTCCTCTCCCGGCTTGCCGGAGATAAAGTTGGCCTCCCACACGATATTGCCGCTCTCGTCGTAGTATCGCGCGTGCTGCTCGGACAGATCGACATCGACGTATGCCTTCCAGTCGGGCTCTCCCTTAGCGGTAAAGGTGTCGGCCTTCTGGGAGTACTTGATCTCGATTTCGCCGGTCTGCTTGTTGTTAATGGCGTCCTCGACCTGCTTGGCGAGCGAGCTGCTGTCGATGGACCAACCAAAGTCGCCGCCTTCGACGGCGCATTGCTTGCCATCGGCGCGCGTCCACCAGCGAGTGGAGCCCACGGTGTTAAAGCCATTTGCGAGCTCGGCTGCCCAGCTGCTGATCTGCGACGTATCGAGCGTAGGTTTGGCCGGATCGGCAAAGCTGATCCACTGCAATACGGAGCTACCATCAACCTTGCCGGCATCCTCGCCGTTGAGCTTGAGGGTCACGTTGACGCCCAGGAAGTTGTTGGCGGCATCGCATGCGGCCTGAATCTGATCATCGGTCAGCGTTCCATTGAGCGGCTCATAGGCATCGTTGCCGAGCTTGGTAAGGTTTACGGTCTCGGACAGTGAGGCAAGCTCGAGCTCGGCATACTTAATGACATGCTCGCGGTTGAGTTTTTCGTTGGAGCGTGCCTTCTCGACGGTAAACTTGCCGGCCTGCTCGTCATAGGAGCTATTGGCCTCGAACGTGCCCGAACGGCCCTCGTTAAACTCGTCGATGGCGGCGCCCAGGTCTTCCTCAAACTTCTTTTGGTCAAAGGTATCGGAGAGCATGGACAGGTCGACGTCTTGATCAAGATCGATTTCGTTGGAGCTAGCGGTTGTTTTGGTCTTGCCGCTTAAGGATTCTACAAGGCGGACCGGCCATACAAAGGCTTCGTTGTGGTTGATGATCTCTTTTGCGGCAGCTTCGCCGTCGACGATGGGCTCATCGGACTCGGGCTGATAGGTCCAGCTAAAGTCATCGCCCGTCACGGTGAGCTTATAGTGCTTCCAAGCCGAGTTGACCTTGGTGGCGGCAGACGAAGCGTTGGAGAACGAGACGTCAACGCCGGCGATGGTGGTGTTGGGGTAGGCTACCTGCGAAAACGCTACGACGCCTACGATATAGACAATGACGATAAGACCCAGGACGACAAAGAGCGTCGTCTTTTTGCCCGACTTATTGTTCTCGGCGGGTTTGCGCGCGGGGCCGCGATCGCCTCGACCGTGCGTGGGGGGCTGCTTGGGCGTATTGCCGTTTGCCTGGCGCTGCTGACGTTGCTGGCGCTGCTGGTTCGGGCGTTGCGAAGCGTTTGCCGCACCACGCTGCTGTCTGTGGCTCGGCGCGATAGGACGCGGCGACTGAACGCCGCCGGTGTGCCTGCTCGGCTGCTGCGGATCGGGAATCAGTTGAGTTCGATCGTTTTGCGACATCGTATGCATATCCTTCGATTTTCGCCTTGCGGTTCATCGTGTTTTTACTGGGCTTGCATTATAGCGATTGCCCTGCTGTTTGTGGTACGGAAACGGTGGCATTCAAAAGAGGTGGGACATTTGTCCCACCTTTGAGTCGTTCTTTGCCGCTATCCGCACACACCGCATTTTGCACAGGCCGAAAGTGCGGCCGGAGCCTGCGCGATGCCGCCCTTTGCCGTCTCGCGCAGCGTGGCCGGCAACGCGTGACCCACCGAGAGCATGACATGTGCCATCTGGTCAAACGGCACCAGGCTCTTAATGCCTGCGAGGGCGAGTTGTGCCGAGCTAAAGGCCGCTGCCACGCCGATGGCGTTGCGGTTTTGGCAGGGCACCTCCACGAGGCCACCGACGGGGTCACAAACGAGGCCCAGCAGGTTACTTAGCGCGATGGAACTGGCGTCAAGCGCCTGCTCGGGCGTGCCGCCGAGCATCTGTACCAGCGCGGCGGCTGCCATGGCGGCGGCGCTTCCGACCTCGGCTTGGCAGCCGCCCTCGGCGCCGGCAACGCAGGCGCTTGTGGTGAGGTTGAGGCCGATGGCGGCTGCGCAGTATAGCGCGTCCATGACCTGCTCGTCGTCGAGCTGCAGGCGATCGGCGAGCGCCAGCACGCAGCCGGGCACAACACCCGCGGAGCCGGCCGTGGGGGCGGCGACGATCACGCCCATCGTGGCGGAGCGCTCGAGCACGGCCATGGCGCGGGCCACGGCATCGGTCTGAACGGGGCCCATCAGGCTTGCACTCAAATCGTTGCGGCCGGTGGCTTCGACGAGCTTGGCCTCGCCGCCGATTAGCCCACCGAGCGAGCGCTGCGGATTGGCGAGGGGGGCCGTGGTCTCCTCGCGCATGACGTCGAGCACGCGGCGCATGGCAGCGACGGCGTGGGCCTCGCCGGTCAGACGCGCCTCGCGAACGGCCATGACGGCGCCGATGCTGAGCCCCAGTTCCTCGCACGCATCGAGCAGCTGCTCACCGTCGTCGAAGATCTCCTTGGCCGAGACGCCGGGGGAGAGCGACGAGGCAGAACCGGGGAGCTCGATAAACGTTGCGTAATCGACATTGTCGAGCTTGCGTAGCATGGGGACGACGGTGTCGTCGGGCGCGCCGTCGGTCTCAAAGACGGAGTAGGCCTGGCCGCCCACTTCGGTGCGGTAGGTGCGGCAGAAGGCGATGTTCACGTGTGCGTAGGCGAGCAGGTTGGTGAGCGCGGCGAGTACACCGGGGACGTCCTTGTGCGCGACGAAGAGCGTGGAATACATGCCCGAGATGTCGACGCCGACGCCGTTAATGCGGCTGATGCGCATCTTGCCGCCGCCCAGGCTCTCGCCGCGAACCTGTGCCGTGGCGCCTGTGTCGTCGACCATGTCGATGTCGACGGTGTTGGGGTGGATGGACGCGTCGTCGCCCTTGATGTCAAAGTGATATTCGAGGCCCTGCTCGCGTGCGAGGTCGAAGGCCTGCTTGATGTTCTCGTCATCGGTGTCGAGGCCCAGTATGCCCGCGACGAGCGCACGGTCGGTGCCGTGGCCGCGGTAGGTGTGGGCGAAGGAGTTCCACAGGCCAAAGGTGACTTTGGTGATGCGGCCTTCCAACAGGCTGGCGGCAACTTGGGCGCAGCGCAGGGCGCCGGCGGTGTGCGATGAGCTGGGGCCGACCATGACGGGGCCCAAGATCTCGAATGCCGAGGTCGTAGCTAGTGTTTGCGGCTTGCCTGCCATATGCGCTCCTGTTCTATCCCGTCGTCCCGAGGGGCGGGGCATAAGGTCGCCTGCTCGGACAGTCCTGCTCGCACGGAGAGCACATTAAGTGCTCTCCGGCTCGTGCGGAACTCGCGATCGACCTTATGCCCCGCCCCTCGGGACTAAGGATACATGGTTGGGGTTGCTAGATGGCAAAATTCATTAGCTAGGGACGCAGCGTAGGCTCATATCGAAGCATCTTCACCACCGGATTAATAAAAAAGAAGTACCGGTTGGAGCCGGTACTTCTTTTGGTGCGTTGTTTCTTGGCTGTAGCTCTTGCCGTTAGCTTACAGGCCGCAGGCTGCTTTGAGTTCTTTGACTCGGTCGGTTTTCTCCCAGGTGAAGTCGGGGTCTTCGCGGCCGAAGTGACCGTAGGCTGCTGTCTTTTCGTAGATGGGGCGACGCAGGTCTAGGTCGCGGATGATTGCGCCCGGGCGCAGGTCGAAGGTCTTCTCTACGGCTTCAACGATCTTGTCCTCGGCAACATGTGCGGTACCGAAGGTGTCGACCATGATTGAGAGGGGCCTGGAAACGCCGATGGCGTAGGCAAGCTCGACCTCGCAGCGGTCGGCCAGACCGGCGGCGACCACGTTCTTGGCGACCCAGCGCGCGGCATACGCGGCGGAGCGGTCAACCTTGGTGCAGTCCTTGCCGCTAAAGGCGCCGCCGCCGTGACGGCCGTAACCGCCGTAGGTGTCGACGATGATCTTGCGGCCGGTGAGGCCCGTGTCGCCCATGGGGCCGCCCACGACAAAGCGACCGGTAGGGTTCACGTAGATGTCTGCGTTATCCCACGGCATGTTCTCAGCGGCCATGACCGGGGTGATGACGTGCTCGATGAGGTCGGCCTTGATCTTGCCCATGTTCTCGATCTCGGCGGCGTGCTGCGTGGAGATGACGATGGTCGTGACCTCGACGGGCTTTCCTTCCTCGTAGCGCACGGTGACCTGGGTCTTGCCGTCGGGACGTAGGTAGGCGAGGGTACCGTCGTGACGCACCGTGGCCAGGCGCTCGGCCAGGCGGCTTGCCAGGTAGTGTGGCATGGGCATGAGGGTCTTGGTCTCGTTGGAGGCATAACCGAACATCATGCCCTGGTCGCCGGCACCGATTAGGTCGATCGGGGCGGGGGTAGCGCCGGTCTGGGTCTCGAAGGACTCGTCAACGCCCTGGGCGATATCGGGCGACTGCTCGTGGATGAGGCTCATAACGCCGCAGGTGTCGCAGTCAAAACCGAACTTGGCACGGTTGTAGCCAATGCGGCGGATAACACCGCGGGCGATTTCCTGTACGTCGACGTAGGCCTGGGTGCGAATCTCGCCGGCGACGATGACGGTGCCAGTGGTCACGAGGGTCTCGCAGGCGCAGCGGACGTTCTCCACGTTGGCAGGCACGCCGTTGGGGGCGATGTAGCCCTGCTCCTGGAGCTCTATTTCTTTGGCGAGGATTGCGTCGAGGACGGCGTCGCTGATCTGGTCAGCGATCTTATCGGGATGACCTTCGGTCACCGACTCCGACGTAAAAACAAAGGACCCGTGTTGGGGCGGGATGGAACGAAGTTCTTCTGACATGATTGTCCTTTCAAAAACGTGTCCCGGCGACCGTTACCATTCCGCCGGGCTCTCTATGCAAGGGCACATCATAGCGCGTAAATCAAACATTCACACCCTTTCCGCACCTACTCATTGGGGACAGACTTAAATGACCACCTTACCTAAGTGCCGACAGGTTGCCCAAAGACTGGTCATTTAAGTCTGTCCCCAATGAGTAGGTCGGTGCCCTTTGTGCGGAGGTTGCTTTGATGCTTTATACTGATGCGGTTAGACATCCATCCTGCAATCGAGGAGATTTCCATGGCATCAGACGTTCGCGTCCGCTTTGCACCCTCACCGACGGGCAAGCTGCACATCGGCGGCGCCCGCACCGCTATCTATAACTGGGCTTTCGCCCGCGCAAACGGCGGCACGTTCATCCTGCGCATCGACGACACCGACCCCACCCGCTCCACCGACGAGAACACGCAGATCATCCTGCGCGCCATGCGTTGGCTGGGCCTGGACTGGGACGAGGGTCCCGAGGTGGGCGGCGACTTTGGCCCCTACGCCCAGACCGAGCGCCTGGACCTGTACAAGCAGGCCGCCCAGAAGCTTTGGGACGAGGGCAAAGCATATCCCTGCTTCTGCACCAAGGAGCAGCTCGACGCCGACCGCAAGGCTGCGCAGGACCGCAAGGAACCCTTCCAGGGTTATCAGCGCCGTTGCCGCGATCTTGATCCCGAGGAGGCCCGCCGTCGCATTGAGGCCGGCGAGTCGTACGTCCTGCGCATCAAGGTGCCCGAGGACCGCGGCGACGTCGTTATCCACGACGCCGTCCACGGTGAGGTGACCTTCGACGCCAAGGAGCTCGACGACTTTGTCATCTTCCGCTCCGATGGCACGCCCACGTACAACTTCGCGACCGTCGTCGACGACGCCATGATGAAGATCACCCATGTCATCCGCGGCGACGACCACCTGTCCAACACCCCGCGTCAGGTCATGGTCTATGAGGCCCTCGGCGCGCCCGTGCCTACGTTCGCCCACATCTCCATGATCCTGGGCGCCGACGGCAAGAAGCTCTCCAAGCGCCACGGCGCCACCTCGGTGGAGGAGTACCGCGACGCCGGCTACCTGTCCGACGCCTTCGTCAACTACCTGGCGTTGCTCGGCTGGTCGCTCGACGGCGAGACCACGATCATCCCGCGCGATGTCCTGGCCAGCAAGTTTTCGCTCGACCGCATCTCCAAGAACCCGGCGACCTTCGACCCCAAGAAGCTCGACTGGGTCAATGCCGAGTACATCAACGGCATGTCCGACGCCCAGTTTGCCGACGAGGTCATGGTCCCCGAGCTGCACGAGGCGGGCCTCATCGAGGGCAATGTCGAGTACGGCGAGGACTGGATCGACGCGCTTGCCGCCATTGTCAAGCCGCGCACCAAGATGCCGGCCGACGCCGTGACCGTCGCCGCTCCCATCTTCGCTACGGCCGAGACGCTCGAGTATGACGAGAAGTCAGTTAACAAGGGCCTGGCCAAGGAAGGCATGGGCGCCATTCTGGATGCCGCCAAGGCCGCGCTCGAGGGCGTGGACGAGTGGACGGCTGCCAACATCGACGCCGCGCTTGAGCCGCTGCCCGAGCAGATGGACCTCAAGAAGCGCGTGGTGTTCCAAGCCGTGCGCGTCGCCGTCTGCGGCAACATGGTGAGCCCTCCGCTGGGCGAGACCATGGCGCTCGTCGGTCGCGACGACTGCCTGGCGCGCATCGATCGCGCCCGCACGATGGCGCTGTAGCAGCAGCGTAAACGTATGTATCCGAGCCCCGTTCACCCGAGCGGGGCTCTTGTTTCTGTACCGATGAGTGGGTTGCTGGGACAAAATAATCAGTAGTGTTTGTCCCATGTTCGAGTGACGCAACGAGCTCGACACTCGTATCGGCCATGGGACAAACTCTACTGATTATTTTGTCCCACCCCTTTCAGGTCCGTTCGTTAGAGGTGGTGTATGGCTCAACAACTGTCGCTGTTTGGTTCGCCGGAACCGGAGGAAGCTCCGGTGAAGCCCAAGCCTGCCGCTGCCTCGGCTCAGTCTAAGCCTGCGCCCGAGCCCCCTGCCGCCTATGCGAGCGTGGTCCTCGACATCCCCACCCGTGCGCTGTCGGAACCGTTTGCTTACGGCATCCCCGAGTCCCTTGCCAACGAGGTCCAGATCGGATCCACGGTCCTGGTTCACTTTGGTAACCGTGCCGCCGCGGGCTATGTCGTCGACATTGCGCCTGAGCTGGGCGACCTGCAGGGTAACAACGCCCTCGACCCCGCGCGCATTAAAGCCGTCGAGGCTATCCTCAGCAAACCGCTCTTTACCGCCGAGGCTGCACGCATTGCGCGCTGGATGAGCCGCGAGTATGTCGCGACGCTTTCCGAGTGCCTGCGCCTGTTTTTGCCACCGGGCGGCAGCCCGCGTGTGGTCAAGGGCGACGACGGCGTGTGGACGGTTGAACGTCCAGCCGTCAAACCCATCCAAAACCGCTGGGTGATGCTTACGCCCGAAGGCTTTGACTACACGCCACCCAAGACCGCGGTCCGCCAGCGCCAACTCATCGAGGCGCTCCAGTGTGGTCCTGTCACGACGCGCGACCTCAACCTTCTCTATAACAGTATGTCGGCGACCATCAAGTCGCTCGAAAAACGCGGCGTTGTGGTGGTGGAAGAGCGCCGCGCCTGGCGTGGCTGCAGCGAGCAGACCACGCTGTCCTCGGCAAGCGGCAAGGCGCCGGTCGCGCTTACGAACGGTCAGCAGCAAGCGCTCGCGCAGATTGATCGCGCTCGCCTGGATGCGCACGGCGACGTGGTGCTCGTGGACGGTGTTACGGGCTCCGGCAAAACCGAGGTCTATCTATCCGCCATCGAGCGCGTGCTCGCAGCCGGTCGCTCTGCCTGCGTGCTGGTACCCGAGATTTCGCTGACAGCCCAGACCGTCGGCCGCTTCCGCTCCCGCTTTGGCGAGACGGTCGCGGTTTTCCACTCGCGTCTTTCTGCTGGGGAGCGTCTGGACCAGTGGGATATGGTTGCCAGCGGTGCGGCCCGCGTGGTCGTCGGCGCACGTTCGGCGCTCTTTTGCCCTCTCAGCGATCTGGGCCTCATCATCATCGACGAGGAGCACGAGACCAGCTACAAGCAGGGCTCTAGTCCGCGCTACCATGCGCGCGAGGTGGCGGCCGAGATGGCGCGGCGCTACCGCTGCCCGCTCGTGTTGGGCTCCGCCACGCCCTCGGCCGAGGCCCTCGACCGCTGCCGCCGTGGCACGTATAACGGTGCCACCTGGACGCGCGTCGAGATGCCCGAGCGCCCGGGACACGCCGTGCTGCCGACAGTCCGCATTGCCGACCTGCGCCGCGAGTTCTCGCACGGCAGCCGCTCTATGTTCTCAAAACCCTTGATGGAAGGTCTGGAGCGTGTGGTCGAGCGCCGCGAGAAGGCAGTGCTACTACATAACCGCCGTGGCTTTGCGCCGTTCCTGATGTGCCGCGAGTGCGGCTGCGTCCCAACCTGCAACCACTGCTCCACCGCGCTTACGTATCACGAGCGCACGCACACGCTGCAGTGTCACACCTGCGGATCGTCTTGGCGCGTGCAGCCGTATCCCGCGCCCACGAGTCGTTGCCCCAAATGCGGTAGCCGCTATCTGGCAAAAATGGGCCTGGGCACTCAGCAGATCGAGGACGCACTGCACCAGATGCTGCCCGAGGATGTCGCCATCATTCGCATGGATGCCGATTCCACGCGCGGCAAGGATGCGCACAAAAAACTGCTCGAGCAGTTCGATGCCGCCGATTGTGCGGTGCTGCTGGGCACGCAGATGATCGCCAAGGGCCTTGACTTTCCCGAGGTCACGCTTGTGGGCGTGGTCAATGCCGACTTTGCCCTCAAGCTGCCGGACTTCCGCGCAGGGGAGCGCGCCTACGACCTGCTGGAACAGGTGGCGGGCCGTGCCGGTCGCGGCGATCGTCCCGGTGAGGTGATCATCCAGACCTACCTGCCCGAGGATCCGGTCATTCGCGCCGTCGCTGAGCACGACCGTTCGATCTTTACCGACTACGACCTGGATCAGCGCCGCGACGCGCTGTACCCGCCGTTTATTCGCCTGGTCAACATTTTGGTGTGGTCGGCGAACCGAGACGACGCGCACGACTACATCGGGCGCATTGCAAAGCTTCTTAAGCGCCGCTGGCATGCCGCCGCGCCAGACTTTTTGCGGGCGGGCAGCGCGGTGCCGCAGGTGCTGGGCCCGGCTTCGTGTGTAATCGAGAGAGCCAAGGACCGTTACCGCTTCCATCTGCTTGTGAAGTCGCCCGTGGGGTACCATGTCTCTGATGATATCGACGCCTGCCTCAAAGAGGCGGGCTCCATGCGCGGCGTGAGCGTGAGCGTTGACGTCGATGCCTATGATTTGATGTAACAACCCGAAAGGATGGCCATGGAAGCCAACGGAATCGTACTGTCGCCCGACCCTCGTCTGCGCCAGGAGTGCGCCGTCATCGAGGAGATCACCCCGGCGATTGAGGCGCTTGCCGAGAAGATGAAGAAGATGATGTTCGACAACGGCGGTTGCGGCCTGGCCGCCCCGCAGATCGGTGAGCTCATTCAGCTCGTCACCATCGACTGCGACTACAGCGACAAGAACGATTACGACCCGTACGTGCTCATCAACCCCGTCATTGTCGAGCAGAGTGACCATTTGGTGCCGTTTAGCGAGGGCTGCCTTTCCATCCCCGGCATTAGCTGCGAGATCGAGCGTCCCGATCACGTTGTCGTCGAGGCGTATGACCTGGATGCCAACCTGATTCGCTATGAGGCCACAGGCGACCTGTTCTGCGTGTGCCTGCAGCACGAGATCGATCACCTGCACGGCAATACCATGTTCGAGCGACTCAAGCCGATGCAGAGGATCAAGGCAGTCAAGGAGTACCAGGACGCCCTGGCCCGCGGCGCTCGACCGGGCGAGACGGAGTAGGTTAATTGTCCGTCCCTGGGATGGGGCCCACACATATCATCCCGTGCTCAAACATTCTCGCTTTGCTGCGAAACTGCGCGCGGGACGATATGTGGGCGCTCAGCACCGGGGACTGCGTTGTTCTGGCTCGGTTCGCCCGGGTGCCATCGGGCCAGGGAGGGGCGTCTTCGCTGATAGGTGCTTTGTTGGGAGGGCTGCTTTTATGCGGCTCTTTCTTTGTTTTTGGGTATATTTGTTTCTGTTGAACTATTCTTGCGGCTGGGCGCGCTTGCGACCAAGAACGCTTTTTTGTAGCCGTCTCGGCTCGTTATTGAGAGGAGACTAACTTTTATGCGTATCGTGTTTATGGGTACGCCTGATTTTGCTGTGCCTTCTTTGACTTCGCTTGTTGAAGCTGGGAATGAGATTGCGCTTGTTGTTACTCGTCCTGATGCTGTTCGTGGGCGTGGTAAGAAGCTTGAGCCTTCTCCTGTTAAGGCCAAGGCGCTTGAGCTGGGGTTGCCGGTTGTTGAGGCCAATCGTATGACGCCGGAGGTTGTTGAGGCGCTTCAGGCTGCGCAGGCAGATATTTTCTGTGTGGCTGCCTATGGTTGCATTTTGCCTGATGAGGTACTGCATATGGCGCCGCTCGGCATTGTGAATGTTCATGCGTCCTTGCTGCCTCGTTGGCGCGGCGCGGCTCCCATTCAACGTGCCATTCTTGCTGGTGATGAGATTGCTGGCGTTTCTATCATGCGCATTGGGCATGGCGTGGATACTGGTGCTTATTGTGCTCAGGCCTCCACGTCGGTTGCCGGTAAGCATGCCGATGCGCTCACGATGGAGCTTGGTGAGCTTGGCGGTAAGTTGCTTGCCGATACGCTTCCCTCGCTTGCCGATGGCTCGGCTGTTTGGACTGAGCAGGATGAGTCGCTCGTCACTCATGCTGCCAAGATTTCCAAGCAGGAGATGCGTCTGGATCCGCAGATGGCGGCTCTCGATTGCGTGCGTCATGTGCTCGCTTCGTCCGACACCGCGCCCGCTCGTTGTGTGATCGCTGGCAAGACGGTTCGCGTACTCGATGCCGCGCCGGCTGATGTGTCGCTTGGCGAGGGTACTGTTGCCGTCAAGAGCAAGCGTGTTTACCTGGGCCTTTCCGATGGCGCGGTTGAACTGCTTGAGGTTAAGCCCGATGGCAAGCGTGCCATGACTGCTTCTGCCTGGGCTGCCGGCCTGCAGGGTGCCGATCTGACGTGGGGTGTTTTGTCATGAGCAAGCTTTCTCCCGCGCGCAAGCTTGCGCTCGATGTGTTGATGGAGGCCGATCGTCGCGGTATGTATGCGCGCGACGTGCTCTCGTCCCGCGCTTCCGCCAAGGCCATTGACCAGCGCGATTCCGCTTTTGCCGCTCGTTTGGCGCTCGGTGTTGCCGCCACGCAGGGTATTTTGGATGAGTTGCTCGATCAGTTTTTGGATAAGCCCAAAAAGGTCGCGCCGCGCGTTCGCATGGCGCTTCGCATCTCGGCCTTCGAGATGCTCTATCTGCATACGCCGGGCCGCGTTGCCGTGAGCCAGGGTGTTGAGCTGGTGCGCAGCGGTGCTAAGTCTGCCGCGGGCCTGGCTAACGCGGTGCTGCACAAGGTTGCGGACAACGTGGAGGATTTTGCCACGGCATCTGACGTGGATGAGTCCGAGCGCCGTTTGGTTCGCCTTTCGCGTTTGATGGGTCTTCCTCGTTGGCTGTGCGCTCGTATTATGGCCTCGTTCGATACGCCCGAGGGCGCGCTCAACTTTGCCGGTAATCTGGCCCCCGCGCCGCTTGCACTGCACGAGAATGCGTTTGCGACCAAGGCCGACCCGTATATCTCGCAGCTCGTTGCGCCTGTCTTCCCGGGCTGCCATGCTCCGGTCGATGCGCAGGTCACGGTTGCATCGGGCGTGTTTGAGCGTGCTGCCGCGGTTGCCTCGGACCTCAACGCTCAGCTTATCGCTACTGCCGCTACACGTCCCGGTCGTTGCCTGGAGATTGGAGCCGGTCGCGGCACCAAGACCTATGTGATGATGTGCCAGGCCAAGCGTGCCGGGTACGAGCGTCAGCATACCGCGCTCGATCTGCACGATCGCAAGTGCGATCAGAATCTCGCACGCCTGCATAAGGCGGGTATAACGGGTGTTCGTACGGTGTCGGGCGATGCCTGCGAGCTCAATGAGGTGCTCACGTCCTTTGACGCGATGCTCGGCGAGCCCGCCCTGTTCGACACGGTGTTTATCGATGCGCCGTGCTCTGGCACCGGCACCATGCGCCGTCATCCCGAGATACCGTGGCGTCTGACCGAGAACGACGTTACGACTGAGCTGCCCAAGCTACAGCTGACGATGCTCAAGGAAGCAGCCGCGCGCGTTGCTGCCGGCGGTGAGCTTATCTATGCCACCTGCTCGGTTTTTGATGAAGAGAACACGCAGGTCGTGGATGCCTTCCTGGCCTCTTCCGAGGGCGCCGGCTTTATCGTGGCACCGCTCTCCGAAGCCCAGATTCTGCAGCTCCCCGAGTACGACCACGCCAAGAGCCTCGTCACTCTCCGCCAAAACCCTCGAGGCCTCTTCCAAAGTGTCCCCGTAAACGCCGACTCCTACGACGGTCACTTCTGCGCCCGCCTGGTCCACAAGTAACTACTAAGTTGCGGTGAAATAGGGATTGAATAGCGGCATCTACCCGCCAAATAGTCCTTATTTCACCGCAACTCATAAGGAAACCTGGGTAGCTAAAGAATCAGCCCCGCGATCGGTGTCGGTCGCGGGGCTGTTCGGTTTCTAGTGGTTATGTGGGCAGTTGGCGCAGCAGCCGCTTGTGGCGCTGGTACTGGAGCCGCCGCTTCGCTGGTCGGTGTTGTAGAAACCGCTGCCGTCGAACTTAATGCCGCTGGCCGAGAACGTCTTGGATGCCGGGGCGCCGCAGCTGGGGCATACGACCTCGGGGGTCTCGGACATGGGATGCTCAACCTCAAACACGTTGCCGCAGCTCGTGCACTTGTAATCGTAGCGCGCCATAATACTTCCTTTTCAGCACAAAGCGGGCAGATTACTCTGCCCGCAAAAATTCAAACGTCTGTAACTGTACCCTATATCGGGCGTTTTATCACGCTTCGTCCCAGAATCTATGCGTGTTGCGCAGGAGCTGTGCGGTTTTGCCCTCAGCGGCCGCAACGTCGGCCTCGTCAGCCTGCCAGGTCCAGTTGCCCGTGGCCACGCCCGGTACGTTCATGCGCGCGTCGTCGCCCAGCCCCAGGACATCCTGCAGCGGCATCATCACCAGGGGAGCGTCGCTTGCCAGCGCGTCGCTCATCAGCTTGGCCGCCACCTCAACACCGCTTGGTTCATCGCCGCCCGCAAAGGAACGCGTGCTCCAACCGGCCAATGTCGACGTATCGTGCGTCGAGGTGTACAGGATCTTGCCCGGCGTGGGGTGCACGCCGTTGCGGACGTCGTAGTCGCTAAACTCCAGCACGTCCATGCCGGGAAAGCCGCAGGTCGAAGCCATGGCGCGAACGCCGGGCGTCAGGTAGCCCAGGTCCTCGGCAATAAAGTTGAGCGGCCCCAACTCGTCATAGGCGGTCTGGAAAAGGTCCTTGCCCGGGCCTGCCAGCCAACGCCCGTCGGCGCAGGCCTTACCTGCGGGAATGCTAAAGTAGCTGTGGAAGCCCAGGAAGTGATCCAGGCGCACGCGGTCGTAGAGCGAGAACGCACGACGTAGGCGATCCATCCACCAGCGGTAGCCGTTCTGCTTCATGTGGTCCCAGCGGAACGTCGGGTTGCCCCACACCTGGCCCTCGGGCGCAAAGTTGTCGGGCGGCGCACCGGAGATCTCGATTGCCTTACCGGTATCGGACAGCCAGAAGTTCTCGGGTTGGCTCCACGCATCTGCCGAATCGTCGGACACGTACATAGGAATATCGCCGATGACCTCGATGCCCTTCTTGTGCGCATAGTTCATAAGCTCGCACCAAGCCAGGTCAAAGCGGTACTGCATGTACGCCTGAAGCTCGGCCTCGTCGTGGAAACGCTTATCGTCGATCAGATGCTCGTTGTAGCGCGCAACATCTGCCGGCCAATCGTGGCGCGATTCGCCCTCAAAGTATTTTTTGACGGCCATATAGACGCAGTACTTCTCGAGCCAATCGGCATTGCGATGTTTAAACGCGGTGTACAGCGGATCGGCATCCTCGCCGCCACGGGCCTTCCAGGTCTCAAAGTCGGCGGCTAGCTCCTTGTGACTCTCGGGCAGCAGGTCGATATTGCCAGCAAAAGCCGAGGGCCCGGCATAGGGGGAGCGGAAGAAATCCGTCGGGTTGACGGGCAGGACCTGCCAGTAGCGCATGCCCATTGCGGCCAGATGGTCGATAAAACGACGCGTTGGCGCGCCGATCGTTCCGGGCTTACCGTCGTCGGTCGGCACCGATGTGATATGGCACACAACGCCCGCACCATGATCGAGCGGCTCCTGCAGACGCTGCTCGGCGTGGTGATAGATGATCGATGAACCCAGCGGATACAGATCGAGCGTGACGGTGCCGTTGTGAATCTCGCACTCGTGGCCACTAATCACGTCGCTTGCACATTCGCCGAGCGCCGGAATTGTCACGCGGTGCGAGTTGCGCAGGCTGCGGTTGATGATAACCGTCGCATACTCGCCGTCCTTGCCCGTACGGTTGTAAGCAAGCACCTCATCATTGAGCGCGAAGGCCTTGATCTCGCCATCGACCATAAACGGCAGGGCGCGGCGCACGGCCGAGGCGTTTTTAAGGATGGCGAGTGTATCGAAGTCGTGCAGGTCTTCCTTTAAAGGCAGCGTACGGCGATTGCCCGGATCGGTCAGGCCCTCAAGGCCGTACTCGTCGCCATAGTAAATCGAAGGCACGCCGGGGAACGTCATCTGCATGAGCGTTGCAAGCCAAAAACGGCTCTTGGCCAGGCCTATCGAGTTCTCGTCTAGGCGCCACTTGCTGCGCTCGCACTCGGGTAGCTGCGACTCGTCGGGGCCGCCGCCGAGCACTGAGATGATACGTGGACGGTCGTGGCTCGACAGCAGGTTGAGCGCGCAGGACAGGGCCTCGCGCGGATAATTCTCGCGCAGGGTTTCGATATCCTCGGCTGCCTGATAGGCGTTCTTGTAGCCCATCAAAAAGCCGATGACCATGTCGCGGAAGGGGTAATCCATAGCAGAGTCCAACTCGGAGCCCTGTAGGTAGCGACGCAGATGGCCGTAGCTGATCTTGTTGGAGGCGTCTTCCCAGACTTCGCCGAGCAACAGTGCATCAGGCTTCTCGGCGAGCACGGCCTTTTTGATCTCGGCCAGGAAGTCATCGGAAAGCTCGTCGGCCACGTCTAGGCGCCAGCCATGAGCGCCGGCACGTAGCCATTTACGGATCACGCCGTCCTTGCCCAGGAGCCGCTCGCGTACCAGCTCAGAGCTCTCATTGATGGCGGGCATATTGCCCACGCCCCACCAGCAGTCGTACGAGCCGTCCTCGTGGAAATAAAACGCATCGCGCCACGGCGAATCCTCGCTCTGCCACGCGCCCACGCCGGGGTAGTTGCCATAGCGGTTGAAATAGATGGAGTCGTCGCCCGTGTGGTTGAACACACCGTCGAGAATGATGGAAATGCCCAGCTTCTCGGCCGCCTGACACAGTTCGGTAAAGTCTTGCTCGGTGCCCAGAATCGGATCGATCTTGGTGTAATCGGCGGTGTCGTAGCGGTGGTTACTCGCGGCTTCAAAAATGGGGTTGAGGTAGATAGCTGTAAATCCCAACTCGGCGATGCGGGGCAGGTCTTCCTTGATGCCCTTGAGCGAGCCGCCGTAGAAGTCCCAGGTCTTGATGGAGCCGTCCTCAGCGCGCTCGTATACGGGCGGCTCGTTCCAGTCCTCGACCATACGGCGCTGGATTCCGTTGCGCGGTTTTTCGACCTCGGCCAGCGTGCGCTCGCGCCAGTTTTCGTCACGGGCGTAGCGATCGGGGAAGATCTGGTAGACCATGCCACGCTCGTACCACTCGGGACGCACTTCGCGGTGCTTATAGACGGTAATCTGGAAGGACGGAACCTCGGCGTAGTCGTAGGTTACGCCCTCGCCACCGGTGCGGCCTTGCGGCGCGCCCAGGCGAACCTCGGGCTGGCCCTCGATATTGCAGATAAAGCTGTACCAGATAAGACAGGGCTCGGTGCACTCAAGCTCTACGGTAAATATGCCGTCGCCCTCGTGCGTCATGGGATACAGAGACTCACCGATCTCATCTACCCAGGTGCGCAGCGTAAGCGTTGCCTGGTTGGGATCGGCATCCTCCAAAATCACCGAGAGTGCAACGGAAGTTCCAGTGGTCACAGCGCCAAACGGAGTGCGAAACTGCGGTAGACGGCTGTTGTGTATCAATCTCATAGTACGGTCCAGTTCAATAGAATCATGACCTGCGGGCCATGGGTTTTACGCCTAAGATGTAAGTATATCTGTAGTACACAGGGTGTATAAACAACATCCGTTTACCATCGGCGAACGGTTGTCCTAGAAAATCGTTTTACCACTACCTACAGAGAAGGGGCGCCCGGTTGGAGCGCCCCTTGCTTAGGGTTTGATGAGGTTTTGGATCGTCTGTGGGCTAGCGACGCTTGCGGGTGGCCGTTGCCTTGCGGACGGAGGTCTTCTTGGTCGGAGCCTTTTCCTCGGTCGAAGCGGCGGGGGAGACCGGAGCCTCCTTGGCGGGTTCGACCTTTGCCGTAGCCTTCGGAGCGGTCTTGACCTTAGCGGCCTTCGGTGCCGGCTTGGGCTTTACCTCGGGCTTGGTCTCCTCTTTGACGGCGGCGGGCATAGCCTCTGCCTTAGGAGCGGCAGCCTTTGCCGTGGTCTTCTTGGCCGTCGTCGTGCGCTTTCGCGTGGTGGTCTTGGCAGCGGGCTTGTCCTCGACGGTTGCCTCCGCCTTGGACTCTGCAGGCGTCTCCTCGACCTTGGCTGCCGGCTTTGCGGCTGCCTTGGTCGCGGCGGCCTTGGTAGCCGTCGCCTTCGTAGCTGTAGTCTTCTTGGCTGCCGTTGCCTTCTTGGCGGTCGCGGTTGTCTTCTTGGCAGCGGTCTTTGCCGGAGCCTTGGCGGCCGGCTTGGCCTCTGCGACCTCGGCCTTTACCTCGGGAGCAGCCTCGGCCTCGGCGGCTTTCTTGGCAGCGGCGGTGGTGCGCTTGCGCGCGGTCGTTGTCTTGGCAGCCGTCGTTTTAGTCGCGGTAGCCTTGGTCGTCGTAGCCTTCTTAGCCGTCGTCTTACGAGTCGTGGTCTTCTTTGCCGCAGGCTTCGCAGCAGGCTTCACCTCAGGCTCGGGCTCGGGAGCAGCCTCAGCCTTTAACTCAGGCTCGGCCTCATCAGCAACCGGCTCCTCTATGGCCGTGGCAGCCTCCACAGCCGCCGGGCGCTCAATCTCCGGGTGCATAAAGAAGTACAGGTCCAGATACTTGTCGGCCGAGCGTGTCCAGCTAAAGTCCTGGCTCATGGCCTGCGTGACCAGCTGGTTCCAGGCATCGCGGTTGTCCCAGAACAGGCGTGCCGCACGGAACACGGCGTCGCCCATCTCGTCGCCGTTAAAGTTACTAAACGAGAAGCCTGTGCCCTCGCCGGTAAACTCGTTATACGGGATCACGGTGTCCTTCAGACCACCGGTCTCGCGCACGATGGGCAGGGTGCCGTAGCGCATGGCAATGATCTGCGACAGGCCGCAGGGCTCAAACTTCGAAGGCATCAGGAACATGTCGGCGGCAGCATACATGCGCTGCGACAGCGCAGGATCGAACTCGATGCGCGCGGCCATGGTGCCGGGGTACTTGTCCTGGAAGTAGCGCAGGCCGTCCTCGTAGTCGCGGTCGCCGGTGCCCAGCACCGCCACCTGCACGCCGCCGGCCAAAATGCGGTCGAGCGCGTACATGACCAGGTCCATGCCCTTCTGGCGCGTCAGGCGCGTGACCATTACCATGAGCGGACGATCGTCACGAACCTCGAGCCCCAGCTCCTCCTGCAGCTTGGCCTTGCACACGGCCTTGCCCGCGCGGTCGTCGACCGTGTAGTTGGCGGCAATGCGCTTGTCGGTCGCCGGGTCAAAGCCCGCGACGTCGATGCCATTCAAAATGCCCTGCAGCGCATAGGAGCGCTCGCGCAGCACGCCGTCCAGGCCCTCGCCAAACTCGGGCGTCTGGATCTCGCTGGCATAGGTGGGGCTCACCGTGGTGATGGCGTCGGCATAGCGCAGGGCGCCCAGCATGTAGTTGATGCTGCAGGCGTCGCAACGCAGCTGCGAAGCGGCCGCCGGAATGTGTGCCACACCCAGGATGTCCTCCATCACGGTGTCGCTAAACTGGCCCTGGAACGCCACGTTGTGGATCGAGAACACGGTCTTGACGCGGTCATACAGCGGCAGGCCCTGGTAAAACTCGCGCAAAAACACGGGCGCAAGTGCCGTCTGCCAGTCATTGCAGTGCAGGATGTCGCACTCAAAGCCGGCCGGCAGGTGCTGCAGGCTCTCGGTGATGGCCTTGGAGAAAAACGCAAAGCGCTCGCCGTCATCAAAGAAGCCGTACGGATAGTCGCGCGCAAAGTAGCGCTCGTTGTCGATGAACATATAGGTGACGCCGTCGTGCTCGAGCTTCTCGAGCCCGCAGTACTCATTGCGCCAGCCCAGGCTCACGTAAAAATCGGAGAAGTGCTCCATCTGCGCCTTGTACTCATCCTTGATGGTGGCGTACTTGGGCACCATCACGATAACTTCGGCGCCGGCGCGCACAAGCGCCGCAGGCAGCGAACCTGCCACGTCACCCAGGCCACCGGTCTTTACAAACGGTGCGCACTCGGCCGAGGCAAACACGACCTGCATCTTTTTGCTGGAATCTGCCATATTGTCTCCCATGTTGCAATTCGAGAATAGCCGCCTGGCACAAACCGGGCGGCTATTCTACATGTTACGAGCGATGTTGCGGTGCCAACGTTAACGTACGATGGTGGTGTCGGAAGTTAACGGAGCCTTGCCCAGCACCAGGATGTTCTCGGGCGTGCCGCGAAGCTCGGTGTTGGTGGGAACCACGTTGTTCTTGTCCAGAATGGCATTCTCAACACGGGCGCCGCTCTTGATGATGCAGCTCTGGTTGATAATCGAGTTGGTCACCGAAGCGCCTTCCTCGACCACGACGCCGCGCGACAGGATCGAGTTGCGCACGGTGCCCTTGATGATGCAGCCGGCCGAGATGATTGAGTTGCACGCGTGGCTGCCGGTCGCATAGCGCGAAGGCGGCACGTCGTGAGCCTTGGTCAGGATCGGGCGCTCGGGATCGAAGAGCTGGTCGGCCACGGTCTGGTCGAGCAGGTCCATGCTGCGGCGATACAGCGACTTCTCGCTAAACACGCCCACGACCTCGCCCTTGTACTCGTAGCTGCACACGTCGATGTTGCCAAAGTCGCCCTGGAGTGCCTCGAGCAAGTCCAGATAGTCGGCGGCCTGGTAGTGGTCGATGATCTCGAGGAGCGTCTCGCGGTTGACGATGCAGCAGTCCATGGAGGCGTTGTCGCCGTACGCGACGCCGGCGCTCACGCCCGTCAGGCGGCCGTTCTCGTTAATCTCGAGTTTGGTCTCGTCTTCGACATTGCGCGTGGCCTTGCAGTACACCACGGTCATCTGGGCGCCGGAGTTCTCGTGCGCCTCGATGATGGTGTTGAGGTCCATGTTAAAGATGATGTTGGTGCCCATCATCACAACATAGGGATTCTCCGAGCGCTGGAACAGCGTCTTGTTGGAGATGATGTCGCGCAGCAGGAAGCGCATGCCGCCCTTGGTGGTGCCATACGCGTTGCCGGGCACCATGAACAGGCCGCCCTTCTTGCGGTCCAGGCCCCAGTCCTTGCCCGAGCCCACGTGGTCGATCAGCGAGCGGTAGTTACCCGGCATGACGACACCGACGGTCTTGATGCCGGCATTCATCATGTTGGACAGCGGGAAGTCGATCAGGCGATAGCGGCCCAAAAACGGAACGGACGCGATGGGGCGGTCCTTGAGCAGGACGCTGCCGTAGGTCGAAGAGTAGTTAGCGGTGATGTAACCGATGGCCTTGCGATTGATCATCGGATCATTCCCCCTTCCCGATAACGACGTCATTTCCAACGACGGCCGTATCCTTGGTGGTATCGACAGAGCCGAGCTTCACGCCCTCTTCGACCGTGGAGTTCTCGCCCAAAATAGCGCGGCAGATGTGCGCGCCGCTCTTAACGTGCGCACCCGGCAGCAGCACGGAGTCCTCGACCACGGCGCGCTCCTCGATGATGACATCGGTCGAAAGGATCGAGTGGCGAGCGGTGCCGTAGATCTTGCAGCCGTTGGAGACCAGGCAGTCGTCCAGGCGGCCGTCCGGGCCAATGTAGTGCGGCGGACGCGTGGTGATGTTGGACATGATGGGGAAGTTCTTGTCAAACAGGTCGAACTCGGGGTTGTTGCCCAGCAGGTCCATCGAGGTCTCGTGGAAGCTTGCGATGGTGCCGACGTCCTTCCAAAAGCCGTGGAACTCGTAGCTGTACAGGCGCTTGTCCTCCCCGAGCAGCTTGGGGATGATGTCCTTGCCAAAGTCGTGGCTCGAGCGCTGGTCCAGAGCGTCCTCCTCGAGCGCCTCGATCAGCACATCGGCCGAGAAGATGTAAATGCCCATGGACGCGAGGTTCGAATCGGGCTTCTCGGGCTTCTCGGTGAACTTGGTGATGCGGCCGTCCTCGGGGTCGGTGGTCAGGATGCCAAAGCGGCTGGCCTCCTCCCACGGCACGGGCATAACGCTCACCGTGAGGTCGGCGTTGTTCTCAATGTGCGTCTTGAGCATCTTGCGGTAGTCCATGCGATATAGGTGATCGCCCGAAAGAATCAGGACGTACTTGGGGTCGTTGGCCTTGATGTAGTCGAGGTTCTGCGTAATGGCGTCGGCTGTGCCCGCATACCAGGCGCCGCCGGTCTGCGTCTCGTACGGCGGCAGGATTGACACGCCGCCGTCACGGCTGTCCAGGTCCCACGCCTCGCCGGAGCCCACATAGGCATGCAGCAGGTAGGGACGGTACTGCGTCAGAACGCCCACCGTGTCGATGCCCGAGTTGGAGCAGTTGGACAGCGAAAAGTCGATAATGCGGAACTTGCCACCAAAGCTAACCGCCGGCTTGGCGATCTTTTGGGTGAGTGCCCCCAATCGGCTGCCCTGTCCTCCTGCGAGGAGCATCGCGATGCATTCTTTCTTACTCATCGATTTCTCCTTCTGTCATCGATGTTCCTAACCCATTAGCGACGGGGCGCGGCGCACTGTCACGCCCGTCGAGTAATGCCGTGCGGCAAAGGGAGCTCGCGCGCTTTATGCGTGCCAGATCTCGTCGCGATACTCGCGAATGGTGCGGTCGGACGAGAACCAGCCACTCGAGGCGGTGTTGAGCAGGGCCTTGCGGTTCCAGGTCTCCTGGTCGCCGTAGCTGCCCGTGAGGTTCTCCCATGCATCCACGTAGCTACGGAAGTCGGCCATGACTAGGTCGGGGTCGTTGTTGTTCATGAGCTCGTTGTAGATGCTCTCGAAGTTGCCCGAAAGGCCGGCAAACGTGTTGTCCTTGAGCTCGTCCATCACGCGGCCCAGACGCTCGCGGTCGCCGTTGAGGGTATCCCACGCAAAGTAGCTGTTGGATGCCCAGAGCTGCTCGACCTCGGGGGCGGTCAGGCCAAAGATGGCCTCGTTCTCGCGGCCGGCCAGATCGGCGATCTCGATGTTGGCGCCGTCGAGGGTGCCCAGCGTAATGGCGCCGTTCATCATGAGCTTCATGTTGGACGTGCCCGAGGCCTCCTTGCCGGCCGTGGAGATCTGCTCCGAGATCTCGGCGGCGGGGTAGATGAGCTGGGCGTTGCTCACGCGGAAGTTGGGGATAAAGCAGACCTTCATGACCTCGTTCACGCGAGCGTCGTTGTTGATGACGTCGGCAACGGAGTTAATGAGGCGGATGGTCTCCTTGGCAAAGGTGTAGCTCGAGGCAGCCTTGCCGCTAAAGATGAAGGTCGTCGGCGTCACGTGGAAGTTAGGATCGGCGATGCGTCGGTTGTAGATGTCCATCACCTTCATGATGTTCATGAGCTGGCGCTTATAGGCGTGGAAGCGCTTTACCTGGACATCGAAGACGGTGTTGGGGTCGATGACCAGACCGGTCTCGGCCTTGACGTAGGCGGCCAGACGCTCCTTGTTGGCGCGCTTGGAGGCACCCACGGCCTTCAGGAACTCGGTGTCGTCCTTAAACTCCTTGAGTTTCTCAAGCTCAAAGGCGTCTTTCAGCCAGCCATCGCCAATGGCCTCGGTCACGAGCTTGGCGTAGGTGGGGTTGGCCTCGGCAAAGAAGCGACGGTGCGAGATGCCGTTGGTCTTGTTGTTGAACTTCTCGGGCGTCAGGGCATAGAAGTCCTTGAGCACGATATTCTTGATGATGTCGGAATGGATCTTGGCCACGCCGTTGACGCTGTGGCTGCAGATCACAGACAGGTTGGCCATGCGAATCTCGCCGTCCCACAGGATGGCGGTCTGGCGCAGACGCTCCTGCCAGCCCTCCTTCGTGGTGTCGAACGACTCGTGCCAACGACGGCTGATCTCGTCGATGATCTGGTACACGCGGGGGAGCAGCTTGGAGAACGTGCCGATAGGCCACTTCTCCAAGGCCTCGGGCAGGATGGTGTGGTTGGTGTAGCTCACGACCTGCGTCACGATGTTCCAGGCGTCGTCCCACTCGAGCTTCTTCTCGTCGATGAGGATACGCATGAGCTCGGGGCCGCACATAGCGGGGTGCGTGTCGTTGGTGTGGATGGCCACAAACTGCGGCAGCAGCACCCAGTTCTCGCCGTGCTCCTTCTCAAAGGTGTCGAGCAGGCTGTAGATACCGGCCGAAACAAACAGGTACTCCTGCTTCAGGCGCAGCAGACGGCCGTGCTCGCCGGCGTCGTTGGGGTAGAGGATGGCGCTGATGGCCTCGGCCTCAGCGCGCTCGGCATCGGCCAAGGCATAGTCGCCGCGGTTGAAGGCCTCCAGATCAAAGTGCTCCTCGACCGGCTCGGCGGCCCAAACGCGCAGCTTGTTGACGGTTTCGCCGGCATAGCCCACAACGGGGATGTCATAAGGGACGGCCAGGATGTCCTGCGTGTCCACCGTGCGGTAGAACGTGCGGCCGTTCTCCTCAAAGCCCTCAACATGGCCACCAAACTTAATGGTCACGGCCTTGTCCTGACGGCGGACCTCCCAGGGATAGCCGTGGGTGAGCCACTCGTCGGTGGCCTCGACCTGGCTGCCGTTGACGATCTCCTGCTTAAACAGGCCGTAACGGTAGCGCATGCCGTTGCCGTAGCCGGCGATGCCCTCGGCTGCCATCGAATCCAGGAAGCACGCGGCCAGGCGGCCCAGGCCGCCGTTGCCCAGCGCCGGATCGGGCTCCTGGTTCTCGATGACGGACAGGTCGAAGCCCATGTCGTCGAGCGCCTCGGCGACCATATCGCGCACGCCAAAGTTGAGCAGGTAGTTGTCGAGCAGGCGGCCGATCAAAAACTCGATCGAGAAGTAGTACACGCGCTTTTTGCCCTCGGCGGTGACGCGGGCGTCACTCTTGGTGGCAACGGTGCGCGCCTTCTCGGCCACGAGCTTGGCCAGGGCGTTAAAGCGGTCGAGGTCGCTGGCGGCCTCGACACTCTTGCCGCTAATGCTCATGACGGCATCGCGATAGAGCTCGGTAAACTCCTGCTTGTTGTCGAAGATCTTATTCATACGTTCCTTTCCCCCGGGGATGTTTCTCCCGGAACGGTTATGACATGTATCCTACGCCCCCGCGGGGCGGGAAATTACAGCTGTAACGACTTTGTTACGCATCCTTGGCAGACGACTTAACAGAAGCGGACTTTGCCTTGGTAGCGGCCTTTTTTGCAGCCGGCTTCTTGGTCGCGGTAGCCTTAGCAACGGGCTTTGCGGCGGCCTTAGCCTTGGCCGGAGCCTTCTTAGCGGCCGCAGGCTTGGGCTTCACCGAGGACGTGCGCTTGCGCGTAGCCTTCTTGGGTGCCTCGACCACGGACGGCTTGTAGCTGCTGGGGCCGCGGCGCTTAAGCACCACGCCTGCCAGGCCGGGCACCTTAATCTCGATGGAGTCCATCTGCCCGTTCCAGGGATAGGGCTCGCTCGAGCAGGTGTAAGGCTCTTCGCCGGCATAGCCGCTGCCGCCAAACTCGGGTCGGTCGGAATCGAAGATGACCTCCCAGTCGCCCTCGCGTGGCACGCCCACGCGGAAGCTCTCGTAGCTCGCCGGATCAAAGTTGATCAGGATCACCAGGTCGTCGTCGATATCCTCGCCCTGGCGCACAAAGCTCACGATGGACTGCTTGGAGTTGTCCGCATCGATCCAGGTAAAGCCGTCGTCGGTGTAGCCGCGCTCGTACAGGGCGGGCTCGGCGGTGTACAGGTGGTTGAGTGCCTTGATAAACGCCTGATGATGACGGTGGGTCTCGTACTCCTCGGTCAGGAACCACTGGATGGACTCGTAGTAGCGCCACTCAATAAACTGGCCGATCTCGTTGCCCATAAAGTTGAGCTTGGCGCCGGGGTGCGTCATCTGGTAGAAGGCGAGCGTGCGCAGGCCGGCAAACTGGCGCCACCAGTCGCCCGGCATGCGGCCGATCAGCGAGCACTTGCCGTGCACGACCTCGTCGTGGCTCAGTGGGCAAATAAAGTTCTCGGTAAAGGCGTACATGATGGAGAACGTGAGCAGGCCGTGGTTGCCGGGGCGCCACGGAAAATCGGTCTGCATGTAGTGCAGGGTGTCGTTCATCCAGCCCATGTCCCACTTATAGTGGAAGCCCAGGCCGCCGTCCTGCGGCGGGTAGGTCACAAGCGGCCACGCGGTGGACTCCTCGGCCATCATCATCACGTCAGGGAAGTGGGCCTCCACGGCGCAGTTGACCTGGCGGATAAACGCGCTGGCGTCCAGGTCCTCCTCGGTACCGTACTTGTTGAACTTCTTTTGGCCGGGATCGTCGATGCCAAAGTTGAGATACAGCATGCTGGACACGCCGTCCATGCGAATGCCGTCCACGTGGAAGTTCTCGAGCCAATACAGCACGTTGGAGACCAAGAAGGAGCGGACCTCGCCGCGGGCAAAGTCAAACTTGTGCGTGCCCCAGTTGGGGTGAATCTCGTGCTCAAACAGCATGTGGCCGTTAAAGGTGGCAAGGCCGTGGGCGTCGGCGCAAAAACCGCCGGGCACCCAGTCCATGATCACGCCGATGCCCGCCTCGTGGCATGCATCGATAAAGTGCATGAGTTGCTGCGGGTTGCCGTAGCGCGACGTGGCGGCGTAGTAGCCGGTCGTCTGGTAGCCCCAGGAGCCATCGAAGGGATGCTCCATCAGCGGCATGACCTCAATGTGGGTGTAGCCCATGTCGCGCACGTAGTCCACGAGCTCTACCGAAAGGTCGTCGTAGGTGTAGAATTCGCCGCGCTGTGCGGGGAAGGGATCCATGGGTCCGGGGTAGTTGCCGTACTCGTCTGGCTCGCCCTGCGGCGCATCGCCGTGGCGCTTCCACGAGCCAATATGCACCTCGTAGATGTTCAGCGGCTGCGACATATGGTTGTGGCCGGCGCGGCGCTTGAGCCATGCGACGTCGTTCCACTTATAGCCGTCGAGGATCCACAGCACGCTGGCGGTACCCGGAGGGCACTCGGCCTTAAAGGCATACGGATCGGCCTTGTAGAGCTTTTCGCCCTCGTTGGTCTCGATGAGGTATTTATAGAGCTGGCCCTGCTCGGCGCCAGGAATAAAGCCTTCCCAAATAGCGCTCGTATGCACGGGCACCAGCGGGTTGGCTTCCTCATTCCAGTCGTTAAATTCGCCAATGACGTGGACGCTCTTTACATCGGGCGCCCAAACGCAAAAGCGCCAGCCGCGCGTACGGTTCTGCGTGTCGGGGTGCGCGCCCATCTTTTCCCAGCTGCGCTCCCACGTGCCGATGCCAAATAGATAGACATCGTCCTTGGTGAGCTCCGGTGCGTGCGGGGCGGCTTTACGGGTTGCGGGCTTTTTAGCCGTTGGCTTTAGCTTTGTATCGCTCACGTTTGATCCCATCATGACGCGGCAGCGTGTTGCCTTGGTGACTAGATGCGAAAGGTCCAAGGCTGCACGAATCGAAGGGACGGCGATAGTTCTATGATTCGTTCCACCTCGCGTGCTCGGTGGAACTTTCGGCAGAAACTACGATAACACCTGTACGTTACTTTTATGAAGGAAAGTGGTTTTAGGGCGGCGTTTAATCGGTAAGCGCCATGTTTAGACCACTGGCAGAATTGCCGTGGTAAAACTCTTGACAGTTTTACCAATTAGGGTTTCAAGATTGTTAGTCTGACGTTTGGTAAAACGTTTTTAGCAGGATGTTTACCATTTGACATCGAAAGGTTCTTTTATGTCCCAGATCGCCGCCCACAATGTCGCTTTTATTTTCGATTGCGACGGCACACTGGTTAATAGCACCCCCGTTTGGGCCTATGCCCAGCCCGAGTTATTGCGTCGCCACGGGATTGACGTGACGGTCGACGATTTTGCCCAGTTTGAGCATCTTTCGCTGGAGGACGAATGCCAGGCTTACCACGACACCTGGGGCATTGGCGAGAATGGCGAGGAGCTGTATCGCGAACTGAGCGACATCCTGATCGATGGCTACTCCAAGGTGCCGCCGCGCGAGGGGCTTCTGGCATTTTTGGAGCAGGCGAAGGCGGCGGGCATTGCCATGTGCGTTGCCACGTCTACGCCAGCCGAGCTGGTTAAGTCTGCGCTTGCGGGCGCCGGGCTCGATGCCTACATGGAGCTTGTGACCACCACGGGCGAGGTAGGACGCTCCAAACAGTTCCCCGACGTATACGAGTTGGCGCTGCGCCGTCTGGAGGAGCGCCATGGGCATAAGTTTGACCGCGCATGGGTGTTTGAGGACGCCGTCTTTGGCTTAAAGAGCTCTGGCTCCGCCGGCTTTAAGCGCGTGGGAATCTATGACCCGCACGGCCGTATGAAGCGCGACGATGTGCGCGCCAACTGCGATATCTTTATCGACAGCTACGAGGAGCTGGATCTGCCCCGCTTGCTTGCGTTTGAGGGATAGGCGATGGCTGTGGCTTGTAAGGTATTAGTGGTCTGCGGCTCGCCGGTGGTGGCGAGCGCGGATCTGTTGCGTAGGCTAGCAGGGGAGTGCGACCACGTTGTCGCCGTGGACCGCGGACTCGACGCGCTGCTGGGCGCCGGCCTGGGCTGCGACGTCTATGTGGGGGATGCCGACACGGTGAGCGATGCGGGTCGCGCGCTAGTCGATGCCGCCGAAGCCTTTGAGGTAGAACGCCACGACCCCTACAAGGACTATACCGATCTGGCATTGGCGCTCGATTCCGTCCGCCGTCGCTGGCCGGGTGCCGAAGTAGTTGCGACATGCGCCACCGGCGGCCGTCCCGACATGGCCCTAAGCGTCCTAGGTCTACTATCCAGCTACAAAGAGGCCCCCGTCTGGATTGCCGAGGACGCGACCACAGCTCGCATTCTGCACGAAGGCGAATCCTGGACCATTGAGGGCGCCGAGGGCAAGACGTTCTCCATCATCGCCATTGCCCCCAACACCGAGGTAAGCGAACACGGCCTAGAGTGGGAGCTAGACCACAGCCCCCTGGGCTTGTTGGCCGACACCGGCATCAGCAACATAGTAAGAACAACAGCCACCATAACCGTCCACCAAGGAACCGCAATCGGATTCCTACTAGCGTGATGGTTTTATCGGGACGGAGCAGGGATTTTTGGGACCGGCCATAAAATTGCATAGGGGACTGCGAGCAGGGATTTTTAGGACCTGTCCCAAAAATCCCGTAAGTCACCCCAACAACCCCAAAAAAAGTCCTTGCATCAAAGAAAGTCTTCCCCTATAGTATCTCCTCGTCACGGGGGCGTAGCTCAGCTGGGAGAGCGCTTGACTGGCAGTCAAGAGGTCAGGGGTTCGATCCCCCTCGTCTCCACCATCGTGAATGCAAAGGCCTTCGGAATTTCGAAGGCCTTTTTTCATGCCAAAATACCTCGCGCCACAAACCACTTCCACACCAACAAAAAGTTGCACAATTTATTTCCCATGTCTGTACATAGTTTGTTAGACAACCACAATTACCAGTGCAGCTCGCTGCCCCTTTTTGACTTTAGGAACGCTTCTAATTATCGTCAGCACCCCAATAACCTGCGTCAACGTAAACAACTTCCCAAAACAACCCCCTTTAGCACGTCAAATGAACGATATGTTGTCCAACGCAGTCCAAATCAGTTTCACTAACAGCTTGTGCTAGGATAACTAACGTTACATGGGTTCAACTGTGCTCACGGCTCCAGCAAGTCACAAAGCGCAGGGTCGATCAGCATCCGGCCGTAACGGCGGTGCCAGAAACACCACGAGCTCCAATAAAGAAGTCATGCGACGTTGTTTATTCGTATTGAGTTTATTCTCAAATGCAAATAAGTATTAGATCGCATGCAATTACGTAGCAGTTCTTCAGCTGTTTGCGTGCGGTCCAGTTTTGAAATTACTTGACCGGCTCGCACGCAGTCAGCTGAGGTTGCAGGCATTCTTGCGATACGTGCTTGTGATCTCAGCGCTGCTTTTATACATACCGTTCACGGTGGGGCAGAGCCACGTGCTTGTCTGACTGGGCTCAGGGTTTGAATATGGAGCGCCTTCGCGCACAAGCGCCCTGGCGAAGCCATACCCAAACCCCGTGAGCCATACGTAAGACAGCAAGGGGGTGGTGCTCGTGTGGTATGTAATCCAGGTCATTAACGGTCGCGAAGACGTAATGCGCGAGCGCATTGAGCGTATCGTGCCGGCTGGTACCATGCAGGAGCTCTTTTATCCCCAATTTCAAACCGAGATCAAGGTACACGGCGAATGGGTCAATACGACCAAGCCGCTGTTCCCCGGTTATCTTATCTGCGACACGGCAGATCCCCGTACCGTGCAACAGTATCTGCTTCGCATGGACGACTTTGCCCGGGTGCTATCCCAGGACGGTCAGTTTGTGCCGCTGGCAAAAGAAGAGGTCCAGCTTATTGGCAGCTTTACGCATAGGGGAGATCGCGTTGTGCCCATGAGCGAGGCCCTAAAAAACGGTGATCAGGTCGTAGTGACGGCAGGTCCACTGCTGGGCCACGAAGGCCTTATCAAAACCATTAACAGACGCAAAAACACTGCTTATTTGGAGCTCGACCTTTGCGGCCGACGCGTGACTACGCGCGTTGGTCTTGCCGTGCTTTCGGCCGAGCAGCGTGTAACGCGTAACCTTAAAAAGGCGATTGCCTAGCTGCGGGCGGTCACTACACAGAACAGGGAGGATCCCCGACCAGGGGACGAAGTGTTGGAAGAGAACGTGTCGAATAAAACTCAATATGCAACGGATGCGCCCGTGGGGGCGGCGCTCATTGCTCAGGCCATGGACCGACGCGAGGGCGTCGGCCGTTACAAGGCCATGCAATCCATCGTGGACTGGGATCGTTCGCGCCTGGCCTACCGCGCCGTTAAGCGCGCCTTTGACATCGTGTTCAGCGGCTGCGTGCTGGCCGTCATAGCCGTACCCAGCCTTGTGCTTGCCGCGGCCATCCGCCTAGAGAGTGAGGGCAACCCCTTCTACAGCCAGATCCGAGTGGGACAGACCCACCGCGACGGCAGCCTGTCGACCTTCCGCATGTGGAAGTTCCGCTCCATGTACAAGGACGCCGACGAGCGCCTGGCGGAGCTCAAGGAGCAGAACGAGATCGCCGGCGCCATGTTCAAGATGAAGGAGGACCCCCGCGTCACTAGGATCGGGAAGTTCATCCGCAAACATTCTATCGACGAGTTCCCGCAGTTTCTGAATGTGTTCCTGGGCCAGATGTCCGTCGTGGGCCCGCGCCCGCCGCTGCCGAATGAGGTCGCGGAGTACACCGAGTATGACCTGCAGAGGCTAGCAGTGAAGCCAGGCATTACGGGGCTCTGGCAAGTTACGGAGCGCAACTCCACCGGTTTCGACGGCATGGTCCGCCGGGACCTCGAATACATAGCCAAGCGCGGAGTCGTCACGGACTTCAAGATCATCCTCCTCACGGTTCTGGAGGTCTTCAACGGGAGCGATGCGTACTAATGCAGCATGTTTTCATCATCGGATCCAAGGGGATTCCGGCAAACTACGGCGGCTACGAGACGTTCGTGGAGAAGCTGACCGAGAATCAGGTTTCGCCTGACCTCAAGTATCACGTGGCGTGCGCTGTGGATTCCGCCGAGCAGGTCGGCGAGTTCGAGCACAACGGGGCGCACTGCTTCAACGTGCTGCGCAGGCCCGTCGGTGCCGCGAGGGCGATCTTCTACGACATCGACGCCCTCAAGTGGTGCATCGCCTACATTGAGGAGAACCGAGTCCAGCACCCCATCGTCTACGTGCTGGCCTGTCGCATCGGGCCGTTCTTCGGCAGGTACGTGAACAGGATCCACGCCCTTGGCGGCAAGGTCCTCGTGAACCCCGACGGGCACGAATGGAAGCGCGCCAAGTGGAGCGCGCCCGTCCGCAAGTACTGGAAGGTCTCGGAGCGCGGGATGGTCAAGCACGCCGACCTGATGGTGTGCGACTCCAAGAACATCGAGAAGTACATTCGAGGGGAGTATGCCGACCTGGACCCCGAGACGACTTTCATCGCCTACGGGGCCGACATCAGGCACTCCGCGCTCGCTGACGACGACCCCAAGTTCACCGGATGGCTCTCCGAGAAGGGCCTCGAGCCCTACGGCTACTACCTGGTTGTGGGACGCTTCGTGCCTGAGAACAACTACGAGACCATGATTCGGGAGTTCATGGCTTCCGACTCCAAGCGGGATTTCGCGCTCGTGACTGGAGTGGACGACTCCTTCCTCGCGGAGCTCGAGCGGAAGACGCACTTCAAGTCCGACCCACGCATCAAGTTCGTCGGGACCGTCTACGACCAGGAGCTCCTGAAGAAGATTCGCGAGAAAGCATACGGCTACTTCCACGGCCATGAGGTGGGGGGCACCAACCCGAGCCTCCTGGAGGCGCTGGCGTCCACACGCCTTAACCTCCTTCTCGACGTCGGCTTCAACCGCGAGGTCGCCGAGGACTCGGCTCTGTATTGGAGTAAGGGATCCGGAGACCTGGCTGAACTTATTAACCGTGCGGACATGATGGACTCAAACTCGATCGAGGAGCTCGATACGGCATCGACCTCCGTTATCCGCGACCGGTATTCGTGGCGGTTCATCACCGACAGCTACGAAGGCCTTTTCCTCGGAAGGCAATAGCAATATGAAAGGCATCATCCTCGCCGGCGGGTCCGGCACGCGCCTGTACCCGCTCACGCTCGTGACCTCCAAGCAGCTGC
>CALLSU010000044.1:0-40040 GCA_938011935.1 uncultured Collinsella sp.
TCCGTTGATGAGTTTGTGCGCGCGCTCGAGATGTATGTCGAGCTATGCCCCTGGGCTGCCGGCTACGAGATCAACGTGAGCTGCCCCAACATCGCCGCCGGCGGTGCCGCCATGGGCTCTACGCCCGAGGGCGCCTCTTCCGTCATGGCCGCCTGCCGTAAGGTGACCGATAAGCCGCTGTTCGTCAAGATGGCTCCGGTTAACGTCGCCGAGATTGCCAAGGCTCTCGAGGCCGCGGGAGCCGACGGCCTTTCGGTCATTAACTCCATCCAAGGCATGGCCATCGATGTTCATACCCGCAAGTCCCGCGTGGCCAAGCCCAAGGGCGGCCTTTCTGGCCCGCTTTGCCACCACATCGCCGTGCGCATGGTCTGGGAGGTTGCCCAGGCCGTCGATATCCCCATCAACGGTGTCGGCGGTGTCATGACTGGCGAGGATGCGGCTGAGTTTATCCTGGCCGGCGCCACCTGCGTGTCGGTCGGCATGGCCAACTTCGTCGATCCGTGTGCTTCGCTTAAGATCGCGCATGAGCTCGAGGCCTGGGCCGAGTCCCAGGGCGTAAAGGACATCAACGAGCTGGTGGGTGCTTTCGAATGCTAGAGAATGATGCCCGCGACCGTGTTATCGTCGCCCTCGACTGCGACCGTGAGCGCGCGCTCGAGCTCGCCCACGAGCTTTCGGGCCATGCCGCCTGGCTCAAGGTCGGCATGACGCTCTATTACGCTGAGGGTCCCCAGATCGTCAAGACCTTTAAGGACCTTGGCTTTAAGGTCTTCCTCGACCTTAAGTTCCATGACATTCCGCATCAGGTGCGCGGCGCTGCCCGCTCGGCCTCGCTTGCCGGTGCCGACCTGCTTTCGGTCCACGGCCTGGGCTCGGGTGCTATGCTCGCTGCCTGCCGCGAGGGTGCCGAGGAGGCGCGTGAGGACCGCGCCAAGCTCGTCGCCATCACCGTGCTCACGAGCATGAATCAGGATGCCTTGAGCGAGATCGGCGTCGAGTCGCCCGTGGCCGAGGAGGCTGCCCGCCTGGCAAAGCTCGCTCAGGCCAACGGCATCGATGGCATCGTGTGCTCGCCGATGGAGGCTTACGACATGCGTGAGCTGCTGGGTCCTGATGCCCTGATCGTAACTCCGGGTGTGCGTCCGGTGGGTGCCGCCCTTGGTGACCAGTCCCGCGTGGCGACGCCTTCCCAGGCTATCGAGCGTGGCGCAAGCCACATTGTGGTGGGCCGTCCCATCACCGGTGCCGACGATCCGGTTGCCGCCTTTGACGCCATCGTCGCCGAGCTGGTCGAAAACGTCGCGTAAAAGATTCCCCTAAGTCACCACTTTTGGGTCTCATTAGCACAAAATAGCCCCTGTGCCTGCGTAAACTTTCCCATCCTTTGTGTGGAATCGCAGGTCAGGGGCTTAACTTTGGGCGCAGTATATTGCACTTTTTGCGGGTATCGTCTAACCTATGGAGCCGCGATTAGGCATTTTGTACGTTCTACGTGCTAAAATGCCAATTATTGAATCAGATATAACCCAACTATTTGGAGGTACGAATGGCACTCCCTCAGCTTACCGACGAGCAGCGCAAGCAGGCTCTTGAGAAGGCTGCTGCCGCACGTCACGCCCGCGCTGAGCTTCGCGAGCAGATCAAAAAGGGCGAGAAGTCCCTCGAGTCCGTGCTCAACTCCGATGACCCCATCGCTTCCCGCATGAAGGTTTCCACCCTCATCGAGTCTCTCCCCGGTTATGGCAAGGCCAAGGCCGCCAAGATCATGGAGGAGCTCGGTATCTCCGCTACTCGTCGCGTCCAGGGCCTCGGCGTCCGTCAGCGCGAGCAGCTCCTCGAGCAGCTGACCAAATAAGTGAGCGCTCAGGATTCCAAGCTCTTTGTGATTTCTGGACCGTCAGGCGCAGGCAAGGGTACGCTCGTCGCTCGTGTGCGCGAGCGCCGCTCGAACCTGGGTCTGACGGTTTCGGCTACCACGCGAGCACCACGCAAAGGTGAGGTCGACGGCGTCAACTACTTTTTTCTGACGCGCGAGGAGTTCGACCGCCGCGTGGCAAACGGTGAGTTTGTTGAGTGGGCCGAGGTCCACGGTAACTGCTACGGCACGTTGGTGAGCGAGGTCACATCCAAGCTCGCCTCGGGCTCGTCTCTGATTTTGGAGATCGATGTCCAGGGCGCCCTGCAGGTGAAGGAGCGTTTCCCCGAGGCCGTGCTGATCTTTATCAAGCCGCCTTCGCTTGAGGTGCTCCGCGAGCGTCTAGTCGGTCGCGGTACCGAGACGCCCGAGACGATTGAGCTGCGTATGGCAAACGCCGCCGATGAGCTTGCCCTTGCCGACCGCTACGACGACGTCGTGGTGAATGACGATCTCGACCGCGCGACCGATGAGCTCGTTCGCGTTCTCGATATGCATGAAAGGATCTGAGGTCCGTGTCCGTTGTAAAGCCTTGCATTGACGATCTTCTGGAGAAGACCGATCACAACCGCTTCCTGCTCGCTTCGCTTGCCTCCAAGCGCGCCTGCGACATCAATAGCATGCTGCGTGGCCAGCACAACCGCGTGCTTGCCGTCCAGGATGTCGATGACATCACCATCGGGCTTTCCGGTGCCGATACCATCTCGATGGCTATGGACGAGATTGTCGACGGCGACATCTCTTACGACGAGGCCCGTTACGAGAAGGCGCTTGGCCACAAGGTTGCTGAAGCCTAAATGGCGGCTCGCGTCTGCCTAGTCCACTATCACGAGGTTGGGCTGAAGGGCAAGAACCGCGCACATTTTGAGCATATCCTCATGGATAACATCAAGGCGGCCTTGGCCGCCTTTTCCGTGAACGCCGTGTCTCGAATTTCCGGTTATATCCTCGTGACCTTTAACGAGCATCAGGCCGACGAGGCGGCGCGTGTCATCCGCACCGTCCCCGGCGTTGCCCGTGTGTCTTTGGCGTATCACACCAACCGCGACCCGCAGGAGTACTGCGCCGCCGCTGTGAAGGCGCTGCGCGAGTTTGGTTCCTTCGATTCGTTTAAGGTGCACGCCAAGCGCTCCAATACCGACTATGAGCTCACCTCGATCGATATCAATCGACAGGTTGGCGAGGTGCTGTGTGAGGCGTTTCCCGATAAAAAGGTCCAGATGCACGACCCCGACGCGATGGTGCACGTTCTGGTGGTTCAGGGTAGTGTCTACGTGTATGCGCGCTCCCAGCGCGGCGTTGGCGGCCTTCCGGTGGGTTCTGCCGGCAAGGTCGTGACGCTGCTGTCGTCGGGTATCGATTCTCCGGTGGCGACCTGGATGCTCGCGCGTCGCGGCGCGGTGTGCGTGCCGGTGCATTTCTCCGGTCGTCCGCAGACGCCCGATACGAGCGAGTATTTGGTGCAGGACATCATCCGTGCGCTTGCGCCGGGTGTCCAGATCGGTCGTCTGTACGTGGTGCCGTTTGGCGACTGCCAGCGTGAGATTTCGGTCACCTGCCCCAGCAACCTGCGTGTGATCATGTATCGTCGCATTATGTATTCGGTTGCCGAGCGCATTGCGCACATCGAGGGCGCCAAGGCCATCGTTACGGGCGAATCGCTTGGGCAGGTTGCCTCCCAAACGCTTGAGAACATCATGGCCGTCAACGAGGCCGTGAAGATCCCCGTGTTCCGTCCTCTCATCGGTTCGGACAAGCAGGAGATCATCGCGCGTGCTGAGGAGATCGGTACGTTCGATATCTCGACTGAGGCCGCTCCCGACTGCTGCACGCTGTTTATGCCGCGCCGACCCGAGACGCACGCTAAACTCGATGCCGTGCATGAGGCCTGGGAGTTGTTCGATCATGAGGAGATGATCGAGCGCCTGCTCAAGCAGACCGAGTACATCGACTTCGAGAGCAACACGTATAAGGCCCCTAAGACCTTAAAACGCAAACATTCGGAGCTTGCTCCGCGTGAGATTTACCAAGATTACGAGTAAATTTGTGCATAGACCGACGATGCGCCTGCATCGTCGGTCTTTTGCTATCTGGGCATTTTGCGGCTAAGCGTTCATTTGCTGACGTGTGCCTGAATAAATGGACAGATTTGTGCAAGGTTTTGGTCGGTTTTTGGTTTGACCGCAAAAACCGGTTTTGGGGCGTGGCTGTTGTGGAGCTCCTTTCCTGACACGATGGTGTTGGGAGGTTTTGCTATGGCGCAGCGCGAACAACACGAACGAGTCAAAAAGATGGACCGCTGGGCGGGCAAACTGCTCGGTCATAAGGCAGTGGTGATGGCGATACTGGTCGTCATTGCGATGGCGAGTGGGCTGGCGATGGCGAACCTTGGCGGCGGTGCCGGCGGTGTGTCGTTTGAGCGCACTGATGGTTCGGGCACGTTAGTGGAGCCGGGATCCGGCGATGCTTCGAGCGGAAAGACATCCGAAGGCTCTTCGCCTAAGGCGTCTGCCGCGGCAGAGGTCTATGTCGATGTTGATGGCGCCGTGGTGTCACCCGGTGTATATCGCCTCAAAGACGGGGCGCGGGTGGCTCAGGCGATTGATGCCGCCGGCGGGCTGGCGCCCGAAGCAGACGTTACGGGGCTTAATCGTGCATCCAAGGTCACTGATGGACAAAAAATTCACGTTCCAACGGTAGGGGAGCAGCAGGCGTCCATTGCGGAAGCCGGTGTTGATGGTGGGACTTCCGCATCGTCGGGCGTTAGTGGCGCAACAGGCCTAGTAAACATCAATACGGCAAGCGCAGAAGAGCTGCAGACGCTTTCGGGCATCGGCCCCTCCATGGCCCAGTCGATTATCGATGAGCGGACAAAGAACGGTGCTTTCGCCTCGGTTGACGATCTGATGCGTGTGTCGGGAATCGGCGAGAAGAAGCTTGCCAAAATCAAAGATTGCATCTGCGTATGAGCGCGACCGAGCGCGAGCACGTGATGCCTCCGCGACCCCTGATTCCGTGGACGATGGCCCTGTGTGCCGGCATGTGCGTGAGCTGCGCCTTGGTGCTCAGCATAGCCGCTGATGCGCTGCTGAGGGAGCGGGCGACGGCGGTCGGGCCGCTATGGGCCATTCCCGTTGCGGCAGCGGTTTTCGTTGTGCTGGCTCACTCTTGTGCGCGGCTTGCCCCTTTGAAGCGGTGGCTGTATGCCGCGTCCGCCGGTCTCGTGGCGGGAGCGGTCGTCTCGGCGTGGTGGGCTGTGGGTGTGCTCAGCGCCTCGAAGGCGCTCGACGGTCGAGCGGCAAGCGGCCTCGAGTTTGTCGTGCAGGGTGATCCATCCATAAACGACGACGTGTATTCCTATACCTGCGAGGCACGCGCGGACGGTAAGAACTTGGCAACGGTTCGCCTATCGTGTGATCGTGAGCTCAAGGTCGGGGCGCACGTGCGTGTTATCGGTCGCGTTTCACGTTTTGAGAACGATGCGTATGGACGATCGCGCGCGCTCCGAGGCGAGGTGCGCAAGGTTAAAGCCGTTCGGATTTTGTCCGTCGATGAGGGCTCTCCGGGGCCGCTGCTTCGGCTGCGAAATGGGCTGCTTGTGTCCATTGCGCCTGCGACCGAACCGGCGCGTGCGCTCATAGCCGGTGTCGTCTGCGGTCGTTCGGCCGAGCTGCGCGCCCAGTCGGCGGGCGACTGGTTTTCGGTGACGGGAACGGCGCATCTTATCGCCGTCTCGGGCAGCCATTTGGCTATCGTGGGGTTTTTAATCGAGGGTTTATTGCAAAAGACTCGGTGCTCACGTGGTCTTCAGCGGGCGATACTGGCGATAACGCTTGTGGGCTACGCTACCTTTACGGGCGCGTCTCCCTCGGCCGTGCGCGCGTGCTGCATGGTGTTCGCGACGCTTGTCGTAAACGGCGCGGGGCGTCGCCGGCACGGTGCATCGGCACTCTTCGTAACCATGTCCATCTTTGTTCTACTTCGGCCGACGGTGCTGTTCGAGATGGGCTTTCAGCTTTCATGTGCCAGCGTCTTTGCCATCCTGTGCTTTTGCCCCTATGCGACCTACGCTTTGGGTGAGCTGGGTGTGCCATCGGGCATTGCCAGCATGCTTTCCGTCACGCTGTGCTCGCAGTTGGCGACGCTCCCCATTACCATTCCTGCCTTCGGTACGTTCTCGCTCATTGCTCCGCTGGCAAATGCGGTCATCGGTCCGGTGGTGAGCGTACTGCTTGCTGTGTCGATCGTGCTGGTTCCCTTTTCGCTCGTGGCACCGTTGCGGACTTGGGTGCTCGCTGTGCCCATGATTGCCGCCCGTTGCGCGCTATTCTTCGAGCAGCTGTTTGCCGCCGTGCCGGGTGCATCCGTGAGTGTGCCGCCCGATAGCATGTGGATTTACCTAGCGCCGTGTTTGCTGGCGGCTCTGCTGGTCAGGTGGCCGCGTCCCCGTGCACGTCCTATGGCGGTGGGGCTTGCATGTCTGGTGCTCTTGGCTGCGATTCCGTACGTCTACTGGGATCGATTCGCTCCGCCTTCGGTGACGGTGCTCGATGTGGGCCAGGCCGATGCGATTCTTATCCGCCAGGGCGGCGCAGTAGCGCTCGTCGACTGCGGGCTCGACGAGCGCGTGGTGGCGGCTTTGGTTCGCAATAACGTGCACCATATCGATGCCGTCTTTGTGACGCATTGGGATGAGGATCACTGGGGTGGTCTTCCCGATGTGCTCGAACAGTTTTCGGTTGGAACGATTGCCGTTGCGGCGGATGCGCTGGAGGATGCTCCTGCCGAGGTATTGAACCGACCTGGCGTGGAGTATCGGCAGGTGCGCCGTGGGGATACGGTCGATATCGGCTCATTTTGCGCCCGCGTGATGTGGCCATTCGAGTCCGTGGATGGCGAGGGAAATGAGGATTCGCTTGTCCTGCTGCTCTCTTATGTTCAGAAAGGCAAGGGCCTGCGTCTGCTCCTCACCGGTGATGCCGAGCTCGACCAAGAACGGGAATTCGTGCAGGAGGTGGGGGATATCGATGTCCTTAAACTTGGGCATCACGGCTCTAAGGTTTCAGTCGACGGTGAGTTACTGGACGTCCTGAAGCCCGAGCTTTCCCTCGCGAGCGCGGGCGAGGGGAATCGATACGGCCATCCGTCCGATGCCTGCATCGATGCCGTTAAGGAAGCGGGCGGCGTGTTCGCGTGCACTATCGAACACGGCGACATTACCGTCACGCCGACTGCGAATGGCTTTGCGATGCGATGCCAGCGATCGTGACGACCGTCGTTGGCGTGTGGTGGGCCCCTGGGCTAGAATGGCACGGAGCGAATACGAAGGCCTGCGGGAGGGGAGCGCAATGTCCGAAACCGGTCTGCTGCCGGCATATCTGATCGTCGGTACCGACGGCGTCAAGCGCGATCACGCCGTCTCGCGTATGAAAGCGCGTCTGGAAAAGTCGGGTATGGTCGAGTTCAACCTCGACGAGCGCGACATGACCAAGGACCCCGATATCGAGTCCATTATCGGATCGCTTAACACCTTTCCGATGGGCAGCGAGTTTCGCCTGGTAATCCTTGACGGCTGTTCAAAGCTCGCCAAGGCGGTCTCGGAGCCGCTCGTTGAGTATCTGGCAAGTCCCAGCCCCACAACGGTCTGCCTCATCATCGCTGACTCACTTGCCAAGAATACGCGCCTGTATAAGGCAATCGCCAAGATCGACAAGAAGGCTATCGTCGATTGCTCGGGTACCAAGCGCTGGGAACTGCCGCGCCGTGTTCAGCAGATGGCGACGCAGCGCGGTAAGTCGATTTCGACGGCGGCCGCCGAGGAACTCGTCTCGCGTTCGGGTGAAAACACTCGCATGCTCGATAACGACTTGGCTAAGCTTGCCCAGATGGTCGAGGCGCCCCAGATTGAGCTTGCCGACGTTGAGCGCTGGATTGTACGTACGGCCGAGGTTCAACCCTGGGACTTTCTCAATGCGGTCTCGGCCCGTGACATGCGACGCTCGCTCGAGCTCTTCAATCTACTGCCCGCCAAGAGCTACGTGTGGACTTACACATTGCTGTGCGGCCGCATCCGCGAGCTTATCGTTGCCAAGGCGCTCGATGCGCGCGGACAGGGTCGTGAGCTGGCCGCAACACTTAAGCTCCAGTCCTGGCAGGTCAAGAATCACCTGACCTGGGCACGTCGCTTTTCGATGGCAGAGCTCGTTGCCGCGCTCGAGAGCGCGGTCGATGTGGAGCTCGCGCTGAAGGGTTCGGCCGATTCTCAGACCGCGCTTTTGCTCTGGATTACGAACATCTTGAGAAAATCGTGATGATACCTGCCTATTTGACAAATTCGTTCTATCCCTTTGAGGGGGAGCGTGCTATAGTAGGCGCTTGCATGACCTCACCGTGTCTCAGAGGTGTCATACATTTTTTGCAAGGAACTCGAAAGGAACTCCAGAAGTGGCAAACATCAAGTCTCAGAAGAAGCGTATCCGCACCAATGAGGCAGCTCGCATGCGTAACAAGGCTGTCAAGTCCGAGCTCAAGACGCTGACCAAGCACGTCCAGTCCGCCGTCGCCGAGGGCGACGTCGAGAAGGCCCAGGCTGCCCTCAAGACCGTCACCAAGCGTCTCGACATGGCTGCCGCCAAGCATGTTATCCACAAGAACCAGGCTTCCAACCGCAAGTCCGGTCTTGCCAAGCTCGTGAACAGCATCAACGCCTAAGTTGTAAATTTCACACCACACAGATTACGCGCATAAATGGAGCCTGTTTTATGGAACAGGCTCCATTTTTTGTACCGCTCGGGTAAGATAGTCCGCATGAATACTTCAATTGACATTTCCCACATCCGCAACTTCTCAATCGTTGCGCACATCGACCATGGCAAGTCCACGATCAGCGATCGCATCCTCGAGCTCACCCATACCGTCGACGAACGCGACATGGAGTCGCAGCTGCTCGACACCATGGATATCGAGCGCGAGCGCGGCATCACGATCAAGTCCAATGCCGTTCGCGTGTCCTATGACGCCGACGATGGCGAGACGTATCAGTTCAATCTGATCGATACGCCGGGCCACGTGGACTTTACCTATGAGGTCTCGCGCTCGCTGGCAGCCTGTGAGGGCGCGGTACTCGTTGTCGACGCCACGCAGGGCGTCGAGGCGCAGACCGTTTCCAACGCGACGCTCGCCATGAACGCCAATCTGGACATTGTGCCGGCCATCAACAAGATCGACCTGCCCTCGGCCCATCCCGATGAGGTTAAGACCGAGATCGAGGATGACCTGGCGATCCCTGCCGATGATGCTGTGTGCGTCTCGGGCAAGACCGGCGAGGGCATTCACGATCTGCTGGAGTCCATTGTCTTTTTGATTTCGCCGCCTAAGGGCGATGCAAACGCTCCGCTCAAAGCGCTCATTTTGGATTCGTACTTTGACGAGTATCGCGGTGTGGTGGCTACGGTGCGCGTCTTCGATGGTTCCATCAAAAAGGGCGATACCCTGCTTATGATGCAAGCCAAGGGCGACTTTTTGGTCGACGGCGTGGGCGTCAAGCGTCCTGCCGAGACCCCGGTCGACGCGCTGACGGTCGGCGAGGTCGGATATGTGGTCACGGGCTTGAAGGATCCCGAGGCCGTTCGCGTGGGCGATACCCTTACGTGGGCGTCGAACCCCTGCCCCGAGCCGCTTCCCGGTTATCGCGAGGCCAAGCCCATGGTCTATACGGGCCTGTTCCCGATCGACAACAAGGACTACGAGAGCCTGCGTGACGCGCTCGATAAACTGCACGTCAACGACCCGTCGTTGGTGTGGGAGCCCGAGACCTCGGTGGCGCTCGGCTTTGGCTTCCGCGTGGGCTTCCTGGGCCTGCTGCACATGGAAGTCGTCAAGGAACGCCTGGAGCGCGAGTTCAACCTGGACCTCATTGCCAC
Organism: uncultured Collinsella sp.; assembly: GCA_938011935.1. Taxonomy (GTDB): domain Bacteria; phylum Actinomycetota; class Coriobacteriia; order Coriobacteriales; family Coriobacteriaceae; genus Collinsella. The sequence goes on from CALLSU010000044.1 coordinate 9,841, forward strand.
GAGTCCCTCGGTTGACTATCACGTCTACAAGACCGACGGCGAAATGATCGATGTCCGCAGTCCGCAGGACCTTCCCGAGGCCACACGCATCGATCGTATCGAGGAACCCTACCTCAAGGCAAAGATCATCTGCCCGCCTGAGTACACGGGTGCCGTCATGCAGCTCGCCATCGAGCACCGCGGCGTCACAACCGACATGATCCACCTGACGAGCAAATCGGTCGAGATGCGCTTCGATATGCCGCTCGCCGAGCTCATCTTGGACTTCTTCGATCAGCTCAAGAGCCGCACCAAGGGCTATGCCTCGCTCGACTACGAGTTCAACGAGTACCGTCCCTCCGAGCTCGTGAAGCTCGATATTTTGCTTTCGGGCGACGAGGTGGACGCGCTTTCGTTTATCGTCCATAAGGACAAGGCATATGGCCTGGCCCGTGGCCTGTGCGACAAGCTCAAGGAGATCATCCCGCGTCAGCTGTTCGAGGTGCCCATCCAGGGTGCTATCGGCAACAAGATCATCGCCCGTTCCACCGTCAAGGCGCGTCGCAAGGACGTTCTTGCTAAGTGCTACGGCGGCGATATCTCGCGTAAGCGCAAGCTGCTCGAGAAGCAGAAAGAGGGCAAGAAGCGCATGAAAGCCATCGGATCGGTCGAGGTTCCGCAGGAGGCCTTTATGGCGATCCTCAAGGTGGACGAGTAGGTCCATGGCGCTTTCTGATTACAGTAAGCGGCTGCTGGGTGCTTATGCCGAGCAGCCGTTCCTTATGGCTCCCATGGCGGGCGTGACCGACCCTGCCTACCGCATCATGTGCCGCCGCCGCGGTGCCAACCTTGCCTACAGCGAGATGGTGAGCGTGGCGGGCCTTGCCTATGCCAGCAACAAGACCTGGCGCCTGGTGCTACCGGCCGACGAGGAGCAGCAGATTTGCGTGCAGCTCTTTGGCTCCAAGCCTGATCAGTTTGCGAGCGCCGTCGCCGCCGTCGAGGAGCGCGTTGGCGATCGCCTGTCGCTCATCGATATCAATATGGCATGCCCCGCCCGCAAGGTTGTCACCAAGGGCGAGGGTTCGGCGCTCATGCGCACGCCCGACCTGGCCGAGAAGATCGTCGAGGCCACGGTGGGCGCGGCGCACGTGCCCGTGACCGTCAAGATTCGCAAGGGCTTTTATGCCGAGGACCGTAATGCCGCGACGTTTGCCCAGATGCTCGAAGGCGCCGGTGCCGCCGCAGTCGCCGTGCACGGTCGTTGTGCCACGCAGCTCTATACTGGCCAGGCCGATTGGTCTGTCGTCGATGAGGTTGCCGACGCTGTCGAGATTCCCGTGATTGGTTCGGGCGATGTGTTCTCGGCCGAGGACGCTGCTGAGCATCTGCACGGCTCGGGTGCCAGCGCGGTGTTTATCGCGCGCGGCATCTACGGCAATCCGTGGGTGTTTGGCGATGCCCGAGCCCTTGCACTCGATGGCACGCCGGCTCCTTCTCGCTCCTCGGTCGAGCGCCTGGAGGCTCTGCGCGAGCACCTGACGTTGACGCACGAGCTTCTGCCGCTCATGTCGCGTGCTCGCACGTACGCAAGCTGGTACTTAAAGGGCATGCCCCATGCCGCCGCCTGGCGCGCTCAGGTGGTGCGTTGCTCTACGTACGAGGAGTTTATGGCGCTGGTCGATGATATCGAGCGCGACGTGGTGGCCTGCGAGGCCGCGCTTGCCGCCGGCGAGTCGGTGCCTGCCCATCCGCTGGAGGCCTAACGGTGGCCGTTACCGCGCTGTACGTGCACGTGCCGTTTTGCGCTCAAAAATGCCGCTATTGCGACTTTGACTCGCGCAGCTTTGCTCTGTGTGATTTGGATGCTGCGCTCGATTCCTATTTTGAGCAGCTGTATGCGCGCCTCGATTCCTTTGGCGACGCCGGGGCGCTTGCGCAGGTCCGCACGGTCTATATTGGCGGCGGCACGCCCTCACTGGCTGGGGAGCGCCTGGTGAAACTTGCCCGTCGTATCTCCATGTGGTGCAAGCCCGTTGAATTTACTTGCGAAGCCAATCCTGAGTCGCTGACCGTCGAGCTCGCCACCGCGCTTGCCGAGGCGGGTGTCACGCGCATCTCTCTGGGCGTGCAAACCCTCGACAATACCGAGCTGGCTGCTATTGGCCGCATTCACGATGCTAATCGGGCACTTGCGGCTATCGCGACGGTGAAGGAAGTTGGCCTCGATGTGTCGTGCGACCTGATGTGCGGCCTTCCCGGGCAGACGGCCGCAAGCTGGCGGAGCACGCTCGATGGCGTGCTGGCGGCGGCGCCGCATCATGTGTCGATCTACCCGCTCACGCTTGAGGAGGGGACGCCCCTTTATCGCATGGCGTGCCGTGACGAGTCGCTCGAGCCCGATGAGGATTTTCAGGCTTCGTGCATGGACGCGGCGCGTGAGCGCCTGGGTGCGGCCGGCTATCATCCGTATGAGGTGGCGAGCTACGCGCTCGACGGCCATGAGTGCGCCCATAACATTGCCTACTGGACCGGACAGGGCTACCTGGGCCTGGGTCGTTCTGCCGCGGGCATGCTCGACGACGAGGATTTCGACCGTCTTGCAGGTTTGTTCCCCGGCGTGTCTTCTCGAGGCGATGCGTATCGCGTGCGTCTGGTGCAACGTGACGATGACGCGACGGCGTTCGAGGCCGAATATCTGTCGCAGCGCGAGGCTGTCGCCGAAGACTTGATGCTCGCTTGTCGCATGACGCGCGGTGTTGCGTCCGATCTGTTGGCTCGTGCAGCTTGCGTCATCCCAATGGGCGAGCTGGCAGCTGCCTGCGATCGTGCGCTCGAATTGGGTCTTGCCACTTGGGTGCCCGAGACGCTCGGGATTCATGAGGGACCCTTCACCTCGGCAGATGTCATCGCGGGCCATGTTCGAGCTCGTCTGGCGCCGACCCATCTGGGCTGGCTCGATGGAAATGTTCTGTTCGAGCTGTTTTGGGATCTAGCTTAGGCCGCTCGGGTAGAATTACCGGAATATATACGCTGCTGTGAGCAGGAGGTTGCCGCGCATGGCGACGATGAACGAAAAAGATTACTACGAGATTCTGGGTGTCTCCAAGGACGCCACCTCGCGTGATATTCAAAAGGCCTTCCAGCAAAAGGCCCGTAAGCTCCATCCGGACGTCAATAAAGAGCCGGATGCCGAGGAAAAGTTTAAAGAGGTTTCCGAGGCCTACGCCGTGCTTTCGGATGAGCAAAAACGTGCGCGCTACGACGCCATGCGTTCTGGCAATCCCTTTGCCGGTGCTCCTACGGCTTCGCCCTATGGTGGCGGCTACGCCGGCAGCACGGGCTATGGCAATCCCTTTGAGGGCGGCTTTCCCTTTGGTGGCGCCTGGGGCCAGCAGCGTCGCGGCCAGGCTGCCTACAATCCCGAGAACGGCGCCAACGTGGTCGTCGATATCAAACTCGACGCCAAGGAGGCCAGGGGCGGTGCCCGCAAGACCGTCCGCTACACGCGCTTCGATACCTGTAGCAACTGCGGCGGCTCGGGCTCCGTTTCGTCTGAGCATGCCCATACCTGCCCGAGCTGCGGTGGCCGCGGCCACATCGACGTCGACCTGTCCTTCCTGTTTGGTGCGGGCACGTTCCAGTCGGTCTGCCCCGAGTGCGGCGGTTCCGGTAAGGTCGTGGCCGACCCCTGCCCCGATTGCGGTGGCAGCGGGCGAACCCGTGTGACCTCCGAGCAGACGATTGAGTTTCCTGCCGGCACGCACGATGGCGACGAGGTCCGCATTAGCGGCATGGGCCATGCTGGCACTAACGGTGCCGCGGGCGGCGACCTGGTCGGCCGCGCCCATGTTGAGGCCGAGCGCTTGGAAGGCAAAGCTCGTACTGGCTTTTACCTGATGGGCATTGTGGCGCCGTTTTTGGTGCTGTCGGCCATCTCGGGCGTGTTCTCGGCCTTTGCCGTGATGTGCTTTATTCCGTTTACCATGGGCCTGTTCATGGTGCTTTCGGACGGTGTGCTTCATCGCAGCCTGCTGTGGTGGAAGCGCGGTGCGATGCAGTTTGCCAACGGTTTTGCCAACGGCTTCATGTTCGCGCTCGTGTCGGTTTGGTTCGCGAGCTGCTCGCAACGGGCCATGCTTTCGCCGTATCAAATGCAATAACATCAAACCCTTTGTTTGCGGTCGGCCCAGCTTGGGTATAGGACGCACTGTGACAATAATGAAAGTCGGAAGGATTCGGTCGTGTCGGAAAATAGGGATTACTACGAGGTGCTTGGCGTCGACAGGGATGCCGACGCGCGGACGATTAAGCGTGCGTTTCTAAAGAAGGCCCGTACCGTACATCCGGATGTTTCGGACGATCCCGAGGCCGAGGCCAAGTTCAAGGAGCTCAACGAGGCCTATTCCGTTCTTTCCGATGAGCAGAAGCGTGCTAACTACGACCGTTACGGCACTGCCGACGTTCCTGGTGGTTCGGGCTATGTCGACATCAACGATATCTTTGGTGGCATGGGCATGGACGACCTGTTCTCGTCGTTCTTTGGCGGTGGCGGCGGTGGTGGCGCCCGTAGCCGTCGTGAGCGTCGTCGCGGACGTGACATGGCCATCTCCCTTTCGGTGACCCTTGAGGAGGCGGCGCTCGGTTGCAAAAAGACGATCAGCTATGATCGCCTTGCTCCCTGCGAGGACTGCAACGGTACCGGTAGGGCCGAGGGTGCACAGGAAAAGCAGTGCAGTCGCTGCCACGGTACGGGCTACGTCACGACGGTTCAGCGATCGTTTTTGGGCCAGGTTCAGTCTTCCTCGCCTTGCCCCGACTGCCATGGCGAGGGCACGGTTATCGACCATCCCTGCGAGACCTGCGACGGTCAGGGCCGCACGCCTTCGCACGAAAAGATCGACATCGATATTCCCGTCGGCGTTTCGACCGGTCGCCAGCTGCGTGTGAGCGGCTTTGGCGAGGCCGGCCTTCGCGGCGAGCCTTCGGGCGACCTGATTGTCAACGTGCGCGTTGCCGACCATGAGCGCTTTAAGCGCAACAGTGACGACCTGTACCTGGTGAGCGATATCTCGATTGCGCAGGCTGCGCTCGGCTGCGAGATCGAGGTCGAGGGCATTATGCCCGACGAGGTTGTTAAGGTGACGGTTCCCGCCGGCGCCCAGTTCGGCGACACCGTGAGCGTCAATAATTACGGCATGCCGCGCATTGGCGGTGGCGGTTCGCGCGGTCGTCTGATTGTGCAGCTGCGCGTGGTCGTTCCCACCAATCTTTCCAATAAGCAACGCGAGCTGCTCCGTGCTTTTGCCGACGAGATGGGCGATGACGTCGCTTCCGGTAAGAAGTCGGTGACCGACCGTATCAAGAGTGCCCTCGACGATATCCTCGATTAAGGAGCCCGCGTGCTCGCACCCCATATTTCCGTCGTCAACCTCGGCTGCCGTGTCAACCGGGTTGAGTCTGACCGTATCACTGCCGATCTTATGCGCCTGGGCTTTGCTATGGTGGAGCCCCACGATGCCGATTTGATCGTCATTAACACCTGTGCCGTTACGGGCGAGGCCGAGGCCAAGACCCGTAAGGCCGTCCGTCATGCGCTGGCCCATCCAAATGAGCCCTATGTGGTCGTGACCGGATGCGTGGTCAATTTGCATCCCGAGGAGCTGTTGGAGCTTTCGGATCGCGTGATTGCCGAGCCGTCTAAGATCGATGTCGCCGAACGTGTCTGCGATGTGCTGGGCGTTGAGTCCGATAGCGTTCCCGCCTGCAGCGATGGTGACGTGGTCGATGCGCTCGGTCGTTCGCGGCTGGGCGTGAAGATCCAGGATGGCTGCAACCACCGTTGCACCTATTGCATCGTGTGGAAGGCCCGCGGTCCCGAGCGTTCCGTGCCCGTCGAGTCCGTGCTTGAGCAAGTTCGCGAGGCCCAGGAGGCCGGCGTGCCCGAGGTGGTGCTGACCGGTGTGAACCTGGGTGCCTACGATGGCAAGAGCGCGACCGACGAGCATGTCGAAATCGATGAGCTGCTCGAGGCCATCATGGAGCGCACGACTATTGCGCATGTGCGCATTTCCTCGGTCGAACCCATGGATATCTCTGAGCGCCTGCTTAAGGTTATGGCGCGCTATCCGCAGCGTATTGCCCCGTTTTTGCACCTGCCCGTACAGTCCGGCTGTACGGCGACGCTGCATCGCATGGGTCGTCCCTATAGTGCCGAGGCCTTTGAGGACACGGTGCGCATGATTCGCGCCATCCTGCCGCAGGCGTCTCTTTCGTGCGACGTCATCGTCGGTTTTCCTGGTGAGACGGACGAGGAGTTCGAGGAGTCGCTGTCGCTGTGCCGCCGCGTGGGGTTCTCGCGTATGCACGTGTTCCGCTACAGTAAGCGTCCCGGTACCCTTGCTGCCGACATGCCCGACCAGGTGCCGCCCGAGGTTATGGCCGAGCGCAGCCGCCGTATGCGAGACGCGGCGCAGGAGCTCGCTATTGCCGATGCTCGTCGTCGCGTGGGCACTGTCGAGCGTGCCGTGCTCGAGTATGGTGACAACCTGACGCTCGGTTCGTTCCATCATGCCCGTCTTGACGATACCTGTGGACTTACAGCCCCGTGCCTGCTCGATGTTGCTATCATCGGAGTCGATGATTCCGGCTTGGTCCATGCGCGCAGGGAGGTCCATGGAAGCCTCGAAGATTAGACTTACCGTTCCCGAGGGAGTTGATCCCTCGCGTGTTTTGGGCGCCGGCGACGGCGTCCTTCGTGCGCTCGAGAGCTTGGTTCGCGCTCACGTGGTCGCCCGTGGCGATAGGATCTCCGTGAGCGGCGACCCGGACGAGGTCGAGCTCGTGGCTCGCTTTTTCGAACATGCTTTTCGCGAGGCAGCGGCCGGTCGTACCCTGTCTGCCGACGATGTCTCGCGTTGCCTGGCCGTCTTGCGCGACGGCGAGCATGAGGCCACATCGCTTCGCGATGACGTGCTGCTTTCATACCGCGGTCGTGTCATTCGTCCCAAGACGCTTGGGCAAAAGCGCTATGTGGATGCCATTCGCTCGCATACCATCACCTTTGGCTTGGGTCCTGCCGGTACCGGTAAGACCTATCTGGCCATGGCGCTCGCCGTTGCCGCGCTCAAGCGCCATGAGGTGGGCCGTTTGATCTTGACGCGTCCGGTTGTCGAAGCAGGGGAGAACCTGGGCTTTTTGCCCGGCACCCTCGAGGAAAAGATTGATCCGTACATGCGCCCGCTCTACGATGCCCTTTTTGACATGATGGATCGTGAGCGCACCGATGAGCTTATGGAGCGCGGCGTGATCGAGATCGCCCCGCTCGCCTACATGCGCGGTCGTACGCTGAGCGATGCTTTCGTGGTGCTCGACGAGGCGCAAAATACCACGCCCGAGCAGATGAAGATGTTCCTGACACGCCTTGGATTCAACTCCAAGTTCGTGATTACCGGCGACCTCAGCCAGCGCGACCTGGTGGGTCGTCGTGGTGGCTTGGCGGATGTCGAGAAGATTTTGGGCCGTGTCGACGATGTGGCGTTTGCACACCTGGAGCGCGCCGATGTGGTGCGCCATGCCCTGGTGGGTCGTATCGTCGAGGCATACGATGCTTATGATGACGTGCGTGAGCAGCGCTCGCGCGACCGAAAGGAGTCCCGTTGAGTGTATTGATCAGCAACGATGCCGAGCTCGATACGCTGCTCGACGCGCAGGAGGTAGAGCACATTTGCGAGGTCGTGCTTGCCGCCGAGGGCGTTGAGCGTGATGTTGAGATCTCCCTTTCGTATGTCGATGAGGACGAGATGCACGAGCTCAACCACGATTGGCGCGGTATCGACCGTACCACCGATGTCCTCTCGTTTGAATGCGACTCGGCCTTTGACGAGGATATTCCCGCCGACGAGACGCTGGAGCTCGGCGATATTATCTTGGCCCCGCAGGTTATTGCCCGTCAGGCCCCCGGTTTTGGCAATAGCCCCGCCGACGAGTGCCGCCTGATGCTCGTGCATGGCATGTTGCACCTGCTGGGGTATGACCATATCGAGGACGACGAGGCCGAGGTCATGGAGGCTCGCGAGGACGCTATCCTGCGCGATCTGGCGCTCGAGCGCGGCGAGGACCCTAAGCTGGTCCACGTCGGCCCCATCACCAACCATGCGCACGACTAGGAGCCGTCTATGATTCCCGGATCGAACAAGGACCATCCGTCCTTTTTAAAGTCGTTCTCCTATGCCATGGAGGGCTTTGTCACCGCCGTCAAGACCGAGCGCAACATTAAGGTCATGCTCGTGGCGGGCGTGTGCACCGTCATCGCTGGCTGCATCGTGGGGCTCGACATTGCCGAGTGGGCAACGATTATCATTTGCTGCGGCCTGGTAATTCACGGCGAGCTGTGCAACACCGCCATGGAGGCCATTGTCGATCTGGCGACCCAGGAGCTCCATCCGCTGGCCAAGCGTGCGAAGGACATCGCCGCCGCCTCTGTATACGTTCTTTCCATCACCGCCGCGATTGTGGGCCTGCTGGTATTTGCCCACGCGCTCGGCTTTATTTAGAAAGGGATTCCCATGTCCGACAATATGCAGCCTATCGATGAGGTTCTGGACGAGGTCGAGGATGCCGATTCACTTGACGAAGTCGAGGAGTTCGACCCGTTTGAGGGTATGAGCGATGAGGAACTCGATGCCCTGTGCGACGAGGACGAGAGCCTCGCGGGCTTTGGCGACGTGGAACCCGGTTTCCGCAGTGGCTTTGTGGCCCTGGTCGGTCGCCCCAACGCCGGCAAGTCCACGCTGCTCAACGCCTGTTACGGCAAGAAGGTCGCCATCACCTCTCCGGTGGCCCAGACGACCCGCCGCCGTATGCGCGCCGTGGTCAACCGCCCCGGTTACCAGCTGGTCTTCGTTGACACTCCGGGTATCCACAAGCCCAAGGACGGCCTGGGATCCGAGCTCAACAAGAGCGCCCTGTTTGAGCTCAATGACGTAGACGTCGTCGCGTTTCTGATCGACGCCACCAAACCCATCGGCAGGGGAGACGCCTGGGTTGCCGAGCGTGTCAAGAGCGCCCGTTCCAAAAAGGTCCTGGTGCTCACGAAGGCCGACGAGGCCGATCCCGCCCAGGTTATGGAACAGCTCAAGGCCGCTCACGAGCTTATGGAATACGATGACGAGATCGTGACGTCGTCGGTCAAGAACTTCAACGTCGATGCGTTTATCGAGACCGTCGCTCACTTTTTGCCCGAGGGCCCGCGCTGGTTCCCCGAGGATATGGGCACCGACGCGTCCGACGAGACCCTCGTGGCCGAGTTTGTACGCGAGAAGGTTCTGCGTCGCACCCGCGACGAGATCCCTCACTCCGTGGGCGTCATCTGTGACGCGCTCGAGCAGACTAAGAAGGTTCTGCGCGTGCACGCCACGATTTACGTCGAGCGCGAGGGGCAGAAGGGCATCATCATCGGCAAGGGCGGCGAGATGATTAAGCATATCGGCATCGATGCCCGTCGTGACCTTGAGCGTATCTTTGGCACGCAGGTCTTTTTGGAGCTCGACGTGAAGGTCAAGGCCGGCTGGCGCGATGACGAGGCACAGATCCGCCGCTTTGGCTACAATGCCGAAGATTAAGCCTCGGCGTTCATGGCAGGCTCTCGCACATATCGCACAAAGGTGCTCGTCCTCGACAAGACCAAGCTCAAGGAAACCGACCTGATCTTGACGATGCTCGACGAACGGGGGCGGCAGGTGCGTGCCGTGGCCAAGGGCGCACGTAAGCCTGGTGGTCGCCTTGCGGCCCGCTGCGAGCTCTTTTGCACCGTTGATATGCTGTTGGCGCATGGTCGCTCGCTCGACGTGGTTTCTCAGGCGGAGCTTATGGAGGCGCCACTCGGTGCCGCTCCTGACTACGAGACGATCTGTGCCGCCAGCGCGATTGCCGAGGTTGCGCGCGTGTGCTCGTTCGAGGATGCCGAGGATCCATTTACCTTTGCCATCACGCAGCGGGCGCTCACGCTTGTCGGCTGCGGGCTCGACTCGGCACATATGGACCTGCTCGTGGCGGCCTTTGTCTTTAAACTGCTGTCGCACGTTGGTTACCGCCCCGATTTCTCGGCATGCGTCTCGTGCGGCGACCCCATGCTCTCGCATTTCTCGGCCCAGGCCGGCGGGCTTCTGTGCGGGTCGTGCGCCTCGAGCGTGCCTGGCGCCGAGTTGGTATCGGTCGGCGAGGTCGCATGGCTGCGCGCTCTGATGTCCATGACCTTCGATGCCCTTATGGATGAGCAGATCGATCCGCATACGGCTGCGTTTTTGCTGGGGCTTTCGCATGTTTGGGCCGCCACGCACACCGATCAGCGACTCCGTGCGATGGAATTCATGTTGGGTCGGTGATGATGCGCAGGCGCGCGCCGCTTGTGGTAACATACCGACCTGTTGGTACCTCGACCTTGGATGTTCGCTCCACCGGCGGCTTCCCAGTCCGAGGCGAATAGAGTCGCCCACGGGCGACGCGAAACGAAAGGCGAAACAATGACTGTTTCCAAAGAGCGCAAGGCGGAGCTGACCGCCCAGTTCGGTAACTCCCCGGTCGATACCGGTAACCCCAAGGTTCAGGTCGCCATCCTGTCCGAGCGCATCAAGGAGCTGACCGAGCACATGAAGTCCCACCAGAAGGACTTCCACACCCGTCGTGGCCTGCTCATGCTCGTCGGCCGCCGCCGTCGTCTTCTCTCCTACATCAAGAAGAACGACATCGTCGAGTACCGTGAGCTCATCAAGGCTCTGGGCATCCGCGACAACATCCAGTAAGGATTTGTACATGCTAAGAGCGTCCTGCGCAGCGGGGCGCTCTTTTTGTGTAAGGGCGTGAACAATCACGCTCTGAAGCGTGGCGGGGGCAGGGGGCCCGCGTCACATGAGAAGCCCGCAGGCAAGGGGCCTGTGGGGTAAAGGAGAACAATGACACTCGTATCCAAGACCTTTGAGCTGTACGGCAAGACCTACACCTTTGAGTCCGGCGAGCTTGCCAAGCAGGCCACCGGCGCTTGTCTGGTCAAGCAGGGCGACACCACGATGCTCGACACCGTGGTCGTCTCCAAGGAGCGCAAGAATTACGACTTCTTCCCGCTGACCGTCGACTTCAACGAGAAGATGTACGCCGCCGGCCGTATCCCGGGTGGCTACCTTAAGCGCGAGGGCCGTCCCAGCGAGAAGGCCACGCTCACGGCTCGTATGATCGACCGTCCGATCCGCCCGAGCTTCCCGGACGGCTTCCGCAACGAAGTGCACATCGTCGCTACCTCGCTCGTCGCCGACCAGGTCAACCCCTTTGACGTCATCAACGTCATGGGTGCTTCGCTGGCCATGACGCTCGGCGGCGTGCCCTTCGAGGGCCCGCTTGCCTGCGTGCGCATCGGCCGCAACGTGGAGACCGGCGAGTTTATCGTCAATCCCACCTATGAGGAGCGCGAGAACTCCGACCTGGACCTGGAGCTGGGCGGCTCTGCCGACTTTATCTCGATGGTCGAAGCCGGCGCCGAGGAGATCTCCGAGGACGACATGCTCGCCGCTATGAAGTTTGGCCAGGAGGCCCTCGCTGCCTTCTGCCAGGCCCAAGACGAGTTCGTCGCCGAGTGGGAGCAGGTCAACGGCGCTATCGTCAAGAAGGAGTACCCGCTCGACCAGCCCGTCGAGGAGGTCCAGGAGCGCATCTTCGCCCACTACGACGAGATGGCCGCTGCCCTGCGCGACGCCGACAAGCTTTCCCGCATCGGTAAGGTCGAGGCTCTGAAGGAGTCCATCCGCGCCGAGTTCACCGATGAGGAGCAGGCCGCCTGGGAGCGCGAGATCCCCGTGGCGCTCAAGAAGCTCGAGAAGAAGGCCATGCGCACCATGGTCGTCGAGACCGGCGAGCGCGTCGACGGTCGTGCCGCCGACGAGATTCGTCCCATCATGGTGAAGGACAACTACCTGCCGCTCGTTCACGGTTCCGGCCTGTTCCAGCGTGGTCAGACCCAGGTGCTCTCCGTCCTGTCGCTCGGTATGCTCAACGAGGGCCAGCGTCTGGATACCATCGAGCCGACCGAGGGCAAGCGCTATATGCACCACTACAACTTCCCGCCGTTCTGCACCGGCGAGACCGGCCGCATGGGCAGCCCCAAGCGCCGCGAGATCGGTCACGGTAACCTGGCCGAGCGCGCTCTGCTCCCGGTGCTTCCCGACGAGAACGAGTTCCCCTACGCCATCCGCGTGGTCTCCGAGGTCATGGAGTCCAACGGCTCCTCCTCGATGGCTTCGACCTGCGGCTCCACGCTCGCCCTTATGGACGGCGGCGTGCCCATTAAGCGCCCCGTCTCCGGTATCGCCATGGGTCTGATCCAGGAGGAGGGCAAGACCGTGGTCCTGTCCGACATCCAGGGTCTCGAGGACTTCCTGGGCGACATGGACTTTAAGGTCACCGGCACCACCGAGGGCATCACCGCCCTGCAGATGGACAACAAGGCCACCGGCCTCACCTTCGACATCTTGGCCCGCGCCCTGCAGCAGGCCAAGGAGGGTCGCGCCTTCATTCTGCAGAAGATGCTCGATGTGATTCCCGAGCCGCGTCATACCACGCGCAGCACCGCTCCGCGCATCGTCTCCATCCAGGTTCCGACCGATAAGATCCGCGACGTCATCGGTTCTGGCGGCAAGGTCATCCGCGGCATCCAGGACGAGACCGGCGCTTCGGTCGACATTCAGGAGGACGGCACCGTCTTTGTCGGCGGCACCGGCGAGTCCGTCGACCAGGCCGTCGAGCGCATCAAGCTCATCATCAAGGTTCCCGAGCCGGGCGAGGAGTACACCGGTCGCGTTGTCTCCATCCAGCCCTTCGGCGCCTTCGTGAACCTGCTGCCCGGTAAGGACGGCCTGCTGCACATCTCCCGCGTCGCCAAGGGCCGCGTGGAGAAGGTCGAGGACGTCCTCAACGTGGGCGACGAGGTCAAGGTCGTCGTCATCGAGGTCGACGATCGCGGCAAGATCTCGCTCGATCGTCTCGACAAGCCCGAGGCCCCGGCTCGTGCCGAGGGTGCCTCCGAGGGCGACGGCGAGCACTTCCAGCGTCGTGAGCGTCCGCGTCGCGAGCGCTCCGAGCGCAGCGACCGCCCGCGCCGTCCCGGCGACAACGGAGGCCGCAAGCCCCGCCGTCACCACGACGCCGAGTAACAACTGCACATAAGCAGCTCAACAAGGGCGACTCCGGACAGGGGTCGCCCTTTTGCTTGCGTCCGGAAGGGCCGCATATGAAGTTTCCTGCTCTACAGTCCTGCGCAAGACGGAAAGCACATTAAGTGCTTTCCTTTGCGTGCGGAACTCGCGATAAACTTAATTACGCGCCGCTCCCCGCCCACGCCGGGCAAACCCTCCCTTGTACTCTATCAAGGTAAAGTGTATGATTCTGAACGTTACATGACTCACTTTACTTAACTAAAGTGCCATCAAGGGGGAATACCATGAACACCGATATGTCTCGTCGTCAGTTTGTTGGTCTAGCCAGCTCGCTTGCCACGGTGCTTGGCCTTGGTCTTGTCGGTTGCGGCGGTGGTGCCGGCAAGGGCTCCGCTGCTGGCTCTGCCGCGGCCAAGGATGTGAAGGGCGCTGCGGAGTCCAAGAAGCTCGTGGTGGGCTTTGACAAGTCCTACCCTCCGTACGGCTTTGTGGGCGACGATGGTGGGTACACCGGCTTTGATCTCGATCTGGCCAAGGCTGTTGCCGATAAGCAGGGCTGGGATGTCGATTACGAGGCTATCGACTGGGATGCCAAGGACACGCTGCTCAACTCGGGTGCCATCAACTGCATCTGGAACGGCTTTACCATGGAGGGCCGCGAGGACGACTACACGTTCTCCGAGCCTTACATGCTCAACGAGCAGGTGCTCGTGGTCAAGAAGGACGCGGGTATCAAGAGCTGGGACGATCTTGCCGGCAAGACCGTGATTACCCAGACTGATTCCGCCGCACAGGACGTGCTCGAGGGCGACCAGAAGGATCTGGCAGCGACGTTTGCCACGCTCGACACCATCGGCGAGTATAACACGGCCTTTATGCAGCTCGAGAGCGGCGCGATCGATGCCGTGGCCTGTGACCTCTCGATCGCCCAGTATCAGCTTGCCGCCAAGCCCGATGTCTATACGCAGCTCGACAAGCCGCTGTCCAGCGAGCACTACGCCGTTGGCTTTAAGAAGGGCGACACCAAGTCCGCCGATGCCGTGACCGAGTCGCTCAAGGCGCTCTACGAGGATGGCACGGTTAAGGACCTGTGCGACAAGTATTCAAGCTATGGTCTATCTTTCGATAATTGGGTGCTCAAGTAATGTCTATTCAGGTCATGATGCAGATGCTTGGCCAGGGATTCTTGGTCAGCTTGCAGTTGTTTGTGCTGACGCTGCTGGGGTCGATTCCGCTGGGAATCCCCGTGGCGTTTATGCGCATGAGCAAAATCGTGCCGCTTCGCTGGATTGCGCGCATCTATATCTCGGTCATGCGCGGTACGCCGCTCATGCTGCAGATGTTTGCCATCTACTTTGCCCCGTACTACGTGTTTGGCATTTCGCTCACGCCCGATTCCAAGTGGACGGCGTGCGTCGTGGCGTTCATCATCAACTACGCCGGTTACTTTGCCGAGATCTATCGCTCGGGCTTGCAGTCCATTCCGCGCGGTCAATACGAGGCTGCCGAGGTGCTGGGCTATTCGCGCGCGCAGACGTTTCTGTATATCGTGATGCCGCAGGTCGCCAAGCGTATTCTGCCGGCGATGGGCAACGAGATCATCACGCTGGTCAAGGACACGTCGCTGGCGTTTGCCATTGGCGTGGGCGAGATGTTCTCGACCGCCAAGGCGTTGGTTGCCTCGCAGGTGAGCATGGTGCCGTTCGCGATTGCGGCGTTGATCTACTGGGTTTTTAACTTTGTGGTCGAGATGCTGCTGGGCGCCGCCGAGAAAAAATTGGATTACTACCATGACTAGTTCGGTAATGAATATAACGAACGCTCGTAAGGCGTTTGGCGGCAATGAGGTGCTCAAGGATATCTCGCTTGAGGTGAAGCGTGGCGAGGTCGTGGCGATTATCGGGCCTTCGGGTGGCGGCAAGTCCACGCTGCTGCGGTGTGCCACGCTGCTCGAGACACTCGACGGAGGCTCACTCTCGTTTGGCGCCCTTGCCGTTGCGACGGATGCGGGTTCGGGCGCGGTCTATGCGAAGGGCGATGTGCCCAAACAGGCGCGCTCGCGATTCGGCCTGGTGTTCCAAAATTACAACCTGTTCCCGCACTATACCGTGATGAAAAACATCATCGACGCGCCGATCCGCGTGCTTAAGCGCCCGCGCGAGCAGGCGGAAGCTCGTGCGCGCGAGTTGATCGCGCAGATGGGGCTTACGGGCAACGAGAACAAGGTGCCATGTGAGCTTTCGGGCGGCCAGCAACAGCGTGTGAGTATCGCCCGCGCCTTGGCGCTCGATCCAGAGATCCTGTTCTTTGACGAGCCGACCTCGGCACTCGATCCCGAGCTAACGGCCGAGGTGCTACGTGTCATTAAGGACCTTGCCGCGCAGAATATGACGATGGTGATCGTGACCCATGCGATGCAGTTTGCGCGCGATGTTGCCGACCGCGTGGTTTTTATGGACGGCGGTCGTATTGTCGAGGAGGGTCCTGCCGAGCAGGTCATCGACCATCCGCGCGAGCGGCGCACGCGTGAGTTCTTGAGCCGTATCGAGGGATAGGCTCAGGTATTTACTCAACTATTAATTGAGGCGAAGCCGCCACAGGTCTTACGGTCTGTGGCGGCTTTTTGTTTACATCGACGGGGTTCAATAATTGCCTCACAAGCTTGTCTCTTCCTCTCGCCGCCTGTATTCATACGTGTGCCGAAAGGTGTGCATGGACGGTCGCCCGTGAGGGTAGGGTGGTGGCATAGGACATTTGGAGGGTGAGTCGGCTCGGCTGCCGACCATGCTGCTCCCGGGATGGCACCGACCGCGAACTCTCCCCGTTGGCGTCGCGCATTGCGCGCGGCCCTGCAAGGAGGTCATCATGGGTGCTCCCAAGACCGGTAACGTAAGGAACGTGGTGCTCGTAGGCCAAGGCGGGGTGGGCAAGACTTCACTCGCCGAAGCCATGCTCCACCTTTCCGGCAAGACCGCCCGCCTGGGCGGCCACGACGGCACCAAGCCCACGCTCGACTATGACCCCGAAGAGGTTAAGCGTGCGTTTTCCATCTCGACGACCATTGCGCCGATCGACTGGAAGGGCGCCCGCATCAACGTGCTCGATGCCCCGTGCTATCCCGATTTTATCGGCGACGCCTTTGCCGCGATGAGCGTCTGCGAGACGGCTCTGTTTGTGGTCGACGCCGAGGCCGGCCCGCAGCCTACGACCGTCAAGCTTTGGTATGCGGCGGAGGACTTGCGCCTGGCGCGCGCGGTGTTCGTAAACCGCCTGTCGCGCTCCGAGGCCAGCTTTACGACCACAATGGACCTGCTGCAGGAGCGCTTTGGCACGCGCCTGGGCGCCGTGACCCTTCCCTGGGGCGAGGGCGAGGACTTTGACGGCATTATCGACCTGGTGCGCATGAAGGCGCGCCATTGCAACGGCACCGAAGCCGTTGAGTCGGAGATTCCCGAGGAGTATCGTGCCCAGGCCGAGGAGGCCCATGACCATCTGTGCGAACTGGTGGCCGAGGCTGACGACGAGCTGATGATGAAGTACTTGGAGGGCGAGGAGACACTGACGCAGGAGGAGCTTGAAGGCCTGCTGTCGAAGGCGATCGCCGAGCGCATCTTTGTGCCGGTCTTTGCGGGCGATTGCATTAAGGAACAGGGCGTTAACTCGCTGATGGACGATATCGCCACGTACTTCCCGGCGCCGACGGACTACGGCGAGATGCCGCTCATCGACGGTGATTCGCTTAAGATCTCGAGTGACGATGACCGTCCGGTGGCGTTTGTGTTTAAGACCCTGGCCGATCCGCAGCAGGGCCGCATCAGCTTTATCAAGGTGCTGACGGGTACGCTTGAGCCGGGCCTTGAGCTGATCAACGCGCGCACCCGCAAGAGCGATCGTCTGGCTCACTTGTATGTGATGTGCGGCCGCGACATGACCGAGGTCGGCCACGCCTATGCCGGCGACATTATCGTGGCACCCAAGCTGGCGGCCGAGACAGGCGATACGCTCTCGATTACCGGTAAGGTCGAGGCTGCGGCGTTTAAGTTCCCCAACTCGCAGTATCGCATCGCCATCGAGGCCGAGAATCGCGGCGACGAAGAGAAGCTCTACACGTTTATCGAGAAGGCGTGCAAGGCTGATCCGACCATGAGCATCGACCGTGACGAGGAGACGGGCCAGACTATCATCTCCGCCGTGGGCGAGGCGCAGGTTTCGGTCCTGCTCAATCGCCTTGAGGACCGTACCAAGGTCGCAGCCAAGAGCGTGCCGATCCGTATTCCGTATCGCGAGACCATTCGCCGTACGGCAAGTGCCCAGGGCCGCCACAAGAAGCAGACCGGCGGCGCCGGCCAGTATGGCGACTGCTGGCTGCGCGTTGAGCCGCTCATTGGGCCCGACGGCACGAGCGATGGCTATGAGTTTGTGGACGAGGTCGTAGGCGGCCGTATTCCGCGCTCGCTGATCCCCGCCGTGGACAAGGGTGTCCAGGAGACCATGAAGGACGGCATCATTGCCGGCTACCCGCTCACGGGCATTCGCGTGGCCGTGTACGACGGTTCGTATCACAGCGTCGACTCCAACGAGATGGCGTTCCGCGCGGCGGCTCGCATCGGCCTGCGCAAGGCATGCGCCGATGCCGATCCAGTGGTGCTGGAGCCTATCGAGGAAATCACGGTGACGATCCCCGAGAGCTACGCCGGCGCCGTGATGGGCGACATCTCGGCCTCGCGCGGTCGCGTGACGGGCATGGAGACCGATGAGCGCGGAGACACCGTGGTCATTGCCCAGGCGCCGCTGGCCGAGCTGACGGATTACTCGACGCGCCTGCGCTCCATCACGCGCGGCACGGGCGACTTTACCATGAAGCCCGCGGGCTATGAGCAGGTGCCCTATGACGTTCAGGCCAAGCTGGTCGAGCGCTATGAGGAGGGCCGCGCCAAGTAGCGCGTGGCGTTGCCTGCAACATGCATGCCGGTGCAAGGGCCGCTCTGGGCAATCCAGGGCGGCCCTTTTTGATCCCTGGGGGACGGAGAAAAACGGATCATTTTAGGTTTTGGGGCAGCTTGGTCGGCCCTAGTCCCCCGAGGCCTGATTGCGGCCGATGGCGTAGTCGATCTGCACGTGCGGCTGCAGATTGTAGCAATATACGTGGAAGCAGAGGGTCTTGCCGTGATCCTCGACCGATTGTGCTTCCAGGCGCACGCCGCGGCAGACGAGTTCCTCCTCGTTGTACATGGGCGTGACGCGGTAGAGCACATGGTTGCCCGTATCGCGGATGTAGTCGAGGATCTGCTCCTCAAACGGCAGCATACCCGTCTCGTTGAGATAGCGCGTGCCGGTGAGGAGGTTCTTGCGGTTGGCGTTTTCGCCGCAGAGCGACCAGGCGATGAGGTGGCAGCGGTTGTAGAGGCTCTGGCCAGGGATGAAGTCATATCGCTGCTGGTGCCAGCCGGCGGGGTGGATGCGCGAGATGTCGCCGCGCTTTCCTTGTCCGAGCGACTCGGGGCCTACGCAGGCGAGCGCCTTGCGGGTGCGACCCAGGCTATCGAGCTTGGAGAATTTCTTAAAGCAACCTTCCTCCGTGGCGCGCTCGCATTCGTCGAGCGTGAACGACGGCGTACCCAGCGAATGGGTGCTATCGGCGCGAAGGGCAACGTAGGGATTGCCCGCGTAGTCAGGAATACTGCTGAGATATACGCCGCGGGCGCGGTTAAGGTCGGGGTTTTCGACCTCGTCGATGGGGGTGGTGGGGCTGTCCTCGGCAACGTTGCCGTTGGTGTTGGTCGTGGTGGATTCGGAGCCATCACCAGAGTCTTGACTATCTCCGGAGTCCGCTGAGCTCGCTGTTCCAGATTCGAGTCGGGCGACCAGGTCCGCCTCGTCATCGGTGCGGCTGGGGCTTTCGTTTTGTTTTTCGGCCAGAGCCGTCGCCTGCTCATCGCTTTGCGGCGACAACAGTTTGGGTGCCCCGTCGAGCGACCCCGTAAACAGCGCAAAACCCAGCACCACGGCGGTGCCGATGGAAAGTACTTGCTTGTAGGCGGACTTGCGCGACATGGCGGCTCCTGGCTAGACGGTTGGGATGTTCCAGTCTAGCAGGTGCCGTCACGAGCCGTTCCAACGAACAAATACTTAAAATTTGGGACAAACGTTACTGATTAATTTGTCCCGCGGCCTAGATTGAGGTGGAGTCGAGCCAGTTGAGCTTGCACTCGAGAATGCGCTGCTCGCCGGGTTCGCCGCTGCCATCAAGTAAGGCGAGCAGCATCTCGGCTGCTTCGCGACCTTCCTGGTCGACGGGCTCGATGATGGTAGAGACGGTTGGCGTGGTGAGGTTGGTCCAGTCCTCGCAATTGAGTCCCAAAAGGCCGATTTGCTGCGGAAGCAGATGGGCCATGGGTTGAAGCGCCTTATAGACACGGGGGAGCGCCCATTGGTTTTGGACGAAGATGAGCGTGCGCTTGGCGGGATTGAGCTTGTACTTAAAGTACTCGGTGAGCTCGCTAATTGACGGCTTGTTGTGATCGATGGGAATCGCTTTGTAAAGCTGTCCGTTCGCGGCCAGCGCCTCGGCATACCCCTGGAAACGCTCCATGCGGGTGCGCATTTCGGTCATGTTGGCGGCGATGGAAAAGAAGTCCTCGTAGCCGGCATCGAGGAGCGCCTGCGTGGCGTTGTATACGCCGTCGTAGAGGTTGGTTTTGATCCAACTGGTGCCCGGGCTATAGATGGCCCCATCGAAAAAGACGACTGGTTTGCCGGCACGCCTAATGCGGCCGTGGACGGCTTTGAAGTTTGCCGTGGGTTGGATGATAAAGCCATCGACGCCCAGCGAGAGCATTTTGTCGACGTACATGAGCTCGGTCTCGGGGTTAAAGTTGCTGGTGCAAACGACCGTCTGATAGCCTGCGGGGAGCATGACCTGTTCCATGCCATTGAGGACGAGGCCCGCCCACTTGTTGGTGTTATCCAAAATGATGATGGCGATGACGTGGGTTTGCTTGCCGGTGAGCGTCTGCGCTTGGGCGTTGGGAACGTAGCCGAGCTCCTTGATGACGCGCGCAATCTTTGCCTGCGTTTTATCGCTGAGCTTTTCTCGTTTGCCGTTGAGGTAGTACGAGACGCTTGCCGTCGGGGTCCCCGCCTCGCGAGCGACGTCTGCGATCGTAACGCGCTGTTTTGCCACAGCGACTCCTTCCGACAGATGAGCATTTTCAAGCATGACGACTTTGGGCCTTGGTGAGGGGCGCACTTCGGTGGGCGACCTTCTCCCTCTGTATGAGTATGCAACAAATGTGGCGCACGGGTGGGGTCGAAATATGCGACCGGTATGCGCGTCTGCCGTCTACCGAGAAAATCAAATACTTCTTGACTTTTGAAATCGAGGGCAAAACCGCAGGATTCATTTTTAGTTAAACGCATAACCAAAACGCATAACTAACGCTCTGACCTGCACGTTTACCGAAACGAGCTGGTTTTATCAATGTCGGCACCCTATATTGGTCTTGTCGAAAAGACAGCAAGTCCAAACGGCAGGGGATGCTCCGGAGGCCTCCGCAAACGGTGTCTTGCGCACGCAACTCTATGAAAAGAGGGAAGCAATGAAGATCGTAGGCGTTGCCGCCTGTACCGTGGGTATCGCCCACACGTATATGGCCCAGAAGGCGATTCAGGATGAATGCGCCGCCCGTGGCATCGAGTGCAAGGTTGAGGCCCAGGGCGGCCTGGGTATCGAGAACGAGCTGACGCAGGAGGACGTTGACTCCGCCGACCTGGTTCTCGAG
The DNA here is from genome assembly GCA_938011935.1 of uncultured Collinsella sp. Taxonomy (GTDB): domain Bacteria; phylum Actinomycetota; class Coriobacteriia; order Coriobacteriales; family Coriobacteriaceae; genus Collinsella. Next base: position 30,803 of record CALLSU010000044.1, read on the forward strand.
TCCGTCGACGTGGGTGTCGAGAACGAGGACCGTTTTGAGCAGAAGATGGCCGAGGGCAAGTTCCTCAAGGTCGGTACTTCCGATGTGATTGCCGATCCAGTCAAGATCATCGACCAGGCTGTTGAGATCATCAAGGCGACGGGCGGTGCCGCTGACACGCCCAAGGCCGAGGCCAAGGCAGAGAAGAAGGCCGTCTCCGCTGCCCCGCAGGCCCCGACACCGGCGTCCAAGCAGTCCATCTTTGCCGATCCGGGTAAGACGCTGCTCAATGCATTCAACACCGGCGTTTCCTATTTTATCCCCATCGTCGTTATCGGTGGCGTGTTCCTTGCCTTCTCGTTGGCATCCGGTACCGCCGGTGCTAACGGCATGGAGGTCACCAACCCGCTGATGGTGAGCCTTAACTCCATCGGCATGGCCGGCATCTCCATGATGATCCCGGTGCTTGCGGCATACATCGCCTACTCGATGGCCGGCAAGCCCGCACTGGCCCCCGGCTTTGTCCTGGGCTATCTGGTCAACAACGCCGTCGTCACTCCCAGCGGCAACAGCGTTTCGACCGGTTTCTTGGGCGCCATGATCATGGCCGTCATTTGCGGCTACTTTGTCCGCTGGATGAAGACCTGGAAGGTCAACAACACCATCCAGACCATCATGCCGATCCTGATCATCCCGATTCTGACCTCGCTCGTCCTGGGCATGGCCTACATCTACATTCTGGCCACGCCGCTTGGCTTTGTGATGGACTGGCTCACCAGCGTGCTCGGTAGCCTGCAGGGCGGCTCCGCCGTCGTCCTGGGCCTGGTCATCGGCGTTATGACCGCCTTCGATATGGGTGGCCCCATCAACAAGACCGCTTCGACCTTTACCATGGCCGTCATGGCCTCCGGCATCTATGGCCCCAACGGCATGTTCCGCGTCGCCGTCGCCATTCCCCCGATCGCTTGCGGCCTTGCCGCGCTCATCGCCAAGAACAAGTTCGATGACGCCGACCGCCAGATGGGTATCTCCGCACTGTTCATGGGCTGCATCGGTATTACCGAGGGCGCTATTCCCTTCGCGGTCAAGGATCTTGGCCACACCCTGCCCGGCATCTGCATCGGCTCTGCCGTGGGCGCCGCTCTCGCCGCCTTCCAGGGCATCGACTGCTACGTTCCGCACGGTGGCTTTATCGTCGCCCTGGCCACGAACAATGTCGCGCTGTTCTGCCTGGACATCGTGATCGGCTCCGTGGTCGCCGCCGCGATCCTGATCGCCATGAAGCCCAAGCTCGAAAAGCAGGCTAAGTAAACCTTAAAGGACTCCGGTTGCGCGGAGGGCTGGATTTGACTCCGCGCAACCGCCCCTAAACAACAAAATCCATCCGCACTGAAAGGGCTCGAACCCGGGCCCCAGGGAACTTTTGTCAAAAATCCTTAGGAGAAGGAGAACAAAATGTCCAATCTCACCATCCGCCAGGCCGTTCAGGGCATGCTCAAGCTGCAGGATAGCGGCGACCACGCAACCATGGTCGGCATTGGCCCCATGAGCCCCAGCCTGATCCAGGCCGTGTTCGAGCTTGCCCGCGACGAGGACTTCCCGCCCATGTTCATCGCCAGCCGCAACCAGGTCGATATGGACGAGATGGGCGCCGGCTACGTGAACGGCTGGGACCAGACGCGCTTTGCCGCCGACATTAAGAAGGTCGCCGACGAGGTTGGCTACACCGGTCCGTACTACCTGTGCCGCGATCACGGCGGTCCGTGGCAGCGCGACGAGGAGCGCAACGCCCACCTGCCCGAGGACGAGGCCATGGAGCTCGCTCGCAAGTCCTTTGTCGCCGACATGGAGGCCGGCTTCGATCTGCTGATGGTAGACCCGACCAAGGACCCCTATCAGATCGGTAAGGTCATCCCGCTCGACGTGGTGCTTCGCCGCACGATCGATCTTATCGACTATCTCGAGCAGTATCGCCGCGAGCACAATCTGCCTGAGGTTGCATATGAGGTCGGCACTGAGGAGACCAACGGCGGTCTGACTTCCACCGACAAGTACGAGGAGTTCATCTCCCAGCTGCAGCCCGAGCTCGAGAAGCGCGGATGCCCCATGCCCACCTTCATCGTCGGTCAGACCGGCACCCTTACCCGTTGGACGGAGCAGGTTGGCCACTACAACTTCAAGAACGCTCGCGAGCTTGCCGATATGGCCAAGCGCTACGGTGTGGGCCTGAAGGAGCACAACGCCGACTACCTGGACGACGCGACGCTGCTCGAGCACATCCCGGCTCACGTGACCGCCTCCAACGTCGCTCCGCAGTATGGCACCGAAGAGACTCGCGCCTACCTCAAGCTTTGCGCTACCGAGCAGATCCTGGTCGACAACGGCCTGTGCGATGATCCTTCCGATCTGTATCACACCCTGCTGGTCAAGGCCATCAAGACCGAGCGCTGGCGTAAGTGGATGACTGGCGACGACGTTAACCTGCAGGTCGATGACATCCTTGCCGACGATAAGCTTAGCCTGAAGATTCTGGATGTCTCCGGTCACTATGCGTTCAACGACCCCGAGGTCAAGGAGCAGATTGAGAAGCTCTTCCGTAACCTTGCTGCTCAGGACATCGACGGCAAGCGCTTCGTAATCGAGCACATCAAGCGCCCGATCAAGCAGTATGTCGTGGGCCTGAACCTTAAGGGCGTCACGAGCCGCATCGAGGCCGCTCTCGCCGAGTAAGTAGCTTTTCCTACACGACGCCGGGCCCGGGGCATGTCCCAGCCGCAGGCCCGGCACATGGGACAAAGGGACGGTCCCTTTGTCCCATTTTTGACTTTTAGATTCCTTTGAAGGGGTTCACCATGAAGTTCTTTATCGATACCGCCAACCTGGACGAGATCGCCGAGGCCAAGAGCTGGGGTTGCCTGGCCGGTGTTACCACCAACCCGTCCCTGTACGCCAAGACCGGCGGCAAGCTTGCCGACTTTGAGCCGCATATGCTCAAGATCGCCGAGCTCTGCGAGGGCCTGCCCGTTTCCGCCGAGTCTACCGCCACCACGGCCGAGGGCATGGTCGAGGAGGGCAAGCGCCTCGCCGCCCTCGCCCCCAACATCGTGGTCAAGCTTCCCGTGTGCGAGGCCGGCCTCGCCGCCTGCCGTGCGCTGGCCGATGCGGGCGTGCGCGTCAACATGACGCTCGTCTTTTCGCCGACGCAGGCCCTTATGGCCGCCAACGCCGGTGCTCGCTACATCAGCCCGTTCGTCGGTCGTTTCGACGACATCGCCGAGGACGGTATCTCGCAGCTCGACAACGTCGTGACCTGCATTAAGAACTACGACTGGACGGGCAAGAACGTCGACGATACCGTCGAGATCATCACTGCTTCGGTCCGCACGCCCAACCATGTGACCCAGGCAGCGCTGCTCGGCGCCGACATCGCGACCGTGCCCATGGCAGCCCTTAAGAAGTGCCTGCACCATCCGCTGACCGATCAGGGCCTTGCGAGCTTTGAGGCCGACTGGCAGAAGGTCGTCGCTCAGGCTTAACGAGTGGATTGCCCCGGCATCGCGTCATCCGGTGCCGGGGTTGTTCTCAAGAGAGGAATTCGTATGACCAACCAGGAGCTGGCGAAGGTCGCCAATGAGGTCAGGAAGGGTGTCGTGACGGCGGTTCATGCGGCCAAGTCGGGACATCCAGGTGGATCGCTCGGCGCTGCCGACATCATGACCTATCTGTACTTTGCAGAGATGGATGTCGACCCAGCGGATCCGCGTCGCGCCGATCGCGATCGCTTCGTGCTTTCCAAGGGCCACTGCGCCCCCGCCCTCTACGCCGTGCTTGCCGAGCGCGGGTTCTTTGGCAAGGAAGAGCTCAAGACGCTCCGTCATATCGGCAGCCGTCTGCAGGGTCACCCCAATATGAACGACACCCCGGGTGTTGACATGTCCACCGGATCGCTCGGCCAGGGCATTTCCGCTGCGGTTGGAATGGCGCTCGCCGCTAAGCACTGGGGCGACAGCTACCGTGTCTACACGCTGCTGGGCGACGGCGAGTGCGAGGAGGGACAGGTGTGGGAGGCGGCCATGTTCGCCGGCAACCACGCCCTCGACAACCTTGTTGCCGTCGTCGATCACAACGGCTTGCAGATTGACGGCACGATCGAAGAGGTTAACTCGGCGATGCCGCTCGCAGATAAGTTCCGCGCCTTTAAGTGGCATGTGATCGAGCTGGCCGACGGCAACGACATGGAGCAGATTGCGGCCGCTTTCGCCGAGGCTCGCAAGGTGAGCGGCTCTCCTGTGGCCATCATCGCCGAGACGGTGAAGGGCAAGGGCGTCTCCTTTATGGAGAACCAGGTGGGCTGGCATGGCAAGGCGCCCAATGATGAGCAGTTCGAGCAGGCTATGGCCGAGCTTACGGCAGCAGGGGAGGAGCTCTAATGGCAGAGGTCAAAAAAGTCGCTACGCGCGTAAGCTACGGCGAGGCGCTTGTCGAGCTGGGCAACGAGCGCGATGACTTCGTGGTTCTCGATGCCGATCTTGCCGCCGCTACGCAGACCGGCAAGTTCAAAGCAGTCCACCCCGAGCGCTTCTATGATGCCGGTATCGCCGAGAGCAACCTGATGGGCCTTGCCGCCGGCATCGCGACTACGGGTCGCGTTGCCTTCGCGAGCACCTTTGCCATGTTTGCCGCCGGTCGCGCCTACGAACAGGTCCGCAACTCCATCGGCTATCCGCATCTCAACGTCAAAATCGGCGCTACCCACGCGGGCATTTCGGTGGGCGAAGACGGCGCCACGCACCAGTGCTGCGAGGATATCGCACTCATGCGCACGATTCCAGGCATGACGGTGATCGTTCCCGCCGACGATGTCGAGGCCCGCGCCTGCGTGCGCGCCGCCTACGAGTTTGAGGGGCCGGTCTACATGCGCTTTGGCCGCTTGGCGACGCCGGTCATCAACGACCACGATGACTATGAGTTCAAGATCGGTCGCGGCGTAGTCGTGCGCGAGGGGTCCGATGTGACGATCGTCGCCTGTGGCCTCATGGTCGCCGAGGCGCTTGCTGCTGCCGAGGCGCTCGCCGCCGATGGCATCGATGCCGAGGTTATCAACATGCACACGATCAAGCCGCTCGACGAGCGCCTGGTTGTCGCCAGCGCAAAGAAGACCGGTCGCGTGGTCACTGCCGAGGAGCATTCGACTATCGGCGGTCTTGGCGAGGCAGTTGCCGGAGTGCTTGCCGAGCAGCATCCGGTGCCGATGTGTCGTGTCGGAGTGCGCGATGTGTACGGCGAGTCTGGCCCCGCGGTCGATTTGCTGCACAAGTACGGTTTGGATGCCGACGGCATCGAGGCCGCAGTCAGGTCCGTGCTGTAAGGAGGGTTTTCCATGGGATTTGTATCTGCTAACCAAGTGACGATTGGCTACGCCGCCGCCTCGCGCGAGGACGCGTTGCATTATCTGTCCGAGCAGGCTGTTGAGCTTGGTTTTGCCGACGACGCATCTGCTGTAGAGGCGGCTTTTATTGCTCGCGAAAACGAGGCCGAGACTGGCCTCGTCGCCGGGTTTGCCGTTCCGCATGCCAAAAGCGACGCGATTCATACGCCGGGCGTGGCTGTGCTCAAGCTGGCCGAACCCGTTGAGTGGCCCAGCTTCGATGGCGTGCCCGTCGATGTGGCGCTTGCGCTGTACGTGCCCGCCGGCGAGGCTGGGACTACGCACCTACGCCTGCTTTCCAAGGCAGCCGTGATGCTGATGGATGCCGGCTTTCGCGACAAGGTGCGCGAAAGCACCGACCCCGTAGAGATTGCCGAGCTTATTAACGCCGGCCTCGAGGGCTAGAACGGGTTCTCCGTTCCATTAATCGATCCTTCTCCAAGGAAAAGGGCCGCGACGCTTCATGCCGTCGCGGCCCTGTTTGCATTTCCCCAGATAAAATCGACCAAAATAAACCTATAGGTTACGCCGTTTGTAAAACGGCGTAACTGCTTGGCGCTGCGCAGGTTCCGGGCACGGCAATCTGACGTTCAACTTCACGGGCGCGACCAAAAGGTCAGCGCCCGCTTGTTTCACGTCACCTTGCCGCATCCGGAGCCTGCTCGCTCACTTATGCTCAACCTGAATTAGCTAATTTGGGACGGGGCTAATTGGGGGAACTATTTCACCGCAAGTTATTGGGCGTTGCTTATTGATTCATATTGCCGTGGATGTAAGGAGTGACCTCGGGGGAGATGTCGTTGCAGCCTAGACTGCGCAGGGCGGATTCGATGGCGGCGGGCAGCGGGGTTTTGCCTTCGGCATCGACCGCGGTGCCGCCGAGGGCGGCAATCTTGGCAACGTCGGCGGGCGCGGCTTCGATATGCATGCAGCCGCCGACCAGGCGTGCGCGGACCTGCGCCAGGTCAAGATCGTGCAGATAATCCTCGCAGGCGCGGATTAAATCGACCTTCTCGCGCGTAAGCTCCTCGCCCGTGGGAATGCGCGTGGCCAAGCAGGCGCCTGCCGGCAGGTTCCAGACGGGGTAGCCCCATGCGCGCAGCAGCTCGCGCTCTTCGTTCTTGGTAAAGCCGACCTCCATAAGGGGTGAGCGTACACCGAGCTCTTCTGCCGCACGCATGCCGGGGCGGTAGTCACCGCGATCGCTTGCATTGCTGCCATCGATGACGGTGGGAAAGCCTAGCGACTTGGCGTGGTTGACGATAGCGGTAAAGCCGGCGCGCTTGCAGTGGTAGCAGCGGTCGGCATCGTTGCAGGCTACCTGGGGGAGCTGCAGCTGATCGACCGAAAGATTGAGCACGGGGAGCATAAAATGCGGACCCTCATCGGTTTGTCCGTCAACGGACCGCTCAAACGAAGCCTGCTCGGCTGTGCCGATGAGCGGCGTGGTGAGATGGACGAGGAGGGTATTGGTAGGCATGATGCGGGCGCATACGGCGGCCAAAAAGCTGCTGTCAACGCCGCCGGAAAACCCGATAGCCACGCGCCCGTATGCCAAAAGCAGCTGTTCGAGCGCCGATAGCTTGTCTTGAAGCTCCTCTGCGGGTGCCGTGGTGTCTAAAATCATGAAACGATCCTTATCGTTGAGTACTCGATCGAAAACTATAATCCTAATGCGTTACTTGCCATAAGACTTCTATCTATGTAACGAAAGTGCAATATGGTATATACGTTATATACAAGTTGCCAAATGCGGTAGAGTTGCGGCAATGCGACAGCGAGAGTCGATGGGGGACCGATATGATCAAGGCTGTTATTTTTGACATGGACGGAACGCTGGTCGACACCGAGCGTCTGGGCATCAAGGCATGGAAAGCGCCCGCCGCTGAGCTGGGTGTCGCGATTGATGACACGCTGATTCATCAATTTATCGGTCGCACGCTGCCCGATGTCATGGACATCCTTGAGGCGCATTGCGGCAGCAGAGAAACCGCTGAGGCGATCTATCATCGCCACAAGGAGATTCGCGACGAGATGGTCAAGACCGATCTGGAGCTTAAGGCCGGCGCCGCCGAGTGCATAGACGAGCTGCTGGCTGCGGGCTATCACGTGGGCCTTGCAACGTCATCGCGCCATGTCACGGCCGAGCGCAACCTTAAGATGGTCGGTCTCTTTGACAAGTTTGAAACGGTGACCTGCGGCGAGGACGTCGTGCACGGCAAGCCCGACCCCGAGATGTATCTGCTCGCCTGCGAGCGCGCGGGCTTTGCCCCCGAGGAGTGCGCCGTGGTCGAGGACTCTCGCAACGGCTGCGTCTCGGGCATCACGGCCGGCTGCCACGTCTTTGCCGTTCCCGACATCGTGCCGCTGCCGCAGGACGTGGTGGATGGCTGCGAGGTCGTGCTCGATACGCTGTTCGACCTGACGGCGGCGGTCAAGGCTGTGCTCTAGACAATTGCGGTGTTGAAACGAGCAATTACCCACGTTTGCGCTTAAGCAAAAGGGGCCCGGCAATGGTCGGGCCCCTTTTGCTTAAGCGGCGACTTGGCATACTTGCGCGCGTGCTATAGATACGCGCCCAGGTTGATGGCGGTGGCTTCGACGTGGTTGCTTGCCTGGGTGCTGGCGCGTTCCAGCAGGAACGGCCGCACGAGTTCTTGGCGGTTGATGTCCTCGATGGCTGTGACCGCGGTGACGGTGCGCGCTGCAGAGCCGATGCGGACGTGCTTGGTCTTTGCCGGCGCCTTGTTCTCGATTTGCTCCATGAGCAATTGAACACCCTTGCGGCCAATTTCGTAGCCCGGTGGCGCCACGGTGGTAAGGGGGACCGACCCGCTCCAGGCAAGTGGATTGCCGTCGCAGCCGGCCACGCGGACCTGCTCGGGGACGGAGATGCCTTTGTCTATCAGCGCCGAGATAACGCCCGACGCCAGTACGTCGGTCAGGCCGATGACAAAATCGGGGCGCTCGTCGCCGGAGCGCTCGGCAATCTGGGCGCCGATGCTGTAGCCGTCGGCAGCGGTATTCCATTCGCCGGCGTCGATGACTTCGATCTTGATATCGGGGTGCAGGGCAAGGGCCTTGTGGATGCCAAGTACGCGCAGGGTGAACTGCATAAATGCCGCTCTGCCCACAACGGTGATATGGCGTGCGCCACGGGCAACGGCGAGCTCGGCGATAATGCGCCCCTGCGCCTCGTTGTCGGCGGCCACGTAGTAACCGGGTTCGGAACAGTGGATGTCCAGATGGACGATCGGCACGGGCATCTTGGTCATAGCGGGGTGCCAGTCGGGGGACGCCATGGGCTGAACCATGACGCCGGACATCTGCGTGCCCATAAAGTAGCGCAGGTAATGGTCCTGGAGAATGTCGTCGTTGTCGGCGTTGGCGATGAGCAAGTCATAGCCGTGCTTGCGTGCCTCGTTGTGGGCACCGCTGGCAATCTGGAGCGAAAAGCCGTGATCGAGACGGGGGAGGACCAGGCCAAAGGACTTGGTGGTGCCGCCGGCCAGCTGGCGAGCGCTTTGGTTGGGCAGGTAGCCAAGGCGATTGATGGTCTCGTTGATGAGCTTGAGGGTCTCGGGGCGCAGCTTTTCGGGATGGTTGAGCGCGTTGGAAACCGTGCCCAACGAAACCCCGGCCTCGCGCGCGACGTCGCTGATTTTTACCTTTGCCATAGCGGCCCCTTTGATGCGTTTCAAGTACAAGCCAGATTGTAGCATCCCAAACCTACCAAAAAGGGACAGGTTTATTTTGAACTGCATCCCATTTCTTGGACTTTGAAATTAAGGTTCGAGAAAAGGGAGGCATCGGAAATGCCCCGCAGGAAGA
>CALLSU010000045.1:0-6861 GCA_938011935.1 uncultured Collinsella sp.
CTAGGAGATCCTCTGGCATGTCGTTGCCGTCGCCTAGGTCGACTGGGGTTTCTTCGGGGGCAGAGCTGTCTTCTGCGGCTTCGCCTTCGGGCTTCTCCTTGGCGGCCGTCATGCGGGCTACGGCGCAGATGCGGTCGTTGTCGTCGACGGTCATCATCTTGACGCCCTGGGTAGCGCGGCCAGTCTGGCTAATCTCATCGGTCTTGACGCGAATGACCGTCGCGCCCTCCGTCACGATGAACAACTCGTGCTGCGGGCCCACCGTCTTCATGGCCGCGAGGTTGCCCTTACGCTCGGTCATTTGGATGGTGTAGACGCCCTGGCCGCCGCGATTCTGCTCCGGGTAGTCCGCGACCGGCGTGCGCTTGCCGTAGCCGCGCTCGGTGATGACGAATAGATCGCCGTTGCCGTTAGTGACTTCCATGCCCAGAACGCTCACACCGTCCTTCATACCGATACCGCGAACGCCGCTAGTATCGCGGCCGGTGGCGCGCACCTGCTCCTCGGAGAACATGATCGCCTTGCCCGCGGTGGTGGCCAGGATAATCTTGTCGCCCTCGCGCACGCGGCGCACGTTCAGCAGCGCGTCGTCGTCACGCAGGTTGATAGCGATCAGGCCGTCGCGGCGGCTGCGGTCATATGCGCTCATTACGGTCTTCTTGACCATGCCGCTCTTGGTGGCAAACATCAGGTACTCGTCGGCAGGGAACTCGCGGCAGCTGATGACGCTCGCGATCTTCTCGCCCTCCTCGAAGGGCAGCAGGTTGACGATTGCGGTACCGCGCGCCTGGCGCGTACCCACCGGCAGCTCGTGCACCTTCAGGCGATAGACCTTACCCTTGCTCGAGAAGAACAGCACGTACTCGTGCGTGGACGCGATGAACATCTCGTCGATGACGTCGTCCTCTTTGAGGTTGACGCCCGACACGCCCTTGCCGCCGCGCTTCTGGGCGCGGTAGGCGGCCACCGGGATGCGCTTGACATAGCCGGTGTGGGTGATGGTCACGACCATGTCCTCATCGGCAATGAGGTCCTCGACGTCCAGGTCCTTCTCGACATGGCTGATCTCGGTGCGGCGCTTATCGCCGAACTTCTTGGAGATCTCGCGCATCTCTTCCTTAATGACGCCCAGGATCTTCTCCTCGTGCGCCAGCAGGTCCTCGTAGTAGGCGATGGCGCGGCGCAGGCCGTCCAGCTCTTCCTGGATCTTGTCGCGCTCCAGGCCGGTCAGGCGGCGCAGCTTCATCTCGAGGATGGCCGTGGTCTGCTCGGGCGTAAAGCCAAAGCGCTCGATCAGGCGGCTACTGGCCTCGGAGTCGGTCTGCGAGGAGCGGATGATGCTGATGACCTCGTCGATATGGTCGAGAGCCATCAGGTAGCCCTCGAGGATATGGGCGCGCGCCTGGGCCTTCTTAAGGTCAAAGCGGGTGCGGCGGGTAACGACGTCGACCTGGTGGTCGATGTAGTGCTGCAGCATCTCGCGCAGGCTCAGGCATTTGGGAACGCCGTTGACAAGCGCCAGGTTGTTGGCGCCAAAGGTCGTCTGCAGCGAGGTGTACTTATACAGGTTGTTGAGCACGACCTGCGGAATGACGCCCTTCTTGAGCTCGATGACCAGACGGATGCCCTTCTGGTTGGACTCGTCGCGCATGTCCGAGATGCCCTCGATGCGCTTGTCGTTGACGAGCTGGGCGATCTTCTCCTGCAGGGTGCCCTTGTTGACCATGTAGGGAATCTCGGTAAAGACCAGGCGGTTGCGGCCGGTCTTGGTGGATTCCACGTGGGCCTTGGCGCGCACGGTAATGGAGCCGCGGCCGGTCTCGTAGCTCTGCTTAATGCCGGCGCTGCCCATGATGATGGCGCCGGTGGGGAAGTCCGGACCGGGCATGATCTGCATGAGCTCGTCGACAGTGGCGTCGGGATTATCGATCAGGTAGCAGGTTGCCTCGATCGCCTCGGTGAGGTTATGCGGGGCGATATTGGTGGCCATGCCGACGGCGATGCCCTGGCTGCCGTTGACCAGCAGGTTGGGGAAGCGCGCAGGCAGCGCCTGAGGCTCGGCGAGCGATTCGTCGTAGTTGGGCTGCCAGTCGACGGTATCTTTCTGCAGGTCACGCAGCAGCTCCATGGCGGGCTTTGCCAGGCGGCTCTCGGTGTAACGCATGGCAGCGGCGCCGTCGCCGTCGATGTTGCCGAAGTTGCCGTGGCCGTCGATGAGCGGCGTGCGCATGGAGAACCACTGCGCCAATCGGACCATGGCCTCGTAGACCGCGGAGTCACCGTGCGGATGGTACTTGCCGATAACTTCGCCGACCGTCCAGGCCGACTTCTTGTGCGGACGGTTGGGGTAGATGCCGCTCTCGTTCATCGCGTACAGGATGCGGCGGTGCACCGGCTTTAGGCCGTCGCGCACGTCCGGCAGGGCGCGCGCCGTGATGACCGACATCGAATACTCGATAAACGACTGCTTCATCTCGCGACCGAACTCCGAAATCTGGAGCTGGCCGCCATTGATATCCTCGCCGGCCGAGGCGCCACGGTCGACTTCGCCAAAGCTCTCCTCGAGCTCACCGTCGTCCTCTTCCTCGTCATCATCGGCATCGGGGTTATAGGCGTCCGGATCGCCGTCCTCGCCCTGCTCAGCACGGGCAAGCAGGCGCCTCAGATCGTCGGGCATGCCGGCGTCGCCGGCCTCGCCCATGCCCTCGTTATTGTTGATATCGTCTGCCACGTTACCTCCTCATGGTTTGCGTGGTCCATTAGTTCCCTACCACGGAGACGGATTACCGGGAATGCCGGATAACCCTCCTAGGTTTTCCAGGTGCCCCAGGTTGCCCTGAAGGATGAGGGCGCACGCCTTGCGTGCGGCGCCCGAAATCCTGAAGGGCAAGATGGGGTGCCTGGGAAAGCTAGGCGTCTAGGAAGCGTGCGTCATGCGCGTGCTTCTCGATGTACTCGCGGCGATAGCCGACCTCGGAACCCATCAGCTCGCGCACGGCGCGGTCCGCCACCACGGCGTCCTCGATCGACACGCGCTGCAGGATGCGGGTCTTGGGATCCATCGTCGTCGAGGCAAGCTGCTTGGGGTCCATCTCGCCCAGGCCCTTGTAGCGCTGGACGGTATAGCCCTTGCGCTTCTTGGTGATCTTGCCGTCCTTGGCCTTGCCGTCCTCGTCGTTGTCGTCGGGGTTCAGGCCCAGACTCTGGATGGTGTCGCGCAGGATCTCGTCTTCGGGCTGGCGGCCGTTGGGATACACGTAGTGGATCTTGTTGCGCACCTTAATGCCAAAGATGGGCGGGCAGGCAACATAGACGTAGCCGGCATCGATCAGCGGACGCATGTACTTGTAGAAGAACGTCAGCAGCAGGATGCGGATATGCGCGCCGTCGACGTCTGCATCGGTCATGATGATGATCTTGTGGTAGCGCGCCTTGGTGATATCGAAGTCGCCGCCGTCGCCGGCACTCGTCGTGACACCGCAGCCGATCGCGGTAATCAGCGACTGGATGGTGTCGCTCGAGAACGCGCGATGGTCACCAACGCGTTCGACGTTCAGAATCTTGCCGCGCAGGGGCAGAATCGCCTGGATGTCTCGGCGACGGCCGTCCTTGGCCGAACCGCCTGCCGAGTCACCCTCTACGATGAAGAGCTCGGTCAGCTCGGCATCGCGCACCGAGCAGTCAGCGAGCTTACCGGGCAGGGACGCCGTCTCGAGCAGGCTCTTGCGGCGGGTCGCCTCGCGCGCCTTGCGGGCGGCGTTGCGCGCCTTGCAGGCCTGTTGCGCCTTCTTGACAATCTCGCGGGCGGGCTTGGGATGCTCCTCCAAGTAATCGGCGAGGCCGTCGGTCACGATCTTGAGCGTGAGCGCGCGCATATAGGAGCTACCGAGCTTTGCCTTGGTCTGGCCCTCAAACTGAGGATCGGGCAGCTTGACCGAGATAACGGCCGAAAGGCCCTCGCGCACATCGTCGCCGGTCAGGTTGGCGTCTTTTTCCTTGAGCAGGTTCTGCTTGCGCGCGTAATCGTTGATTACGCGGGTGAGCGCGGTGCGGAAGCCCTCAAGGTGCATGCCGCCCTCGGGAGTGTAGATGTCGTTGGCGAACGACATGACGTTCTCGCCGTAGCCGCTATTCCACTGCAGGGAAACCTCGACCTCGCCCATCTTGGTCACAGGCGCGTCCGGATCCGATTTGCCCTCGATGTAGATGGGCTCCTTAAAGGCCTCGGGGACGTCCTTGCCCTCGTTGAGGAACTTGACGAAGTCGATGATGCCGCCCTCGTAGCAAAACTCCTCCACGTGGGGAGTCGCCTCGCGCTCGTCGGTCAGCACAATCTTAAGGTTCTTATTGAGGAACGCCGTCTCCTGCAGACGGTTGTGCAGCGTATCGAAATCGTAGATGCAGGTCTCGAAGATCTCGTCGTCGGGCCAGAAGGTGACGGTGGTGCCCGTTGAATCCGAGGTGCCCACGACCTCCATCTTCTTGACGGTCTTGCCGCGCGAGAACTCCATCTCGTAGGTGTTGCCATCGCGGCGAACCTGAACGACCACGCGCTTGGACAGTGCGTTGACGACGGAGATGCCCACGCCGTGCAGGCCGCCCGAGACCTTATAGGCCGAGTTATCGAACTTACCGCCGGCGTGCAAGATCGTCATAACGACCTCGAGCGTCGGGATCTTTTTAACAGGGTGCTCGTCGACGGGGATGCCGCGCCCGTTGTCGACGACCGTGATGGAGTTGTCGGCGTGGACCGTCACCTGGATCTCGGTGCAGAAACCGGCCATGGCCTCGTCGACGGAGTTGTCAACGATCTCCCACACCAGGTGATGCAGACCGCTGGCGCTCGTCGAGCCGATATACATGCCCGGGCGCTTACGAACGGCCTCGAGACCTTCGAGAATCTTAATCTCGCCGCCATCGTAATCGTTTTCGTTTGCCACACGTCCTCCTTCAGTCAAGAAAATGTGTACAGCCTTACTAGTTTATCGTAAAAAAATACCCTCGGGAACGAGGGTATTTGGCTCTACAAGGCCACCAGATGCGATTTAAGGCTCTTTTTTGCTTTGCACGCCCTTGGCCCACTCGGCACTGGCTCTCATGGCATTCTCGAGGGCCTCGCGCAGTTTTTGGTCTTCGATGGGCGCCACTTGGCGCTCGATCTCGGTACGCTCGGCCTCACTTAGGTCGGCGTGCGGGGCCGGCGGTCGCTCGGTCGTCGCCGGGCGCAGGCGCTCCTTGGCGGCGGGCGGCGTGTGACCGGGCGCGGTGGTTTTGAACACCAGGCCGTCCACATGCGCACCGGCGCGCTCCATGCGCGCACGGATGATCTCGCGCAACAGCGTCATTTCCTGCGTCCACGAGGGCGAGTCGAGATACACCAGCAGCTCATTGGACTCGGGCAGGTAGCGCAGCCCCGTCACATGCCGTCCCTCGCGCGTGCCCGAGCACACCGCGTTCCATGCGCGATAGACCGCGCGCGACTCCTCGGCGGCCTCCATCTGCGCACGGCGCTTAGGCGTTGCAGCCGCCAGGATGCGCTGGCGCTCTGCGTTCAAAAATCCACTGAAGGCGACTGTCTCGCTCTCGCGCTCGTAATTAGCACGTCTCACCCATGCTCACCACCTTGGCTCGATCAAGCAGGTCATCGGTAAAGTACCCCAGGTTGGTCGTAGTTATGACCGTCTGGATATCATCGCCGATCAGCCGCAGGAAAGCGCCGCGACGCTCGCCGTCGAGCTCGCTCATCACGTCGTCCAAAAGCAGCAGCGGGGCGGTGCCCAGGACATCGCGAGCCACGGCCACCTCGGCCACCTTCCAGGACAGTACCAGCGTGCGCTGCTGTCCTTGGCTGGCAAATGAACGGGCTGAGCGACCCGCCACGGTGAACTCGATCTCGTCGCGATGCGGTCCCACCAACGTCACGCCGCGGCGAATTTCCTCGTCGGCATGCTCGTCAAGGGCGGCCAGCATGCGCTCGTACGCCCAACCCTTCAGCTCTTCGCGATCCTCGACCTGGGGCAAATCCCCCAGCGTGGACGCATAGGTCACGTTGGCAGCCTCGCCGGACGCCACTTGCCCGTAGGCAGTGTGCACATGGCCCGCCAGCCGGTCGAGTAGGGCCAACCGGTGCACGAGCAGGGCCGAGCCCGCGCGAGCAATCGAATCGTTCCACGCGCCGAGCATCTCGCGACAGCACCAGGTCTCCTTGAGCAGGGCGTTACGCTGGGTCACGCAGCGCCCATAGGTGCTCGCAAGATCGGCATAACGCGCGCTCAGCTGCATGCCAAAGTCATCGAGGGCGGCGCGGCGCACACTGGCGCCTCGCTTAACCATGTCCAGATGGTCGGGGCAAAACAGCACGCTCGGCAGAATCCCGCGCACACCGGCGGCAGAGCATCTCTTGCCGTTGCGACTAAACGAGCGCTTACCGTCCTCCGCGCTCAATCCCATATCAAGCACGCGGCCGTCGCCCTCGAGCCTCAGCTCGATCTTGCACGAGCCCACGCCGTCATGGACGAGCTCGGCTGCGGTCGGATGCCTAAACGAGGCGCCGCTCGTCAGCAGCTGCAGCGCCTCTATGAGATTGGTCTTTCCCGCCGCGTTGGGTCCCGCAAGTATCGTCACGCCCTCGTCCAGGGCAAGGCGATAGCTATCGAAGCTGCGGTAGTGCGCGACGGAAAGATCGCGGGCGAACATGGTCATGGCGCAGCGCTAGATGCGGACCGGCATGACCAGGTACAGGTAGTTGATCTTGTCGTAGGACTTGAAGATGCCCGCCTGCGAGTAGCTCTTGAGCTCCAGCGTGATCTCCTTCTCCTTGGACAGGGCATTGAGGCAGCCGAAGATGTAGTGGTAGTTGAA
>CALLSU010000046.1:0-1801 GCA_938011935.1 uncultured Collinsella sp.
CGTTAATGGCGTCCATGGTGATGCTCCTTCGTCATCGTAGTGATTCTTGTGCAACCGGTTGTCCTTATCTTACGGTCGATGCAAAAAACTGTGCAACCGGTTGTCCGCTGAACGGTCGATTTGGTCGGGTTAACGGTGCAACCGGTTGTACAACCGGGACACTTATGTCACCCTGAGTATCGACACTCAGCGCAAGACATCGTTCTTAAGCTCGTAGGCAACCACCACGCCCGCTGATATCTCACCCACACGAGACGTATTCGATTGTGGCTTGGTTGCAAAACGACACCGGTCACCGGATACCATGAACGCTGTTCAGGCGCACTATAGTAAGCTGTATCCGCACCAACCCGTATCAGCGACAACATCGACCGCATTCTCCAGGAGACGCCATGACCCAACCAGTTCGCACCGCACCTACGCTTGCCGAGGTTGCCGCAGCTGCCGGCGTGTCGCGCTCCACGGCATCGCGCGCTCTCAACGATTCGCCCCGCATTAGCGAGGAAACTAAAAAACGCGTCCGCGCGGCTGCCAAGGAAGTCAATTTTGTCCCCAACGCTCGTGGCCGAGCGCTCGCTGTCGGGCGCACGGAAATCATCGCCGTGCTCGTGACCGAGCCCCTAAGTGAACTCTTCAGCGACCCCACCTATAGCGAGTTTTTGAGCGGCATTACCGAGGAACTGTCGGAGTCGTCCTATCTGCCCGTTATCTTGCAGGCGTCTTCTACGCATGAGCGCAACCGCGCACGCGAGCACTTTGAGCGCCGCTCGTTCGACGCCGTGATCGACGTCTCCCCCTACAAGGGCAGCGAGCTGCTCGAGGTGCTGCGCGAGCTGGGCGTACCCACCGTGTTGTGCGGCCAGCTCGAGGGCCACCCCTATCGCGATGTGTTCTCGACAGTCTACTCTGACGACGAAGAGGGCGGACACTTTGCGGCACTCGCCATGAAGGAACGCGGGCGCAAAGATATCGTCGCCGTGTTGGGACCGCAAGACAACCCCGCTGTTGTCGACCGCCTGCGCGGCTACCGTGCCGTCTTGGGCGAAGACCTCCCAGACGCAAACGTTATCTATACCGGCTGGAACAACGGAGACGGCTATCAGGCCATGCACCAGATCCTCGCGCGCGAGATTGCTTTCGATGGCGTGCTCTGCGGATCGGACCGTATCGCGGCTGGCGTCATCACCGCGCTCAACGAGGCAGGCCTATCCGTTCCTGCGGACGTTTCTGTCGTCGGCTTCGACGATCACGAGATTGCGGCGCGCTGCGTCCCCGCGCTCACGACCGTCCGCCAGCCCCTGCACGAAGAAGGCCACATGGCTGCCAACATTGCGCTCGACATGATCAAGGGTGCCGAGCCCACCACCTCCGTGATGCACATGCAGCTGATCCAGAGAGACTCGCTATAAAAAAACTGGGGCAGTCTTTCCGCCAGACAATTGTTGCGGAAAGACTGCCCCGTTTTGAGCGCTCATTCTGGGGTACAGTTTCCGTTAGACGGCTCAACCGGAAACTGTGCCCCATTATTTTGCCGAATTCTGGGTCGCGCTTTCCCAGAGGACCCCCTTTGGGAAAGCGCGACCCGTTCTGGACACAGATTCCGGGACGCACTTTCCGCGACGCCCGGTCATCCCAAGCCCTCACAATCTCGGCGCATAAAAAACGAGGAAAGGCACACGTCCTTCCCTCGTTGCAAGCAATATGTAGCCGCTCGCCTACATCAGGCGCAGGCTGACGTCCTTGAGCTGGGCGCCGGAAACGGCACTCGGGGCGCCCGACATGAGGTCGGAGCCGCTGGCCG
>CALLSU010000047.1:0-4012 GCA_938011935.1 uncultured Collinsella sp.
GCGAATAAAGAGCTCACGAATGAGGGGCTTCTCGAATCGGACAGCCTAACCGACGGCGGTTACGAAGCGCTTCATCCCTATAAGGTTGAAAACGCAGTGATATTGGCTGCGGGGCTTTCGAGCCGCTTTGCTCCCATTTCGTATGAAAAGCCCAAAGGCCTTTTAAAAGTACGTGGTGAGATCCTCATTGAGCGACAGATTAGGCAGCTGCAAGACGCAGGTATCAGCAATATCACCGTCGTTGTCGGCTATAAAAAAGAATATTTCTTCTATCTCGAAAGCAAGTTCGGCGTCTCGATTGTCGTCAACAACGAATATGCATCCAAAAATAACCACGCATCGCTTATGTGCGTAAAAGAGCGGCTTGGCAACACCTATATTTGCTCAAGCGATGATTACCTTCTAAACAATCCGTTCGAAGCATACGTTTGGAAAGCATTTTATTCTGCTCAATATGCTGAAGGCGCCACCAAAGAATGGTGCATTCAAACCGGAGCAATGGACAGAATTACCAATGTTACGATTGGCGGTTCCGATGCTTGGTATATGCTCGGACATGTCTACTTTGATAAAGCCTTCTCGCTTGCATTTAAGCAGATTCTCGAAACGGAATATAACAAGCCCGAAACAACGGACAAGCTTTGGGAAGATCTATATATCGAGCACATCAAGGAGCTCGATATGGTTATCAAGAAGTATCCTGAGGGCGAGATCAACGAATTCGATTCTCTTGATGAGCTGCGTGCCTTTGATCCGCATTTTATCGAAAACGTTGACTCCGATATTTTCGATAACATCGAGCAAGTGCTCGGCTGCTCCAAAACAGAGATTCACGACGTTTATCCCCTTAAACAAGGTCTTACGAATCTATCGTGCCACTTTAGAACCAATGACGGAGAGTACGTTTACCGCCATCCGGGAGTCGGGACCGAACTGCTTATTAACAGAAATGGAGAAGTAGCCGCACTTAAAAAGGCCAAGGAGCTCGGCCTTGACGACACGTTCATTCATGAGGACCCAAAGCGTGGTTGGAAAATTTCGAAGTTTGTACCCAACGCAAAGCAGCCTGACCCGCATGATCCTGCCCAAATGAATCGAATGATGCAGATGTGTCGTTCGCTTCACGAGAGTGGTGCAAATGTTGAAACCGAATTTGACTTCTACCTCGAAGCGAAGCGCTACGAATCACTTCTTCTGGAAAAAGGTCCCATCGACATTCCAGGCTACAGGGAAATGTCCGCCGAAATCGATGAATTGGAGCACTTTGTACAGGCCGATAATGCACCAAAATGCCTTTGCCACAATGACTTCTTTTACCTCAATTTCCTTATCGATGAGAACGACAAGTACTATCTCATTGACTGGGAATATGCTGGCATGAGCGATTACGCAAACGATTTTGGAACATGCAGTGTCTGCTGCGAGCTTTCCGAAGATGAAGTCGACCGCGCGCTTGATGCATATTTTGGGCGCAAGGCAACAAACAACGAAATTGCGCATAACTATGCGCACATTGCCCTTGCAGGATGGTGCTGGTACCTCTGGTCTCTTCTGAAAGAAGCCGAAGGCGACTTCGTGGGCGAATGGCTCTATATCTACTTCAATTACGGTGCCAAATACCTCAAAAAGGCACTGGAGATCTATCGGAAAGGTGAGTAACGATGCAATTCGGCTTTTTTAGCGGTCTTCTTTGGGGCCTTGATACAGTAATTCTTGGAATCGGCTTGGCGCTTGCGCCCTATATTGGATCGGCGGAAGCGCTTGCATGCGCCTCCATTGCGGGATCCTTTCTCCATGATGCCTTCTGTGCAATTTGGCTCTTTGGCTACATGGGAGTCCGAGGCAGACTAAAAGACACGCTCGCTGCACTTAAAACTCGTTCGGGCAAGGTCGTCATCGCCGGCGCCCTACTCGGTGGACCTATCGGAATGACCGGCTACGTATTGGCAATTAATAACATCGGAGCTGCCTACACGGCAATCATCTCCGCCTTCTATCCCGCAGTCGGAGCATTCCTTTCCTTCGTACTGCTGAAGGAGAAAATGGGCAAAGGCCAGATTCTTTCCCTTCTCGTTGCTCTTTGCGGTGTAATGACGATGGGCTATCTATCGGCCGGATCGAGCGAGATTGCAAATGCCCCCCTCGGCTTACTCGGCGCAGTGCTTGCCGTTATTGGATGGGGATCCGAAGCGGTGCTGTGCGCATGGGGAATGAAAGATGATGCCGTTGATGACGAAACAGCTTTGCAAATCCGCGAAACTACAAGTGCGCTTGTTTATGGAGCGCTCGTACTCCCCCTCTTCGGAGCATGGCATTTCACGTTGGGCGCTATCCCAAGCATGCCCACATTGATTATTGCACTCGCCGGACTCGCAGGAACTGCATCCTATCTGTTCTATTACAAGGGCATTGCGGCAATCGGAGCAGCGCGTGCGATGGCTCTGAATATCTCCTATTCGGCATGGTCAGTGGTCTTTGGCCTGATCTTGCTTGGAACAATTCCCGACATGGCATCCGTAATCTGCTGCGTTGTAATTGTATGCGGAACAGTTTTGGCAGCCAGTAACTGGGACGAACTATTTGGACGTAAGAAGACGGCGTAGCTAGATTAACAATGTAGCAAAAGGGGAGAGCTCGTCGAGCTCTCCCCTTTTAGCATCATGGCTATTCAATTACCACGGCCTGGCTATCCATCTGTTGCCACGTGCCGAAGAACACTTGGGCATTTCGCGTAACATTGCCGTTAATCGAATCCGAAAGATAGACAATTCCCTGCTCGTCATCATAGCCTTTAAGGACTACGGCATGATTACCGCCCCACAGACCATAGGAATGCCCGTTATACCAACGCGCAGCATAACGGCCTCCTGGCCAACTTCCCCATTCGGTATTCCACATCTCAACAGGTTGACCACAGGTCAGCCTGTTCTTAATGGAAGAAATTGACGAGAAAGAGACGTCTTTTGCCTGCTTGCCACTTCCAGCAGCACGCAGAAAGTTATTACCAGCAATAGTAATCGCAGGTGCGACGCATCCCATGAGACCCCCGCTGCTACGCCTTGGATTGCCATCAAAAGCGGTAACAAAATTGCCATTACTTCCCTTGGGCAAATAGTAATCCGCAATAATCGTCTTACCTAAACCGAAACCATAGTAGTTAAGCAAGTTTGTAAGGGCAACCGACTCACAGCCAGTAGGAAGTTCCGGGTACTGCGAATAGCACGGGACATCGACCCAAGCGCCAACCATTGCGCCGGATGAACTGAACTTGTAGTCAGTAGAGCCGATCCAATACCAACCGTTGCTCAACATTACTCCCCCACGTGCGGCATCAAGGTAATACCATGTGTCCCCACGGGAAAGCCATCCCGTTTTCATTATGCCAGAAGCGGAATCTAGCCAGTACCAGTTACCGCCATCGTTAAGCCAGCCGGTCGCCATTCGACCATCCGAGTTAAAGTAATACCAAGACCCAGCAATTTGCTGCCATCCAGTCAGAATTACCCCATTAGCAGAACAATAATATCGAGAACCCTGACTCTCAATCCAGCCCGTTCTGGCATTACCGTCATCGTCAATCAGCTGGATTCCCGAATCGGTCATTATGCCTTTAAGGTCAATTGCGCCGCTGGATGACGAATGATACATCCAAGACCCATCACCGTTTGACCAGCAATTAGCCATCATCTTGCCGGTACTATTAAATATGTATTCACATGATCCGATAGTTTGAACGCCCGTGGTCATGGCATGCGTCGAGGGGTCGAGCCAGTACCATGCACCGCTTAGGCTGAGCCATCCGGAGGCGAGGGCACCGGAGCCCGTCGCGTAGTACCAGGTCCCGCCGTCGAGCACCCATCCGGTCGCCATCGCGCCGGAGGCGCTGAACCAGTACGCTGAGTCGTTGCACACGTGAAGGCCCGTCACCATGGCGCCTGAACTGCGTCCCAAATCTTGGACGCCCTAAATAGCGACTAGGCCGCGAGGGCCTGATTCCGGAACTCCTCCGGGG
>CALLSU010000048.1:0-2627 GCA_938011935.1 uncultured Collinsella sp.
CCGCCGCGACCGGGTGGTTGGTCAGCTCCTTCTTCCTGACCGTCACCCATCTTCCCAGGGTCTTCTCGTTGATGCCGAGGTCGGCTGCCACTTGGGCGATGGGCTTCCCCGACGCGGCGGCGAAGTCTGCGGCCTCGGCGCGGTACCCCGCTGTGTAGGAGGGCCCGTCTGCCATGACTGACACTCCTTTCTTTTTGGCGCTGAAACGATTATCGCCGCTCAACGCCATTCCTCTAAGTCAAGTGTCCTTGAATACGATACAGTTCAAATGGACGAGGAGAATCTGGCGCTCCTCTCGATGAGCCCGGAGAGGTCCCTGGTCGTCACCTTCCCCCGCGCGAACGCGAAGCGGACGGCGGCGAGCCATGTCCTCACCGCGCGTTCCATTTAGGGAGTCCTCGAGAAGTCGATCTCTCTGTGCGATAATCGAGCTATTGAGTCTCGCGAGTTTAGAGCTGGTGATATGCATTGAAAATCAAGATGAAAAACATCGGCAGGGTCGCTGAGGCCGATATCGAGATTAATGGTATTGCCGTGATCGCCGGGGAGAACGGGACGGGGAAAAGCACGGTTGGAAAAGCGCTTTATGCGGCCTTCAACAGCATGTCCGATTCGGAGAACAAAATCGACCGCATGAGGCGCAATAGTGTTGAGCGCGCCATCAGGAAGGCATATGTGGGAAGCCCTCTCGACTCCACGTCTCGCCACAGGCGAACTGCTGGAAGAATGAATAGTTTCATCGACAGGGTTTTTTCGGGCGAGTGCACGAGGGACGAGCTTATTGATGAGATAAAGGAGTATTACGGGGAGGAGATCTCCCGTGAGATCGAATCCGATTTCACGAATGGCGTAGCAGGAGTTGCCGATCAGATTATCGAGATCATGGATATCTCCGATGATGAGGTATTTCGTGCGATTGCGACAAACAGGTTCCGAAGCGAGTTCAACGGCCAGATCAATTCGGTTTTCGGCGAAGAGCCCGGGAAGGTCGAACTCCAGATAAAGGACGCATCTACGGTTTTCTCGGTTGCAAGTGACGAGGTGGCGGAGGTGCACGATAGGAGGGTTTTGCGATTCAGGGCGCATTATCTGGACGACCCGTTCCTGATCGATTCTCTCGGAGGACCCTACGGCCCCGCTTTTCGGTTCAAGCCCCTCCTTGGACACCAGGAGGAGCTGCGGCAAGATTTGATTCAGGCGACCATCCGTAACGATGACAGCGAGTCCTCGCTGTTCGAAGAGATCGCGAAGGAGCGACACCTGAAGGTTCTCATGGACAAGGTTTCCTCCTTATGTCCGGGGCATTTCGAGAGGAGCGAAAGTCGCGGTCACCTTACGTATCTCGAAGAGGGCTTCGCTCGGGGGTTGGAGCCTGGGAACCTTTCTGCTGGCTTGAAGACGTTCGCCATCATGAAGGTGCTCTTGAAGTCCGGCGCGCTAGATGCCGGAGGGACTATTATCCTCGATGAACCCGAGATTCATCTTCATCCTGCATGGCAGCTGGCCTTCGCCGAGATAATCGTGCTGCTCCAGAAAGAGCTCGGGATGCACGTCTTAATGAGCACCCATAGTCCATATTTCCTGAATGCGATCGAAGTGTATTCTAAGAAGCACGCTGTTGATGGATTGTGCTCATATTATCTTGCGGAGACCTGCACTGATGGACGCTCTCGCTTTGCCGATATAACCGGCTCGACTGAGGTCGCCTACGAGAAGCTGGCGGCTCCTTTTGATACGCTTGAGAGGGAGGAGTACGGCCTTGAGTAGCGACCTGTGCGCCTCCTGCCCTCATCCGAACTCTCCCGCGGTGCCAGATGGCAGCGATGGTTGCTCCCGTTGCAGGACCTGTATCCTAAGGGACTGCACGTCGACCATCTCCAAAACATCCAGAGACGGGAGCGTCTCTCTTGTGGATGACGATTTGCCTGTTGTCAATTTTGACTCTGTTAAAGAATGCTACTGCAAGAAGGTCAATAGGTGGATGCAACTCCCGCGCTCCGCCGATGCGCTGTATTGCGATCGGGAAACGTTATATCTAGTCGAATTTAAAAACGGCAGTCTGAAGGAGACGCTGGGGAAGAGGCTCAATCCCAAGGATGACGAAGAGCTTGGTATCAATCTTGGCCAAAGGGACGCCCTCATCGAGAAGTGCAAGGACAGCGTTTTGATCTGCTCGGACCTGTGGGGAAAGAGGACGAGATGGTTTCGCGAGCACTGCGTCTTTGTTTTGGTATACAACGAGGACAAGAACAAGACCGCGTTGAAGCGGGTTGCCAGCTCGATTAGGAAAAAAGCGCGTTTTGGGCTTCCTGACAAATTGAAAGGTTTTTGCGTGAAGGATGTCTTGACGCTAACCGAAAAGGAGTTTTCGACATCGCTCCTTTCAACTTGGCGAGACGCAGAAGAAATCGCGGAGGTCGACGCGTAGGAGACCGAAAAGCATCCGGTGGCTATTTGCTCCCGATATCGATCGTTCGTCTGCAGTCGGTTTTCTTTCCGCTGCGCCCGCCAGTTTGCGATGAGTCGCGCACCGTGTGAAGCTCAACACGGATGAAATACAAATATAATCCCCCCTTGCACTGTGTTGATAAATATTGCTCGTCGAACTCATCTGAACTGGGCTTTCT
>CALLSU010000049.1:0-9431 GCA_938011935.1 uncultured Collinsella sp.
GGGGTCGGGCCCCATATTGCCGTGACGCAATTTTGCGCGATTGGGCAATCTGGGGCCCCGTCCCATTTTTCGCCAGACACCGACGCGGTGGTGGGCCGTGTGCGCCGTGGGTGGGGGAGTTTGGGGGCGATGTGAACGGCGTGTAAAGGGACATAAAAATCGCCTCAAGGTCAACTTGAAGGTTGAGGTTCGCGTGCGTGGTTCTACAGGTGGCATCCCGCCTTTGCTGCAAACACAACATATTGTGTTTTCGAACATATGCTCGGGGGTGTTTTACAGCATATTGGGTGTGGAGTGATGGGGCGGGGTGGGGGAAGAGGTGGGGAAAGGTGTTGAAAAATGGGGCGGTTCCCCATATTATTGATGACGTCGACAGGCGGGGTGGTTCCCCGCGTACGTGCCATCTGAGTAACCGAGGGGAGGGCGCACATGGGAATGACGGGTGCATACGAGCGCAATCTCGATGCAAAAGGTCGTCTGTCCCTGCCTGCACCCCTTCGTGAGGAGCTTGGAGAGCACGTTCGCGTGTTTAAAGCCCTGGATGTCGATGCTCTGTACGTGTTCTCTGCCGAGGCCTTCGATAAGTGGGTCGAAGGACTCTTCGCGGGTCGTGAGGGCCACGAGGGTTTTAACCCGCGTGACATCAACGACCAGAAGCTCATGAGGGCGATCAACAAGCGCACCACGTCGATGGATGTGGACAGCGCGGGTCGTATCGGTCTTTCTGAGTCTCTCCGCAAGCAGGCGAACCTCGACCGCGAGGTCACAGTTGTGGGCAACTACGACCACCTTGAGGTTTGGGACCGCGCTACGGCCGATGAGGACGATGATGACGAGGCCCTGCTGGACCTCTTCTTCTCGTAAGGGCAAGGCACGGGTAACGGATGGAGCGTGGGATCTTGACACAAGAATATCGGCATGAACCTGTCATGCTCGGCGAAGTGCTTGAGTCGCTGCGGCTAAAGAGCGGCTCCGTTGTCTGCGATTGCACCCTTGGCGGTGCCGGCCATTCGGTAAAGATGGCTGCGCAGGTGGGGGAGACGGGTCTTTTGCTCGGCGTCGATCAGGACGACATGGCCCTCGAGGCCGCTGGCGCCCGTCTGGACCGCGAGGTTCCCGGCGTTCCGCACCAGCTGCTGAAGGGCAACTTCGGCGACTTGGACGAGCTGCTTTGCTCGGCCGAGGTGCCCGGGGTCGATGGCTTCCTGTTCGATTTGGGCGTTTCGTCACCGCAACTCGATATCCCTGGAAGGGGCTTTTCGTATAACGAGGACGCCCCATTGGACATGCGGATGGATCCGGGTAATAACACCTTAAACGCAGCTGAGGTCATCAACACCTATAACGAACACGACCTCGCTCGGATTCTACGCGTCTACGGCGAAGAGAAGTTCGCCTCGCAGATCGCGCGCGAGATCGTGCGCCGCCGCGAGCAAGAACCGATCGAAACCACCGGCCAATTTGTCGAGATCATCAAGGCGGGTATCCCGGCTGCCGCTCGTCGGCATGGCGGACACCCGGCCAAGAAAAGTTTCCAGGCCATTCGCATCGAGGTCAATCACGAGCTCGATGTGCTCGAACGAGGGCTTGATGCCGCCACCAGGTGGCTCAACCCGGGCGGACGTATCTGCGTCATCTCATATCACTCGCTCGAGGACCGTATCGTAAAGAACCACTTTAAGGAGATGAGCCAGGGGTGCACGTGTCCGCCGGAGATTCCGGTGTGCGTGTGCGGCAACGTGCCGATACTCAAGGTCATCACCCGCAAACCCTTGGTTGCACAGCCTGATGAGGTTGAGCGCAACCCTCGGGCGAGATCAGCCAAAATCCGCGTGGCGCAGCGTCTGTAGGCGCGACCGCGTGATATTGGACCTCCCGCTCGCACCATAAACGAAGCTTAAACACACTACCAACGTACTCGGGATGGGAGGCGGCATATCATGGGCTACAACACTTCAAGCGCAGCACTCGCCTATGATATGAACGCCATGCCCGCCTATCGTGAGACGCCGCAGGCCCCCGTTGCTCCCCGTGAGCAGCGCACGCCGCGCTTTGATGTCTACACGGGCGCGGGCCGTCAGGCAAACCAGGCGGTAAGCCCGGTTTTCATGAGCGTTCTTAAAACGTTTTGCATCATTGCGGCTATCTTCATGACGATCGGCGTCGCCCGCGTGGCGCTCGCCGGTGTTACGGCCCAGGTGCTCAACAGCAACGCCGAGCTTACCAATACGCTCGAAAAGGCGACCGATGAGAGCTCCGACCTGGAGGTCATGCATTCGGTCTATGGCGCCGACACGCGCATTCGCGACCTTGCGGGCGCTTATGGCATGGTGGAGCCCAGCGAGAGCGTTACACTTGACTTTTCGCAGGATGCAGCCGCGGGCGCCAACGCGACCGCGACCGCTCAGTAGCAAGACGGTAGCTGAGTATGACAAATGACTATCGCCGCGGTTCCGATGGGGGCCGCGGTTCTGGACGTCCCTCGTCGCGGGGACGTTCTGGTTATCAAGGAACGGGTCGGCAATCTTACAACGCCGGGCAGTCCCGTGGCAACGACCCGGCGTCGCGACTTCGCGGCTCGGGCGGCCCTCAAGTGCATAACACCAGGTCGCGCAAGAGTTCGTCGACCGAATGGCTCACGGGCACGCCTCTGCCTCGCCGCAAAGCCGTCATGGGCTTCATTGGGCTTGGCTTGGGCTTGGGCGTCTTTCGCCTTGGCGACTATCAAATTGTCGAAGCCGATAAACTGCGCGAGCGTGCCGATGCGCGCCGCCTGCTTGCGCAGACCCTCTATGCCAAACGTGGCACCATCTACGACCGCAACGGTAACGTGCTGGCGTCGTCGGCCGAATGTCGCAACATCGCCGTGAACCCCCAGCTTGTCGAGGATGTTGACAAGACGGTGTCGGCGCTGGTCAAGGCAACTGGAATCGATAAAAAGACCTGCCGCAAGCTCGTTGAGTCCGATGGAACCTGGGTGTATATCAAGCGCCAGGTGGACGAAGACGACGCTGCGGCGCTGGAGAAGAAGAACCTGCCCGGCGTGCTTTTTGAGCAGGCCATGAAGCGCGTATATCCATACGGCAATCTGGCATCGCAGGTGCTGGGTGTAGTGAATGTAGACAACGACGGCTTGACGGGTCTCGAAAAGCAATACAACAAGCTTCTGACCGGCACGAACGGTTCTCTCGTACGCGAGCGCGCGAGGGACGGCAGCTATATCGCGGGCGGTGCCTATAAAAAGGTGGCTGCGGTCGACGGCGTTGATATCGTGACGACGCTCGACGTCAATATCCAGCGTGCGGCCGAGGATGCCCTGGCAGAGGCTGTCGAGAAGACAAAGGCCAAGAACGGCTCGGCGCTGGTCACCGATCCTACGACAGGCGAGATCTTGGCAGCCTGCTCGTATCCGACCTACGACCAGACCAATTTGGAAAACGCCAAGACCGAGGATATGAACCTGCGCCTGGTCACCGACGCCTACGAGCCCGGCTCGGTCTTTAAGACGCTCGTGGCGGGCGCCGGCTTCGACTTGGGCGTCGTGCGGTCGAGTACGTCGTTTGAGGTGCCGGCGAGCATC
The DNA here is from genome assembly GCA_938011935.1 of uncultured Collinsella sp. Classification (GTDB taxonomy): domain Bacteria; phylum Actinomycetota; class Coriobacteriia; order Coriobacteriales; family Coriobacteriaceae; genus Collinsella. Next base: position 3,581 of record CALLSU010000049.1, read on the forward strand.
AAGGTGGGCGACGATACCGTCACCGATGCCGACAAGCGCGACTACGCCATGACCATGGATGTGCGCGAGATGATGCGCCGTTCGTCCAACGTGGGATTTGTCCTGGTGGGGCGCAAGATCGGTGCCGACGACTTTGCTGCCTATGTGGACAAGTGGGGCATCGGTCACAGCTCTGGTGTCGATTTTCCGGGCGAGAGCCTGGGCATCGTCAAGGAGCGTGACCAGTATGACGGCGCCACGCTGGGCTCGATGAGCTTTGGACAGGCGCTGTCTGTCTCGCCGATTGAGATCGCACGTGCCGTGGGCGGCATCGCCAACGGCGGCGTGATGATGACCCCGCACTTCTATAAGTCCAGCAAAGGCGACGAGAAGGACTGGGGCGAAGGCGAGCGCGCGATTTCGGAGGATGCCGCATCCCAGGTGACATCGTGCATGCAGACGGTCGTGTCGGAGGGAACGGGCGTTGGCGGCGCGGTTGACGGCTATGACGTGGCGGGTAAGACCGGTACGGCCGAACGCGCCGACGAGAACGGCGGCTACCTCAAGGAGAACTACATGTCGTCCTTTATGGGCTTTGCACCGGCACAATCGCCCAAGGTGCTGTGCTATATCACGCTCGACGGAACGCCGAGCGGCTCAGATGCCGCTGCGGTGCCGTTCCAGTCCATTATGGCCAACGCGCTCGACGTGCTGGGTATCCCGCACACGAAGTAGGGGGTTACAATCTTTGGGGCGTGGTTTGTTGTCCCATATGAGGGGTGTTCACATGCCCTGCACCACGCATGCGCGGCGCTGGGATACAATACGCCGATAGCATTATTTAGGTTTACAGGGGAGCTGCAATGATAGAGATCGCCGTCAACAACCTCGCGGCCGCAACAGGGGCCCGAACCGTGACGGGAGAAGTCGATCGGGTATGCCGCGGGTGCGTTATCGACTCGCGCCAGGTCGAGGAAGGGACGATTTTCGTCGCCTTTCCCGGTGAAAACGTCGACGGCAATGATTTTGCTTCCCGTGCGGTCCAGTCGGGTGCCGGCGCCGTCGTGATGACGCGTGAGCCCGAGGCCGAGCTGGTCTCGCTGGCGCAGGACAAGGGCTGTGCCATCTTGCTGACCGATGATCCCGAGGAGTTTCTGCTGCGTTTGGCGCATGCGTATCGCCTGGAGCTTGGCTGCCTGGTCGTTGGCATTACCGGCTCTATCGGCAAGACAACGACCAAGGACGTGCTCGCCGCGGTGCTCGCCAAGCGCTATCGCGTTTGGGCAACCAAGGGTAACTACAACAACCTGATCGGTATGCCGCTCACGGTGCTGGCGGCCCCTGCCGACACCGAGGTTCTGGTGCTCGAGATGGGCATGAACCATTTCCACGAGATTGAGCGCATGTCTCAGTCCGCCAATCCCAACCTTGCCATCGTGAGCAAGATCGGCACCTCTCATATCGGCATTTTGGGCAGCCGCGAGAACATCGCCCGCGCTAAGGCCGAGATTGTACAGGGCATGTGCGCCGCCGGCGACTATTTGCCGCTGCTGGTTTTGGGCGGCGAGGACGATTTTACGCCGTTCATTCGCGATACGTTCGCCCAGCCTGCTGGTATCGACGTGATGCTGGCCGGTGTCTCTGACGATGATGAGGTCCGCGCCCGCGACGTTCGCGTTGATGACGAGGGCCGTCCGGTCTTTACGCTCGATTTTGGTCAGGGCGAGACAATCGATACCATGCTTGCCATCCCCGGCGTGCAGTCCGTTCCTAATGCCGTTAAGGCCGCCGCGGTTGCCTATCGCCTGGGCGTGACGCCCGAGCAGATCGATGCTGCCTTTAGGGGCCTCACGATCACCGGTCACCGCCAGGAGATCAAGCGCGCCAAGAGCGGTGCCCGCGTCATCGATGACTCCTATAACGCCAGCGCCGAATCCATGGCAGCCGGTCTCGACCTGCTGTGCTCGCTTTCGTGCACGGGGTCTCGCATGGCGATCCTGGGCGAGATGGGCGAGATGGGCGATGAGGCTCCTCGCATGCATGAGCTCGTGGGCGCTTATGCCGCCGCCAAGAAGCTCGACATGCTGGCGTGCGTGGGTGGTGAGCTGGCCCAGCTTATGGCCGATGCCGCACGCATGATGGGCATGGACGAGGACCGCATCCAGGTGTTCTCCGATTATCAGCAGGTGCTCGACCGCATGGGCGGCGCGCTTGAAAAACATGATGTTGTACTGGTCAAGGGTTCCCGCTTTGTTGAGCTCGACCGCTTTGTGGAAGGTGTGTGCTAGCCCATGTTCGGCAATCCCTCGTATCCAACGTATCAGGCTTTTTTGGGGCTTGGCATCGCCGCAGCCATCGCGCTGCTGCTCATGCCGTGGTGGATCAAGCTGCTCAAGGTCGAGGGTATCGGCCAACAGGTTCGTGCCGACGGCCCCAAGCGTCATTTGGTTAAGCAGGGAACGCCCACCATGGGTGGCGTTGTCATCCTCGTCGCGATCTCGCTGACCTGCCTGCTGATGGGCAAGCTCACCACCGAGCTCGTACTCGTGCTGCTCGCCACGCTGGCGACCGGCGTGCTGGGCCTGATCGACGACCTGACCTCCGTTACGCATGGGCGCTCGCTCGGTCTGACGCCCCATGCCAAGATGATCGGCCTAACCATTATCTGTGTCACCTTTACGGTACTTGCCGTCAACTGGTGCGGCGTCGCCCCCGAGATTCGTTTTCCCGGTGGGTTGACGATCGACCTTGGCGTGCTTTCGACCACCATCTGCGGCTATTCGTTCCCGTGGCTCTATATTGTCTTTTGCTGGTTGATGATTGCCGGTCTTTCTAATGCCGTGAACCTGACCGATGGCCTTGACGGTCTTGCTGGCGGCACCTCCATGATCGCCATGCTCGCCATGGCTGCCATGGCGTTTCTGCACGGAGACGTGAACCTGTCCATCTTCTGCACCGCGTGTGCCGGTGCCTGCTTGGGCTTTCTGTGGTTCAACTGCTATCCGGCGAGCATCTTTATGGGCGATACCGGCTCGCTTGCCCTGGGTGCCGCGTTTGCCTGTACGTCCATCATGACTAACACCGAGGTCGTCTCCCTCATCATCGGCGGCCTGTTTATCGTTGAGACCCTGTCGGTCATGATTCAGGTTGTCTACTTCCACTTTACGCACAAGCGCGTCTTCCTTATGGCGCCCATCCATCATCATTTCGAAAAGAAGGGTTGGGCCGAGACCAAGGTCGTCATCCGTTTTTGGATTATCGCCGCGGCCTTTGGCGCCGTTGGCCTCGCCCTGTTCTTCCAGTTGGGATAGTGGTCTTTCATGCCTCTTGCTGATGTCTTTAGCCTGCTTGTTTTGGGGCAGGGTAAATCCGGTCTCGATGTCGCCCGATGGGCGCTGGCTCACCCCGAGCGCGTGAGCGCCACGACCGTGTATGGCGGCGGTACCTCCGAGCCCAATGACGCCACGCGTGCACTCGAGGCGCAGGGCGTGTCGTTTGTCTACGGCACCGAGCAGGTCGAGGGTGCCTATGACGTGTGCGTGACATGCCCGGGTATCTCGGAGTTTTCGGCCTTCTTTAAGGCTGGGCGTGAGCATGCCGCTCAGATTATGGGCGAGCCCGAGTTTGCCTATCGCCTGTCTCCCCAAAATTGGATCGCCATCACGGGCACCAATGGCAAGACAACTACCACGTCGCTGACCGATTATCTGCTCAAGGCCGCCGGTGAAGCCAGCGTGGCCGTCGGCAATATCGGTGAGCCGCCGGTGAACGAGATCGACGGCCGCGCACACAATGAGTGGTTTGTGGCCGAGCTGTCGAGTTATCAGATTGCTACGACCGCCGAGCTTCATCCTCGCGTGGCGGTACTGCTCAACATCACGCCCGACCACCTGGGCTGGCACAAGAGCCACAAGAACTATGCGCTTGCCAAGATCAAGTTGTTCGAGAATATGGTCGACGACGACCTCGTGGTTATCGACGTCGAGGATGCCGGCATCCATGAGTTCGATGAGTACATCTACACACCGGGTCGCCGTATCTGCAAGGTCGCTTTTGACGAGCCCGAGGGTGCAGACGCCGCCTTTGTGCGCGACGGTAAGATGGTCGTGCGCCTGAGGGGTGTCGAGACTCAGCTTGTCGCCACGTCCGAACTCAAGATCTCGGGCCATCACAATGTCATCAATGCCCTATGTGCCGCCACGGCTGCTCTGGCCGTCGGTGCCGATCCCGAGGGCATTTGCCGCGGTTTGACATCGTTCCAGCCACTCGAACACCGCGTGGAACCCTGTGGCGAGATCGATGGCGTGCGCTACGTCAACGATTCCAAGGCAACGAACACCGATGCAGTCGAAAAGGCCCTGACGGCGTTTCCCGACGACGATGTGATTTTGCTGCTCGGCGGCCACGATAAGGGTACGCCGCTTGCGGACTTTGCCCGCGTCGTTATGGACAGCGTGCGCTCGGTCGTTTGCTTTGGCGATGCGCGCGAGCGCTTTACCGCCGCTATGGACGAGGCCGATGTCGATGGTGACGTGGATATCGCCCAGGCCGATGATCTGCGCGATGCCGTTGACGTTGCCCGCTCACTCTCGAGCCGCGGCGACGTGATCCTGCTTTCGCCCGCCTGCTCTTCGTTTGACGAGTTCTCGGGCTACGAGGAGCGCGGTCGCGTGTTTAAGGACTACGTTGTCCAGCTTGCCGCAGCAGCGAAATCGCAAACGGAATAGGGGTTGCCGGTGAGAGAGGAGAGCCCCCGAAGTGATATGAGGAGGCCCGACTCGGACCGTGCTTCCTCGCTGCGTAGCACGCCGCGTTCCGGACGCGGCGGGCAGACGTTCAGTGAGCGCTATATTGCCGGCGTCCCCGCCCGCATCATGCGCCCCCGTTTGATATTTATGGCTTGCCTGTTTAGCTTGGTTTGCTTTGGCTTGCTGATGGTGTACTCGGCATCTTCGGTCGAGGCACTGCACGAGAATGGTTCGGCAACGTTTTTCGTGTTTCGACAGGCCGCGTTTGCCGCGTCTTGCCGGACAGTTGGTTTGGGGAAGACGTGCTCAGGATCTTCCTCATGGGCATGATAGGGCTACTGGTTCTGGTGTTCTTTATGGGTAGCGGTAGTCGTGGCGCCACGCGCTGGCTCAACATCGCCGGTATTCAGTTCCAGCCGTCTGAGTTTTTAAAGCCGTTCGCCATCGCGTATTCGGCCATCATGCTCGACCGCATCTTTTCGCCCGGCGGCAACATCAACGAGTTTCTTCGCAAGATGGGCGTCTACCTGGGCATTTCGCTCTTTCTGATCTTTGTTCAGCCCGATTTTGGCACCGTCCTGATCATCTTGTTGACCCTCATGTGCATGGCGTTGTTTGCGGGATTGGACCCCAAATATATCGTTTGGACGGTCGTTGCCGGCATCGCCGTCATTGCGATCGCCCTTATCGCCGAGCCGTATCGTATGACGCGTGTCGAGGTTGCTTGGAATCCTTGGGCAGACGAATATGGCGACGGCTATCAGGCCACGCTTGCCATCATGGCGTTTGCCTCGGGCGGCCTGTTCGGTCGCGGTATCGGCAACTCCACCATGAAGTACTCGTATTTGCCCGAGGCGCATAACGACTACATCTTGGCTATCATCGGCGAGGAAGTTGGCTTTATCGGAACCGTGCTGTTCTTCTTGGTGTTTGCGATGCTGATCTACTCGGCGTTTCGCATTGCCGAGCAGGCGACCGACCGTCGCGGAGCACTTATGGCATCGGGTTCCGCGGTCATCCTTGCGGTGCAGTTTTTGATCAACGCGCTGGGCATTCTCAATGTGTTTCCCATGACGGGCAAGCCGCTGCCGTTTATTAGCTACGGCGGCTCGTCGATTATTGTG
>CALLSU010000050.1:0-5270 GCA_938011935.1 uncultured Collinsella sp.
TCGATCGCGAGTTCCGCACGAGCCGGAGAGCACTTAATGTGCTCTCCGTGCGAGCAGGACTGTCCGAGCAGGCGACCAAAGCCCCCGGCGCGCCCGGTCAACCTCGCAGTTAGGCATTCAGCTTGACGATTGGAGCGAAGCCCTTCATTAGCTTTTTGGTCTGGCCGGTCTTTTCGAATTGAACCTCGATCATGTCTCCGACGACCGAGATCACGGTACCCGTGCCAAAGGTCTTGTGGCTCACGGTATCACCCGCGGCAAAGTCCTGCGATGCGCTGGCGCGATCGACCTTGCGCTCCACCGTCGGGGACACCTTAGATGACGGCTTTTTGGCTCGCGGCGCACCCGAACCAAAGGTCGAGGCAACACGGCCGGCGTCGGGCGAAACCCCACGATGGCGCTCGGTGCCATAAGTGCTGCCGCCAAAGAAGTCATCGAAGCTCGATCCGCTGCGCGATCCAGAGCCGCCGGTCGAGCGCGTATGCGAGCCAAACACCTTGCCGCCATACATGTCCGAGCCCATACCCGAGCCAAACGTGCCACGACGATCGCCGCGCTTCTCCCAGCCCGTGCCCTCAAAACCGGCAGAACCGATACCGCTAAACTCGATGTCCTCAAACGGAATCTCGTTGAGGAAGCGCGAGCGCGGGTTGGCAGAGGTCGAGCCGTAGGTGCGACGCGTGGCCGCATAAGTCAAGAACAGGCGCTTACGGGCACGCGTGATGGCAACGTAGGCCAGGCGACGCTCCTCCTCGAGCTTGCCCGGGTCATCGCTGCCGCCAAAGTCGTGCACGTGCGGGAAGATACCCTCCTCCATGCCGGCCACGAACACCGCCGGGAACTCCAGACCCTTGGCGGAGTGGATGGTCATCATGGTAATGGCATGCGTCTCGCCGGCCAGGGAATCCAAGTCGGAGCGCAGGGCCAACCACTCCATGAGTGCCGGCAGCGCCTTGCAGGTGAGCGGACCGTAGGTGCGCTCGATCTCGTCGGCATGCACGGCGCCCGCCGGCAGCTCAGTCGGCGCGGCATACGCGTTGCCCGCGATGGCGGCGGCCAGGGCATCCTGCGGAGAAAGCGCCGGGGCGGCCAAGCTATCGAGCGGATTGGAGCCCGCGGCGTCACGCGCGCCAACGAGCGCCTCAAACGAGGATACCGGGGCAGATGGCCCCGGTTCGGGCGCAGGCGCACTCACCACGACGGGCTCGGGCTCGGCACCGGCAGGCACGTCGGCAACACCGGCCGCGCGCAGCTCTTCTAGACTCTCGAGCGTACCCTCGATATCCTCGTGCGTCTCCTCAAATTCGGCAGCGACGCCCAGGAATTCCTGGATGTTCTCGGCGCGGCTCTCGGACTCCATGGTGCCCTCGGCGCGGAAGGCCTGCAGCAGACCCGTCTTATCGACGATCATCTCGACGACGTCCTTGAGCTCGCCGTCCATGCGACGACCCTCGCGCACCAGCGACACAAAGCTCGACAGGCCGTTGCGCACCTTGGCGCTAAACATGCCCGTCTCGGCGCATGCGATCTCGCAGGCCTGGAAGAACGAGCAGCGGTTGTCGCGTGCCAGCTGCTCAATCTTTTGGATCGAGGTGGAGCCGATGCCACGACGCGGCGTGTTGATGACGCGCTTGACGCTCATCTCGTCTGCCGGGTTCACGATCATCTTGAGGTAGGCCATGACGTCGCGGATCTCGGCACGGTCGAAGAATCGCGTGCCGCCCACGATCTTGTAGGGCACGCCTGCGCGCAGGAACATATCTTCGAGGATACGCGACTGGGCGTTGGTGCGGTAGAACACAGCGATATCGTCGTAACTCGTGCCCTTGGAGTGCAGCTTTTCGATCTCGCCGGCAATCCAGCGGCCCTCGTCGCGCTCATCGCTTGCCTGGAAGGCCTGGATCTTCTCGCCGTCGCCCTCGGCCGTAAACAGACGCTTGTCCTTGCGTTGCGAGTTGTGGCGCACCACGGCGTTGGCGGCGCTCAGGATATGACCCGTAGAGCGGTAGTTCTGCTCCAGCTTAACGGTCTTGCAGTTTTTAAAGTCCTTCTCAAAGTCCAGGATGTTGGTGATGTCGGCACCGCGCCAGCTATAAATGGACTGGTCATCGTCGCCTACGACCATGAGGTTTTGGTACTTGGCGGCCAGCAGGTTGGCGATCTCGTACTGGACGTGGTTGGTGTCCTGATACTCGTCGACGCTAATGTAGCGGAAACGCTCTTGGTACTTATCGAGCACCTCGGGGCGGGTGCGCAGCAGCTCGAGCGTGCGCACGAGCAGGTCGTCGAAGTCCATCGCGTTGGCGGCGCGCAGGCGGCGTTCCAGCTCCAGGTAGACCTGCGCGGCCTTTTTGTCGTTGGGGCTGTCGGCGGATTTGAGCATGTCCTCGGGGCCGATCATGGCGTTTTTGGCCGAACTGATCTTGCTGCGGATCATATTGATGGGGAATTGCTTTTGCTCGATACCGAGCGCCTGCATAATATCGCGCACCATGCGCTTGGAATCGTCGTCATCGTAGATGGTGAACTGACCGGTGTAGCCCAGCAGATCAGCGTCCTCGCGCAGCATACGCACGCACATGGCATGGAAGGTGCACACCCACATGCCACGGGTGCCGTTGGGAATGAGCGCCGCCAGACGCTCACGCATCTCGGCCGCGGCCTTGTTGGTAAACGTGATGGCAAGGATCTGCCAGGGCTTAACACCCAGGTCGCCGAGCATATGTGCGATGCGAAAGGTCAAGACGCGGGTCTTGCCCGAGCCGGCGCCGGCAAGGACCAGCAACGGACCCTCGGTGGTCAGGACCGCCTCGCGCTGGGCGGGATTAAGGCTGTCGATGTCGACGAGTGGCTTGGCGGGTTTGGGTGCCGGCGCGGGAGCGTCGTAGATGTCGAGCGGAACGAGCTCGGGCTCCGGCGCAGCAGGGGCGGTGTATGCATCGAGCGGCACGGGTTCCGGCGCGGGCGGCACGGGTACCGCGGCGTTCTTTTCCCAGGGCAAGGGCTGGGTCATGGGCGACTCCTCATCTGACGGACGGCGCGCCTGCGGGCGGCGCCATAGTTTGAGCCGTACCAGTATACCGAGCCGCGCGGACACCGACGCAAATCACACCACGACTCCGTGCGCCACCGTCAGGCCCGCCCAGCGGATTTGGCGCAATGGGGTCAGGTTAGTCTGCACCAATCTATTGGCAATCACGAAACCGCCGATGTCATGGCAGCAGCAGCGAGCGACGGTCAGGGCGAACAAATTGGCATGAAAAGAGGGCGGCATAGACCTTTTGGTCACGCCGCCCCCTTTGAATGACAAGTTGTCGCTCTGGCCGCCGCGCAGCGTCGACTAAGTTAGAGGCCGAGCATCGGCTCCAGAACGAAGAAGTATGCGAGCACCACGATGCCCAGGATGATGCGGTAGACACCGAAGCACTTGAAGTCGTGACGGCGGACGAAGCCCATGAGCCACTTGATGGCGATGAGCGAAACCACAAAGGCCACAACGCAGCCCACGCCCAGGATAGCGACCTCGTTGGCACCGAACGTGCCGCCCTTGATGAAGTACTTGACCAGCTTGAGCGCACTCGCGCCAAACATGACCGGGATGGCCAGGAAGAACGTAAACTTGGACGCCACCGAACGCGTGCAGCCCAAAAGCAGGCCGCCGATGATGGTAGAACCGGAGCGAGACGTACCAGGCACCAGCGAAAGCACCTGGAAGCAGCCGATACCCAGCGCAGTCTTCCAGCTCAGGTCCTCGAGCGTGGCGATGGAGCCAAAGTCCAGATTCTCGTCATCGTCCTCATCCTCAGCGGTAGCAGCGGCGGGCGCCGCAAAGTGCGCACCGGCGGGACGTCCACCCGACACCACAGCACGCGAACCAAACGAACCGGCAACAGCCATTTCCTCGCGCTTGCTCGCGCGCCAGTTCTCGATCACGATAAACAGCACACCGTACACAATGAGCGCCAGCGCCACGACGGGAGCGTTGTAGAAATGCTCCTCCATCCAGTCGTTAAGCGGCAGACCGATCGCCGCGGCGGGAATGCAGCCGAGCACAATCTTGCCCCACAGCACCCAGGTGTCGCGACGGCCCTCCTTGCCCTTGCTGGGCGAGAACGGATTGAGCTCATGGAAGAACAGCACACAGACGGCCAAAATGGCGCCGAGCTGAATCACGACCAGGAACATATTCCAGAACGTCTCGCTCACGTTCATCTTGACGAACTCGTCCACCAAGATCATGTGACCGGTCGACGAAACAGGCAGCCATTCGGTGATGCCCTCGACCAGGCCCATGAAGGCAGATTTTAGAAGCTCGATAATATCCAAAGGGACCCCCTCGTTAGACACCCGCCGATATTGTTCTGCGGACGGTGCGGGCGATGTCCCATTATCAACCGTTGGCGGCGCGCCTGCGCCTACCCTTACCAAAAAACTCGCCCGTTCACAGAATTGCGAGCGGTCAAACCCAAATCCTTGGGTATAACTGCAACAAGATAAAGTGTCCGGCGGCCAACGCGCCCGCGCCCGCCCGATGCACGAGCCCCGCGCCCGTGCGATAGACCAAGGAGGAAACCATGAACGAGGGCTACACCAAGGTATTTGTTTCACTCGACGGTACTGAGCAGCAGGATTTTGTGCTCGCACGCGCCATCAAGGTCGCCGCGAACAACGGCGCCAAGCTGATCATCGGCCACGTCATCGATTCCACGGCGCTCGAGAGCGCCGGTTCCTATCCGGTCGATCTGGTCAACGGCCTAGAGGAAGCATTCAAGAACTCCATCGCCAAGCAGCTCGAAGAGGCCAAGGCCAATCCCGATATTCCCGAGGTCGAGGTTATGATTCGCGCCGGCCGTATTCGTGAGACGCTCAAGGACGAGATGCTCGACGTGGTCAAGCCCGACCTGGTGCTCTGCGGCGCCCGCGGCCTGTCCTCGATCAAGTATGCGCTGCTAGGTTCGATTTCGACGTTCCTGCTGCGCAACACGGACTGCGACATCTTGGTCGTGAAGTAGGTTCCTTCCCGTCGGCGCAAGGCCTGCGGGGTTATCACGCCGACGTCCTCGCCGCTTCGCGGCTGCGGGATGTCGGCTTTGATAACCCCTCCCGGCCTTGCGCCTTCGTCACCGTACTTCAGCGAGTTGGCTGATAAAAGATGGCGTGGGCCCCCCCGGTGGGGGGGGGCGGGGTTGTTTTGCGGGCGCGGTTTTTTTTTGGGGGGGGGGGGGGGGGGGGGGGGGGGGGGTTTTTGGGGGGGGTTTGTTTGTCGACGG